>JAFTEL010000004.1 GCA_017453685.1 Clostridia bacterium
GGCATCTTCCCTCACGGAACGCAAAAATGCGTTCCCTACAATCGGTAGGGCACGGATTCTTCCGTGCCGCCGCATCGGCAAGATGACGTTTTCTAAAAAGCGGTATGTTCCGCGGAATTCATTCCGCCTTCCGCATTATTTATGTTTACTTATCCTGAAAAGCATGGTAAAATAACGTGACTCCGTTTGGAAAGGAACGAATGCTTATGCTTCTTGACAAAACTCTTCTCATTCCCGATCTCGGACCGGTCGGTGCGGACAGCGGTTTTCATCTGCTCGAAGCCACCGAGGACGGCAGATTTATGACGGGCCAAAACGGCGTGGAATTTGTTGTGGCGACGGGCGACGGCAAGGTGGAATTCGTCTCGTTCGGCACGCATACGCTCGCCTGCGTCAAATCCGCCATCGCTTACCCCGTCTATTATCCCGTTGCACCCGTAAAAATCGAGTATCCGCTCAGCGCCGTGCTGATGGATCTGGACGGCACGACCGTGCGTAGCGAAGACTTTTGGATCTGGATCATTCAGATGAGCACGGCGAGCCTGCTCGGCAACCCGAAGTTTGAGCTGGAGGAAGCCGACCTGCCGTTCGTTTCCGGCCACAGCGTATCGGAACACCTGCAGTACTGCATCGACAAATACTGCCCCGGCGCTTCGCTTGAAAAGGCGCGCGGCTATTATTTTGAGCACACCCACCGCGAAATGGAAGAGATCATGGCAGGACGCGGCAAAGAGGGCGCATTCACCCCGACCGCGGGCGTGAAGGACTTTCTGCTGGAGCTCAAAAACATGGGCGTGAAGATCGGTCTCGTGACCTCGGGGCTTTACGAAAAAGCGTGGCCCGAAATCCTGTCCGCGTTCCGCACGCTGGGCATGGGCGACCCCAAGGATTTTTACGACGCCATCATTTCCGCCGGCTTCCCGCTGCGCAAGGGCAGCGTGGGCACGCTGGGCGAGCTGTCGCCCAAGCCGCACCCGTGGCTCTATTCCGAGACCAGTGTCGTGGGGCTGGGTCAGGCGTTCGCCGAGCGCAGCCGCGTGATCGGCATTGAGGACAGCGGTGCGGGCGTTTGCTCCGTGCGGCTGGCGGGCTACGCCACCGTGGGCATCGCGGGGGGCAACATCGAATCCAGCGGCACCAAGGCGGTCTGCACCCACTATTGCCAGAATTTTGAAGAGATCATGAAAATAATCAAAGGCTAAGGAGAACGAACATGGACGAAAAAGATAAGATCCAATGTCATTTTATTTCCAACACCCACTGGGATCGTGAGTGGCGCTTTTCCGCGCGGCGCACGCAGTATATGCTCGGCTATATGCTGGACATGCTCATGGACATTCTCGACAAGGTGCCGGGCTACCGCCATTTCCACCTCGACTCGCAGACCATGCCCGTGCAGGATTATTTGGAAGTGTACCCTGAAAAGAAAGAAAAGTTCAAAAAATACGTCTCCGAAGGCCGCATCGGCATCGGCCCGTGGTTCGCGCTGCCCGATGAATACACCGTGGGCAGCGAAGCCCTCATCCGCAACCTGCTGCTCGGCCACAAGATCGCGCGGGAGATGGGCGGCGTGAGCAAAACCGGCTATTCGCCGTTCGGCTGGGGCCAGATCTCGCAGCTCCCGCAGATCTACGCGGGCTTTGATATCCACTTTGCCTCCTTCTACCGCGGCATCAACGAATACGTCGCGCCGAAGTCGGAATTTTATTGGGAAAGCCCCGACGGCACGCGCATCTACGCCTCCCGTCTGGGCAAGCGCCCGCGCTACAATATCTGGTACGTCGTGCAGCGCCCCGTTTATTACAACCAGTCGAACGAAAACAACCGCGACATGCTCTGGAACGACAACAATGGCATTTTCAAGCTCATCGACCGCGACTGGCAGCTCGACTATCAGTACACGCATCCGTTCTACGAATACCATAACGAAAACGTCCAGCCCCGCGCCGAGCAGGCGATGAAGGAGCAGGACAACGACTGGTCCACGCCGCACCGCTTCTGGAGCGACGGACACGATTCCTCCTGCCCCGACGCGCGCGAGGTGCAGCTCATCAAAGACCTTGACGAAGCGCTGCCCAACGCCTGCGTGTTCCATTCCACCCTCAAAGAGATGGAGCAGGGCGTCATCGACTGCTTCCCTGCCGACGCGCCCGTACTCAAAGGCGAAATGCGCTGCCCCTACACCAAGGGTTCCGTCAGCTCGATGTGTGGCTGGATTTTATCCGCCCGCACCTACATCAAGCAGCAGAATTTCGACACGGAGCGCCGTCTGATCAACTACGCCGAGCCGATGGCGGTGTTCGCCTCGTTTGAGGGCGCGAGCTATCCGCAGGGCTTCCTTGATCTGTCCTACAATTATCTGCTGCAGAACCACGGCCACGACAGCATCGGCGCCTGCGGCCGCGACATTGTGTCCGACGATGTGGTCGCCCGCTTCCGCCAGTCCGCCGAAATCTCCAAATGCGTGTTCGAGCGCGCGTTTATGGATATCGCCGGCGACATCGACCTCAAGGGCTTCAGCCGTGACAGCGCCGCCATCGTTATCTTCAACCCCGCGCCGTTCAAGCGCAGCGAGACCATCAACCTGCGCGTGGAGATCCCGTTTGAGTGGAAGGTCGGCAAGCACGATTCCTTCCGCATCACGGACGAGGACGGCAACGATTATAAATACCAGATCATCACGTCCGACAACCACAACCGCCAGATCATCCAGAACCCGAACGACGTTGCCAACGTGCTGCACACCCGGCAGTTCTATATTGCGCTCACGGTCAAAGACATTCCCGCCATGGGCTACCGCACGCTGAAAATGGAGCCGATTTACAACGTGCGCGGCACCACGCCCGTGACCATGCTGCGTTCCGACCGCGTGATGGAAAACGAATTCCTGCGCGTGACGATCAACGACAACGGTACGTTCGACGTTTTCGACAAAGAGAACGATCGCAATTACACCTCGCTGGGTTATTTCAAGGACAGCGGCGAGATCGGCGACCCGTGGAGCCATATTCCGCCCGAGTTCGACGAGACCTTCACGACTTTAAGCGAACGCCCGACCATCACGCTGCTGCGGCAGGGCGAATTTGAAACGGCGTTCAAGGTCAGCTACCGCTGGATGCTGCCCGAAAAGCGCAGCGCGGACGAACGCTCCCGCAGCGAACACCGCCTGCCCGTTGACATTGATTCCGTCATCACCCTGCGCAAGGGCTCGCGGCTCGTGGAGATCGAGACCACGATGAACAACCGCTGCGAGGATCACTACCTGCGCGTGGCGTTCCCGACCGACCTCAAGGCCGATTACTCCTGGGCGCAGAGCCAGTTCGACGTGATCGCCCGCCCGATCGAAAAGCCCGATTATTCGCTGTATGACGAGATCCCGATGACCGAGAACCCGATGAATTCCTTCGTCGACCTCACCGACGGCAAGCTCGGCGCGGCGCTGTTCAACACCGGCATCAAGGCGTTTGAAGCGGGCGACGACGAACGCAGAACCATGTATATCACGCTGCTGCGCTCCTACCCGCTGCGCATCTGCGTCACCTCCGATATGCAGGATTACAGCGATTGGGACAAGGGCTCGCAGTGCATCGGGCAGAACACGTTCCGCTACGCGTTCATGCCGCACAAGGGCAACTGGGAAGAAGCGGGCATTTGGCAGGAGAGCGAGCGCTTCAATCTCTACCTCACCGCCGCGCAATTGGCGCCCACCGCCCACGGCAAGACGCCGCTGACCCATTCCTTCATCGAATTGAAGGACGAAAACCTGAACGTCTCCGCCGTGAAACGCAGCGAGGACGGCGAAGGCTGGGTCGTGCGGCTGTTCAACCCGTCCGACAACGCGGTGAAGAACGCCATTCGCCTCAACGGCGGCCTTGCGCCCGCCGCGCCGCAATCCCCGCTCGAGCGCCAGCAGGCGGAATTCGAGCTGCCCGCTTACAGCGATCAGCCGTGGTCAAGCGTCAGGCTCGTCACGCTCGAAGAAAAGGACGAAAAAGACCTGACCATCGGCGCCGACGGCTTCGTCGCGTTCGAGATCACGGGGAAGAAGATTCTGACGATCAAGTTTCAATAAAACGGCAGAAAATGCGAAATTCGGAATTCGAAATGCGAAATTGAAGGTCACTTCGCTCCGAGATTTTCTTGTTTAAGATGTGAAAAACCGCATGACGGTCGATGATTCGATCGCTGTGCGGTTTTTGCGTGTAGTATATTGTTAACACTAAAACTTTATTTCTGGATACAGGTGTTTAAGCTTGATTCTTGCATCAGAAGAAGAGAACTGCCAAGAAACAGACTTTTGAGATAAATTACGAGTTGATGACCAAGACAATAGTTCTTTGTTCAAATCATCAATAGACGGGATTCTGACCCCCAGTAAACACTGTGTTGTTAGAGCCGACAATTCAATTTCCGCAATGTCTAACCATGAGCCGTGTTTTGGAGTATAGTGGATTTCAAGTTTTTGAGACAAACGAAAAGCTTCTTCCGGAGAAAATGCTTTATAAAAAGAAGCAGTAGAATGAGTATTTAAATTATCCATGACCAGAACAATTTTTTCAGCGACCGGATAAACTTCATCAATCAGCCATTTCATTTTTCCTGCCCAGTCCGTTGCTGTTCTGCGAGGCAGAGCCTGTGCTTCTCTCCATCCTGCAAGAGGCTCCGTAAACATGAAAATAGAGCACGATCCCTTTCGAGCATATTCACAATCATATTTTTCGATATGATTTGTTTTGCTCATAGGAATCGGTTCGATATATTCGTCTAAAAGCTGATACGGTTTTTCATCCATGCAAACCACCGGTCGTTTTGGATCAAAAGGCCGCGCATAGACCTCAAGGACATCTTCCATTCGCGCTACAAACTCTGCGTTTTGCTGAGGAGGAATACACCACATCTTTTTCAGATGAGGCTTATATTGTGTTTTTTTAAAATTTGCTGAACCCTAACGTGAGAAATGCTGTCAACCAATTGCAACTCCACTGCTTTTTCCGCTAAGAGTCGAAGCGTCCATCTCGCATATCCTTTCGGCTGTTGACTGCATGCCAGCGCGATGATTTTTGCTTCAACTATACCGTCTACCTTTGCCGGTACTGGTGGGGTTTCTCGTTTCTTTCTTGTCAAATATGCTTCTATGTCATGCTCTGCAATAAACTCGTCTCTCATATTATATACTGCTTGTACCGTACAACCAGCTCGTTCTGCAGTTTGCTTGTATCTTACATGATCGTGTTCTGATTTTCCTGTCCGGTCAAGCATCAACAATACGCGTGCTCTCCGAACCTCCTGTGACGTATGCACTCCATACTGCACAACTCGTTTCAGATACTCTTGTTCGTTTTCTGTTAATCTTATCTCTTTGTTTTTCATGCGCCTTCGCCCCCTTGGGAACACTATAGCACATGTGGCTTGAAAAGTAAAGTATTAGGATTAACAGTGTA
>JAFTEL010000033.1 GCA_017453685.1 Clostridia bacterium
CCTGGTGGGGTTGATCTGCGAGCTGCCTGCGCCCTGATAGCGCGGCTGCTTCGCCATCGAACCGATGACGGCGATCTTCTTGCTCTTGTCAAGCGGCAGGATGCTGTCCTCATTTTTCAGCAAAACCATGGATTCACAAGCAACCTTGCGGGCAGTCGCGTGGCACTGTTCCATATCGCAGCTGTGATTCTGCTGCAAAGCGGGCTGTGATTTGATGATGAGATCGACCACGCGGTCGACCGCTTTGTCCAGATCATCTTCGGAGAGTTCGCCGCTCTCGACCGCCTTGACGATGTTGCGGTCGTTGTATCCGCCGGAAAACGGCATTTCGAGGTCGTTGCCGTTCTTCACGCCGCGCGCACGGTTGTTCACCGCGCCCCAGTCGCTGACAACCATCCCTTCAAAGCCCCATTCGTCGCGCAGTACTTTGTTCTGCAGCCATTCGTTTTCGGAGCAGTAAGTACCGTTCACGCGGTTGTAGGCGTTCATCACCGTCCACGGCTGGGCGGTCTTGACCGCATATTCATAGGCGGGCAGATAGATTTCACGCAGGGTGCGCTCGTCAACCACGGCGCTGACCGTCATGCGGCGGGTCTCCTGACTGTTGGCGGCAAAGTGCTTGAGCGAAGTGCCCACGCCCTTGGACTGAACGCCGATGATGAACGCGCCCGCCAGTCTTCCCGCCAAAAACGGGTCTTCCGAAAAGTATTCAAAGTTGCGGCCGCACAGGGGAGAACGCTTCATGTTCGCGCCCGGCCCCAAGACGACGCTCACGCGCTCTTTCAGCGCTTCGTCCGCAACGGATTTGCCCATTTCTTCCAGCAAGGCGGGATCCCAGGAACAGGCGGACGTCGCGGCGGTGGGATAGCAAACCGCGGGGAAGCTGTTGCTCAAGCCCACATTTTCTTTGCTGGCGCCCTGCTTGCGCAGCCCGTGCGGGCCGTCGCACACCATGATCTGCTGCAGATCAAGCCCCGCGATGTTTTTCAGATGCCAGAAATCCGCGCCGGAGCAGAGAGCCGCCTTTTCTTCCAAGGTCAGTTTTTCCAATACGTCTGCATGTTTGAGCATAATCATTCTCCTTCAAAGAATTGTTCTTCCAAAGCTTTTTGTTCGGTGATATCCAGGGCGTCGATCCCTTTGAGACGTTTTTGAATGATGCGGTTGCGATCCTGCGCTTCGCCGAGCACACGACCGGCGTCTTCCACGCGCTTACGCGCCTTTTCGAGCAGGTCGCCGAATTTATCGTACTGCGCCTTGGCGACCGCCAAAGTCTTGCGCACTTCATTCGCTTTTTCGTTGATCGCGATTGCCTTGAAGCCCATGGAAAGCGAAGAGAGCAGCGCCGTGATGGTGCTGGGACCGGCGATCATGATGTTGTAATCGCTGCGCAGCTGCTCGGGCAGCCCGTCCGGCGAAGCGGCGATCTCGGCATACAGCCCCTCGGTCGGCAGATACATGATGGCGTAGGGTGTGGTCTGCGGCACGACGATGTATTTATTGATCTGCTTGGCTTCTTCTTTGATCCGCGCCGTCAGCGCCTTCTTGGCAGCGGCGACGCCCTCAAAATCGGCCTGTTCGCTTGCCTGACAAAGGCGGACATAATCCTCCATCGGGAACTTGGAGTCGATCGGCAGATAGACGATCGAGCCGTTTTCAGCCGATGGGATTTTAACAGCAAACTCGACCCGCGCCGTGCTGTTTTCAAAGGGCGAATAGTTTTTGACATACATACCGGGGATCGTCTGATCCAGCAGGTTTTCCAGCAGAATCTCCGCCCAGGTGCCGCGCGCTTTCACATTGGTGAGAACCCGATTGAGCGAGGTGACGTTGGCGGTCACGCCGTTGGAAAGCTCCTTCATTTCGCCGAGCGATTTGTTCACGCTTTCCAGTTGATCCGACACGGTTTTGAAGGAAGAATCCAGCCGCGCGGCAAGGGTGGCGTTCAGCTTTTCGTCCACGGTTTCCCGCATCTGATCGAGCTTTTTTTCGTTGCTCTCGCGCATCTGGTTCATTGTTTCGGAAAACACGCGCGCGTTTCGCTCGTTCTGCTCCATGTTGTTCAGGCGGATCGTGTTCAGCGATTCGTTGAGCGCGTTCGTCATGCGCGTTTGCGATTCGGCGTTGGTTTGCGTCATCTGCTGCAGGCGGGTGTTCATATCGTTGAGGCTTTGGGCGGTTTCCCGACGGCTTCGTTCGAATTCGTCCGCCAGCTTGCGTTCCGTGCGCTCGTTGTCGGCCTTGCCGTTTTTCTGATTGACAAGCAGGAATACCAGCAGGACGATCGCTGCGATCAGCAGCAGAAACAGCGGCGCAAACAGATAAAAGAACTCTTTGGGCATTCACATCACCTCATTCTTAGATATTATAACAAAATATAGGCGGCGTGACAAGAGAAATCCGCAAAATGTGCGCGAAATCAGAAGAAAAGCACCTTGAAAATTCCGTAAATCCGTATTATAATGACGGGTAACTGAATCGAGGGATGATAAAAATGAGAAAGACAAAAATCGTTTGCACGATCGGACCTGCCTGCTCCGATGAAAAAACGCTCAAAGAGATGTGCCTCGCGGGCATGAACGTGGCGCGGCTGAACTTTTCGCACGGCACCTATCCGGATCATGCGGAAAAGATTGCGCTGGTCAAAAAGGTGCGCGAGGAACTGAACCTGCCGATCGCCATCATGCTGGATACGAAAGGCCCCGAATACCGCATCAAGACCTTCAAAGACTGCTCCGTGACACTCAGCGACGGCGATACTTTCACCTTTTACGGCGACGAGCGGGAAGGCGACGAACACGGCGTCTCAGTCAGCTATAAAGAGCTGGCGAGCGATCTGTCGGAAGGCGACCGCATCCTGCTCAACAACGGTCTGATGGAATTCAAGGTGACGGCGATCGAAGGTAACAACGTTGTCTGCCGCGTGGTGATCGGCGGCACGCTGTCTAACCGCAAGAGCATGAGCTTCCCCAATAAACGCCTGCATCAGGTCTATCTGAGCGAACAGGACAAAAACGATCTGCTCTTCGGCGCGCAGCACGGCGTCGATTTCATCGCCTGTTCGTTCGTTTCCTGCCGACAGGATATGCTGGACGTGAAAAACTTCCTGCATGAAAACGGCGTGGACGATATCGACCTGATCGCCAAGATCGAGAACCGCTCCGGCGTGGATAATATTGAAGAGATATGCGATGAATGTGCCGGCATCATGGTGGCAAGAGGGGACATGGGCGTGGAGATTCCGTTTGAGGAGCTGCCCGCGCTGCAGAAATACATCATCACCAAGTGCCGCCTGCTCGGCAAACGCGTCATCACGGCGACCGAAATGCTCGAATCCATGATCCAGAACATCCGCCCGACGCGCGCCGAGATTTCCGACGTGGCGAACGCCGTATACGACGGCACGAGCGCGATCATGCTTTCCGGCGAGACCGCCATGGGCAAGCACCCCGCGCTCGCGGTTTCCACCATGGCGCGCATCGCCGAAAACACCGAAAAGAATATCGACTACAAACAGCGCTTTTACAATTCCGAATTCAAGATAAAGAACACGCTCGACGCCATTTCTCACGCGACCTGCGGCATGGCCATCGACATCGGCGCGAAAGCGATCGCCGTGTGCAGCCTGTCGGGCATGACGGTGCGCATGGTGTCGCGCTTCCGCCCGCCAATGGATATCGTCGGTTTCACGACCAACGAAAAGACGTGGCGCAAGCTGGCGCTGTCCTGGGGTGTGCTGCCGACGATGTGCGACAATTTCCCCTCGACCGAAGTGCTGTTCTATTCCGCGCAAAAGCTGGTCAAGGCGAATCTCGGGCTGGAAACCGGCGATAAGATCGTGATCACCGGCGGCGTGACCAATGGACAATCTGGCAACACCGACTTAATCAAGATCCAAACGCTCTAACACATTTTTTGGAGAACGGGTGCATGAGAAAGAAATATTTTGGCGACCGCGCGTTTTACAAAATGGCGCTGACGGTGTCGATCCCGATGATGCTGCAAAACTTCATCACGAACTTTGTCAGCCTTTTGGACAACTTCATGGTCGGCGCGGTCGGCACGGAGGAAATGACCGCCGTTTCCATCGTCAACCAGATTCTGTTCGTGTTCAATCTGGTCGTGTTCGGCGCGCTGAGCGGCGCGGGCATTTTCACGGCGCAATACCACGGCAAAAAGGATGACGACGGCATCCGCTTCACCCTGCGCTTCAAGGTCGGCATCGGCATCCTGCTCTCCGCGATCGCGCTCCTCCTGTTCCTTCTGCTGGACGATCAGCTCATCGGTTTATTTATTCATGACGTCGACCCGCACGTCGACGTAACGGCGACCATTCGGTTCGCCCAAGCCTATTTGAAGATCATTCTGTGGGGTCTGGCGCCGTTCGCGCTCGCTTCCGCGCTTTCTTCCACCTTGCGCGAAACGGATGAGACCTTTATCCCCATGGTCATGGGGATGGCCGCCGTCCTCACCAACTGCGTTTTTAATTATCTGCTCATATTCGGCAAGTTCGGCTTTCCGACGCTCGGCGTGCGCGGCGCGGCGATCGCAACGGTGATGTCACGCTATGTCGAATTCGGTCTGCTGGCGGTCTACTGCTTCAAAAAGCGGGATCGGTTCCGCTTTTTGCGCGGCGCGTTCAAAAGCCTGCGCATCCCGACTTATGTGCTCGGGGAGATTGCCAAAAAGGGGCTGCCTTTGCTGTTTAACGAGCTGTTCTGGTCGAGCGGTATCGCGCTGATCGGTTCTGGTTACAGTCTGCACGGGCTGAGCGTCGTGGCGGGGTACAGCATTTCTTCGACCGTCGTCAATCTGTTCACCATCGCGTTCATTTCGTTCGGTTCCGCCATCGGCATCATCATCGGCAAGCAGCTCGGCGCGAATGAATTTGAAGAAGCGGTCGACAGCTGCCGCAAGCTCTCGGTCTTCGCGGTGATGATGAGTCTCGGCATCACGCTGATCGTGCTGCTGATCGGCTACAAGGTTCCGCTGCTTTACAACACGACCGTTCAATCCAAAGAGTACGCCATGTACTTCATCCGCGTGTCCGCGCTGTTTTTCCCGTTCACCGCCTTCGCCAACGCGTCTTATTTCACCCTGCGCAGCGGCGGCAGGACAGGCGTCACCATCATTTACGACAGCGTGTTCGTCATGACGGTTTCCGTTCCGACGGTCTTTTTGCTGTATTACGCGGCGCATCTGGATATCTGGAAAGTATACCCGATCGTGCAGTCGCTCGAAATCCTGAAATGCCTGATCGGCTACGCATTTTTGAAAAAGCGCA
Organism: Clostridia bacterium; assembly: GCA_017453685.1. Lineage (GTDB taxonomy): Bacteria > Bacillota > Clostridia > Oscillospirales > Acutalibacteraceae > UBA8612. The sequence goes on from JAFTEL010000033.1 coordinate 5,285, forward strand.
TTTGGGTGAGAAACATCGTCGGCAGTGAGGAGAAAGAAAGTGTATAAACTCATCAAAACAGAAGGAACTGCCCGACGGGGCGAATTTGTGACCGTGCACGGCACGGTGCAGACCCCGGCGTTCATGAACGTCGCCACCTGCGGCGCGATCAAGGGCGCCGTGAGCGCATATGATCTGAAAGACATCCACTGTCAAATTCAGCTTTGCAACACCTATCATCTTCATCTGCGCCCGGGCGATAAGACCGTCAAAAAGCTCGGCGGTCTGCATAAATTCACCGGCTGGGACGGCATGATCTTAACCGACAGTGGCGGTTTTCAGGTGTTTTCGCTGGCGTCCCTGCGCAAGATCAAGGAAGAGGGCGTCACGTTCGCCTCGCATATAGACGGCAGGCGCATCTTCATGGGGCCGGAAGAGAGCATGCAAATTCAGTCGAATCTCGGCTCGACCGTCGCCATGGCGTTCGATGAATGTGTCGAAAACCCCGCCGAATACCATTACGCCAAGCAGTCCTGCGAGCGCACGGTGCGCTGGCTCAAGCGCTGCAAGGCGGAGATGGAACGGCTCAACGCGCTGGAAGACACCGTCAACCCGCACCAACTGCTGTTCGGCATCAATCAGGGCTCGACCTACGACCGGCTGCGCATCGAGAACATGTGCGAGATCGCGGAGCTGAATCTGGACGGTTACGCCATCGGCGGTCTGGCGGTAGGGGAGCCGAAAGAGGAAATGTATCATATCATTTCGGCGGTCGAACCGTTCATGCCGAAAAACAAGATTCGTTATCTCATGGGCGTCGGCACGCCCGGCAATATTCTGGAAGCGGTTCACCGCGGCATCGATCTGTTCGACTGCGTGATGCCCAGCCGCAACGCGCGCCACGGGCACTTGTTCACCATGGAGGGCGTGATCAACATGAACAACGCCAAATACGCGCTGGATGAACAGCCGATCGACCCGACCTGCGATTGCCCGACCTGCCAAAAGCACAGCCGCGCCTATATCCATCACCTGTTTAAGAGCAAGGAAATGCTCGCCATGCGCCTGTGCGTCATGCATAACCTGCATTTTTACAACACGCTTTTGCAGCGCATCCGCGACGAACTCGACAACGGCGCCTTCACCGCATTTTATAATAGGTATATCGACGTGTTGGATCGAAGGATATAATGCAACAAAATATAAAAAACACTTGCATATTTTCGTTTCAGTCGTTATAATCAATTCATTAAGCAAAGAGGAGAGTATTATTTATGATTTTCACCGCAATCGTTCCGCACGTTCTGGCGGCAGCGACAACCTCCACCGCTCAGCAGAATCCGCTCATGATGGTCGGCATGATGGTGCTGCTGTTTGGCGCCATGTATTTCCTGATGATCCGCCCGCAGAAGAAAAAGCAAAAAGAAGAACAGCAGATGCGCGATTCTCTGCAGATCGGCGATGAGATCACCACCATCGGCGGCATCATGGGCCGCGTTGTCACCATTAAGGACGACAGCCTCATCATCGAAACCGGCGCGGATCGCAACAAGATGAAGATCGCTCGCTGGGCGATCCAGACCAACAACACCGCCGCCGAAAAGGCCGAGGCCGAACGCGCCGCCGCGAAAGAGGCACAGGAAGCCGAGCGCAACGCGAAAATCGAGGCGGAAGGCAAAAAACACGCCAAGAAAAAGAAAAAGTCCGGCCCCGAAGAAGAATAAGTGTGATAAAAACAAAACGCCCTCCATATCTTTTACCAAGAAGATTTGGAGGGCTTTTTCTATGCAAAAAAAACCAAACGCTTCGCTGCTCGGCCGTTTTGCGGCAGGCGTTCCCGCAGCGATCGTCTTTGCGCTGCTAAGCTTATTGATCAGCGCCGTCATACTCGAAAAAGAGGCTTCCGCGAGCCTGTATTTTCCGCTGCTGCTGGGCGCCGCCGGCGTCAGCGGGGTGGTCGGCGGCGTGTTCGCGACAAGAAAGGAGCGAAAAAGCGGGCTTGTCAACGGCGCGCTGGCGGCCGTTTTGCCGATGGTGATCTATCTGATCGCGGCAACGGTGATCCGGCGGAGATTTGAGTTCGGCAGTCTGCTGCCATGTCTGGCGCTGCTCGTCGGCTCGGTCGTCGCCGGCATCCTCGTCGCCAATCGGAAAACCAAAGTGAAAATCAAAAAAAGAAAGTGAGAAAACCATGAACGCAATGACTTTGAACATCAGGGAAATGCGGCAATATGCGCGCGAAAGCATCAGAGCGATAAAGGAAAACCGCCAGACGCTGCTGCTCTCCGTCCTGTTTATCTGCGGGCTGTTCTGCGGCTGTCTGATGCTGAAAAACAACGCCTATCACGTGAGAACGGTTGCCGAAACAGCGGTGAAAAAGCTGACCGACGAACAGTGGTCGGTGCGGCTCACACCGATCCTCGGCGAAGTACTGGGGACGCTGCTGATCGCTTTTTTTGCAGGCTTCAGCGCCGTCGGTCTGCCGCTGCTCCTGTGCCTGCCATGCGCCAAAGGCATGATATACGGCGCGGTGGCGGCGCAGCTTTACACGGTTTATCGGGTGAAAGGCGTCGTTTTTTCCCTTCTTGTGCTGTTTCCTTTCCTCGCGGCGGAGATCGCGGTGCTGGTCGTCGGTCTGGGTGATTCCCTTCGTATGTCGGCCGCGCTTTTCGGCGTTTTCAACGGCGGCAGAGCAGGGGAGAGGGGAGAAGTGAAAACCTACTGCGCGCGCTTTTTAATCTTCACCGTTGTCTCCGCTGTCATCATCGTTCTCCAATCGTTTCTCGGCGGCGCTGTCGGCAGCGCGCTGCTGAGCTGATTTTCCTTTCTGCGCAGCCAACGGGTTGGCCTGCATGGCTTTTCTGACCTGATCGTCGGCAACGTGCGTGTAAATCTGCGTGGTCGCGAGATTCTCATGGCCGAGGATCTCTTTGAGCAGCATCACGTCGACGTTGCCGTGCTGATACATCAGCGTTGCCGCCGTGTGGCGCAGCTTATGAACGGACATGCCTTTCTCAAAAATGCCCGCTTTTTCAAGGAATTTTTTCACCAGCAGCTGCACGGTTTTGGGGCTGATCCGATTCTTCTGGCGGCTGATAAAGAACGCGTCGCGGTCATGCAGCCCGTCGTTCGGGCGCACGCGGCGATAGCGGTCAACGGCCTGCAGGCAGGCGTCGTTCAAATACAGGATACGTTCTTTATTGCCTTTGCCGAGCACGCGCATGGTGCCGTCCGGGCGAAAGCTGCTCAGATTCAGTCCGACAAGCTCCGACAGCCGCAGCCCGCAGTTCAAAAACAGCGTTAAGATGCAGTAATCCCGCTCATAGAATTGCCCGTCGATGCTGTTCAGCAGCGCGACGCTCTCTTCCAAAGAAAGATATTTCGGCAGCGATTTGCGGAAATTCGGCGAATCCAGCTTGGCGCAGGGATCGCTTTCGATCAGCCCGCGCTTATCCAGATAGCGGAAGAACATGCGAAGTGAACATTTCTTACGTGCGCGCGTCCGGGCGGAATTGTGCAGCGTATCATTGCAAAAATATAAAAACTGATAAATCGTTTCAGTGGAAATGGTTTTGATATCATCGATCGTATAATCAGTGATATTGATTTTTTCAAATTCATCCGCGTGATACTTGCCGCGGCCAAGTTTGAGAAAACGGAAAAAGGTGCGCAGATCGGAGCCGTATTCCAAAACCGTCAGCGCGGATTTTCCGTAAATGATTTCTTCGTCATGCAGAAATTGCTGAACGGGCTGCGGGAGTGAGTAAATTTCATCTTTTCGCATCTTAACACATCCTTTCATCTATTGACGAATGATAAAAATATGTTACAATACTCTCAAATCATAAAAAGAGAGGGTTCCATATGAAAAAAGCAGCCATGATCCTCAGTCTGATCATTCTTTTCGGCATATGCTTTACCGCATGTTCCAATACCAAAAAGGGCTACATGACGAACAACAATATCTGCACGCAGGATGAGTATGAAAAGACCCTGTTCGGTCAGCCGATCTCAACGGAGCGAAACGGCGAGATCCGATTGGGCATCAAATGCACAACTGACATTTATGCGGAATTAACTATTTACGAAGCCGAAGACGGGAAATATGTTCCCATTTTCAACTGTCCCGCCGTGATCGGTCAGAACGGTCCCGGCAAACACGCTGAGGGCGACACGAAAACACCGCTGGGCACCTGGGTCATCGGTGAAGCTTACGGCATCAAAGAAAACCCGGGCGCGCTGCTACCGTACACGCAGGTCACGGAAGATATGTACTGGTGTGCAACGGGTTCACACGGCACAAAATACAATCAGTTGATTTACAAATCCGATGAACCGGATGCGGATTACAGCGAGGACGAACATCTCATTGATTATCCGGGCGTTTATGATTATTTCATTGATTTGGGCTATAACAAAGGCTGTGCGCCGTACGCGGGCAATGCGATCTTCCTTCACGTGTGGCGCGATCCGGATCATTACACGGGCGGCTGCGTGGCGGTGTCCGAAGAGAACATGATCCAAATCCTCAAACTGCTTCCGGTCGGAACGGTCGTCACGATCTATTAAACAATTCAATCCCAACAACAAGGGCGCCCATTGGCAATGGGCGTCTTTTCTTATGCAGATCCGAAAAAACATTATGCCCTCACCCCACATATACAAAACATTTATTTTGTATATGTGACAGTGTTATTCTATCACGCTGTTCCCTCTTTGTCAAGCATAAAAAATCGAGCCGCACAGGTAATCCTGCGCGGCTCATTATCATTATTTATTAATGATTATCCCCAGAAGCTCTTGTCGCCGTAGATCGCGTAGACGAACTTGCTGAGCGTGTCGGTCAGCTTCGTTTTTCTGATGCGCTTGTTGTATTCATCCTGCGTTTCAAAATTGCCTTCCAGAATACCGAGCTCGCGCGCGATCGTCGAAAGACGCATGATCGACGCGTCGCAGGTCTCCGCGTTCCAGACGTGGTCAGCCTTGAGCTTTACCGCCTCTTCATAAGCGGCTGTGAACTCTTCACGCTGCTCATCGGTCGGATTGGCGGCGTTGAGCTTATACACGTTCATGTTGCCGTCTTTGTCGCTGAACTGATCGACCAACCAATACAGATGGTCGGAATCGCGGAACGTGTTGAACTGCGGATAGCCGCTGGACGCAATATCGTGAATGTCAGAATTTGCCAAAAGCACGACGCAGAAATGGATCACGTCTTTGGAGCTCTGCAGCTTGAAATGGCTCTGATTTTTTACATACCAGGTCGTGTCGGGCAGATACCCTGCCCCGGCGTCGATGGTGCCGTCGGGCGACAGATAGCTCACGTCTTTGGCGCAGCGGTAGTCAGCGCCGAGGGTCTGACCGGGGTTCGCGATCTTCGCGCCCATGGAAGCCGAACGCGTGTTGATGACGTTATCGGACGTTTCGGTGTAGTAGCTTTGCAGGATCGCCGGAATATCCAGCCCGTAGCCGCACACGTTCATGATCTCAACGTCGGTGTTTTTCACGATGTTCGCAATGGTCTGCGAGTTGTTTTTCTGCGCCCTGTAGTACTTATCGGTCACAGCCTTCAGCGGCGCGGAATCGGGGTCGGACAGATATTTCTGTGACAGTGCCGGATATTCGCTGCTGGGCACGAGCGCCCACATGGTGGAGCATCTGGTGAACATATGATCGAGGAGCGTTGCTTTCAGCGTGTCGTAAACCGCGTTTTGCAGGCATTCAATGCGGTTCTTCGGCAGCAGACGAAGCGCGACCGCGCCGAGACCGCCGAGCCACGCGTATTCCTTGGAGAACGTGCCGATCAGAGACGGCAGGAAATCGCCGTAAAGCAGGCTGAAATCGGTCAGCGTGAGCTTGCCGGCAAACACGTCGCTCATCACGGTCGTGCCGTCAACGGCGGCGGCGATGAACACGATGCGGTTCACGTCGTCGGGGTTAAAATAGGCGTCCAGATACGCCGTGCCCACTGCCCCGCCGAGGCTGATGAACGCGATGTTCACTTTGTCGTGACCGGTCTGGGCTTTGACGAGCTGCACGTAATCGTTGAATCTTCTCGCGATGTCGTAAATATCGCCGAAGGATTCATACCAGAAGAAATACAGATGGTCGTAGCCCGCGATCTCGCCGTATTCGCTCACGTTCACTTCACGCAGCGCGGCGTCCTTCTGGGTGTAATTCGGGTTGCCGAGGTAGCCGCGGAATTTATCCTTGTAGTTCTCGGCTTCTTTCACGGAATAAGAATTGTCCTGGATCTTGACGGGCGTGATGCGCGTGCCGTCCTGATTGAAATAGTGCATCTTGACGTTATCGTCAAACACTTTGGTCAGGCGCTTGGTCAGACCGCAGTCTTTGCCGGTGAGGAGCATGAGCAGCGCCTGCGGAATGATCGTCATGATGTCATCCTTGAATTTTGCCGAATCGACAAAATACTTCATATCCATGGATTCCATGATCGGAGACCCGTCGGACGAAAGCATGTCTTCCCCGTCTTCGGTCTGCAGATAGGCCTGCGTCTGCAGAATACCGGGCACGACGATGGTCGGATAGTATTCACAATCCCCGCCGCATTCGGTGACCACGCCGCTGCCGTCAACGGCGGCGACGCTCACGGGCGCAGCCAGCAGCGCCGCAACCAGAAGCAACGAGATGAGTGAAACAACGAACTTTTTCATAACGCATACAACCTTTCTCTATCCGTTATTATTTTCCGCTGCGCATAGCGGCAAGATCGCGGTAATTAATCAGCTTGATGCCGATGTCCTTGATAAATTGCTTTGTTTTCGGGTCGGAAAACAGCTTATATTCCCACACTCTGCGTTCCCAGCAGCCGCTCGTGCCCTTGAGTTCATCGGTCTCATACGCCGGATGAATGTAGGTCTCGACCACGCCCTCGGGGAAATTGCGGTATTTTTCAAAGATGTACTCTCTGAAATTCTCGAAGCTGTCAGCCTGCGGGCCTTCCCAATCGCCGGGCATGAGATAATCGGGCATGGCGACGCCGAGCGACTGCGCGTAGCCGATCACCTGTGAGAACAGCCCCGTGATGGCTTCCTTGCCGACCTGAATATCAAGCATCTTGTTGGAGAACTGTTCTTCGGTGAACGACATCGGCAGGCGGAACGGCAGCCCGTACTCCCCTGCTATCTCGATCGTTTTTTGCAGCAGTTCAAAGCGACCGGTAGCGATGCCGTAAAGCGAACCCATGTGGTTATCCAGATGGGACGGATTCAAGCCCAGCTTTTTCAGCTTTTCGATCTGTGCGCGAATCTCGATCTCGGTCTCTTCCAGATCGGCGTTCAGTTCAAACTGATCGCTTTCATGGAACATATAGCCCTCTTCATCCCGCAAGGACGGGCAGCCGGTCTCGCTCACGGGACCCCAGCGGTAATTCGTCCATTCCGCCGTGGTGGTCAGGTGGACGCCGATGGCAAACTGCGGGTTCTCTTTGGCGAAACGGGCGGCTTCCGGCGCCCAGCCGCAGGGAGCCATGATGGTGGACGACGTGATGCCGCCGCTCTTGAGCAGGTCAAACACGGCGAAGTTCGCCGCGCGGCACATGCCGAAATCATCCGCATTGATAATCAAATATCGATCCATTGACTTACCTCTCCTTTACTTTTATAGAGCAATTATACAATGGCAAAACAATGATGTAAAGGAAAAAACACTTTGTTCAATAAAGTTCGGCGATTTGTTGAAATCCAGTAAGAAAAAGTTAGATGAGTTGCCATAGCTCCCCCGCCGTTTATGGACAAAAAGCAGCGATTTGTCATAGAATACATCGAGGTCAGCAGAAGAACGAACTGTCGCCGAAGGAGAAGAAGCGATAGCGTTCTTCGACCGCCGTTTTGTAGGCGTTCATCGTGTTTTCATAACCGGCAAAAGCGCAGACCAGCATGATCAGCGTGCTTTCCGGCAGATGGAAATTCGTGATGAGCGCGTCGATGCACTTGAAGCGATAACCCGGGTAAATAAAAATGCTTGTCCAGTCGTCGTCCTCTTCGATTCTGCCGAGCTTTGTCGCCACGGATTCGAGCGTGCGGCAGGTTGTCGTGCCGACGGCGATCACGCGCCCGCCGTTTTGGTGCGTTTCGTTGATAAGATTGGCGGTTTCGGCAGGCAGCTTGTAATGTTCGGAATGCATTAAATGGTCTTCGATGTTTTCCTCCTTCACGGGGCGGAACGTGCCCAAGCCCACGTGCAGCACGACGCGGCCGATTCTGACCCCTTTTCGCTCGATCTTTTCCAGCAGCTCGTTGGTGAAATGCAGCCCCGCCGTCGGCGCGGCGGCCGAGCCGAGCTCGCGGGAATAGACGGTCTGATACCGCTCCTTATCCTGCAGCTTTTCGGTGATATAATGCGGCAGCGGCATCTCCCCTACCCGATCAAGCACCTCATAAAAGTTGCCGTCGCAGGTGAATTGGACCAAACGGTTGCCGCCTTCAAGCACTTCCAGCACTTCGCCTGTCAGGAGACCGTTCCCGAAGGAGAAAACGGCGCCGGGCTTGGCTCTTCGTCCTGGTCCCGCCACACATTCCCACACCTTGTTTTCTTTTTGCGTCAAAAGCAAAAACTCCACCACGGCGCCCGTTTCCTTCGTTCCGAACAGGCGGGCGGGCAAAACGCGGGTGTCGTTGATGATCAGACAGTCCTTTTCTGTCAGATAATCGACCAGATCGTAAAAGTGTTTATGCTCAATTTTGCCGCTGTTTCGCTCAACAACCATCATGCGCGACGCGTCGCGGGGTTCGATCGGCGTCTGCGCGATCAATTCCTGCGGCAAATCGTAATAAAAATCTGATTTTTTCATTGCAAATCACCTTGAAATATGCTACTATATGGTGTATTATATTGCAAACCATATACAAATGCAAGCAATTTGCAGTTTTTCGGAGGTATTCAGAATGAAAAAGTACAAGGTCGGCATCGTCGGCGCCACCGGCATGGTCGGTCAGCGCTTCATCACGCTGCTGGAAAACCACCCGTGGTTTGATATCACCGTGCTCGCGGCAAGCGCCCGCTCCGCCGGCAAGAAGTATAAAGACGTTGGCGGCAAACGCTGGATGATGGATCAGCCGTTCTCCGAAAAAACCGGCGAAATGGTCATCATGAACGCGACGGACGACGTTGAAAAGATCGCTTCCATGGTCGACTTTGTGTTCTGCGCCGTCGATATGAAAAAAGACGAGATCAAGGCGCTCGAAGAAGAATACGCCAGGCACGAATGTCCCGTGGTCTCCAACAACAGCGCGCACCGTCACACGCCCGACGTGCCGATGGTCATTCCCGAACTGAATCCGGAACACATCGACATTATCCCGTCGCAGCGAAAACGTCTGGGCACGAAACGCGGCTTTGTGGCTGTCAAATCCAACTGCTCGCTCCAAAGCTACGTGCCCGCCATCTTCCCGCTGAACCGGTTCGGCGTGAAAGACGTGTTGGTCTGCACCTATCAGGCGATCTCCGGCGCGGGCAAGAACTTTGACACCTGGCCCGAAATGATCGACAACGTCATCCCCTACATCGGCGGCGAAGAAGAAAAGAGCGAGATCGAACCGCTGAAGATCTACGGCAAGATCGAGGGCGACGTCATCGTTCCGGCGACCGAACCGCACTTCACCGCGCAGTGCATCCGCGTGCCCGTTTCCAACGGTCACATGGGCGCTGTGTTCGTCCGCTTCGAGAACAAACCGAGCAAAGAAGAAATCCTCAAAATCTGGCAGGAATTTAAAGGCGTGCCGCAGGAACTGAACCTGCCCAGCGCCCCGAAACAATTCCTCAACTATTTCACGGAAGACAATCTTCCCCAAACCAAACTCCAGCGCGACTTAGAGGGCGGCATGGCTGTTTCCATCGGCCGCCTGCGTGAAGATACCCAGTACGATTACAAATTTGTCTGCCTTTCCCACAACACGCTCAGAGGCGCAGCCGGCGGCGCGGTTTTGCTCGCCGAACTGCTTTGCGCAAAGGGCTATATGGATTAATTGGAGGTTTTCCCGATGAAAAAGACGATTTTTACCGGCGCCGGCGTTGCCATCGTTACTCCGTTCACCGCCGATAACAAAGTAAATTTCTCCGTTTTGGGCGACCTGATCGACTTCCAGATCGAAAACGGAACCGACGCCATCGTAATTTGCGGCACGTCCGGCGAGGGCGCGACGCTCACGAACGAGGAACACGTTGAGACCATCCGTTTCGCCGTGGAACATACCGCCGGCCGCATCCCCGTCATCGCCGGCACCGGCAGCAACGACACCGATTATGCCGTGCAGCTTTCCAACGACGCGGAAAAATGCGGCGCCGACGCGCTGCTCATGGTCACCCCCTACTATAACAAGACCTCACAGGAGGGTCTGATCCGTCATTACGAATTCATCAATGATCGCGTCAGCACGCCGATCATTCTTTACAACGTTCCCTCCCGCACCGGCATGAACATTCAGCCCGCCACTTATCTGGAACTGTCGAAACTCAGTAACATCGTCGGCACCAAGGAGGCCAGCGGCAACATTTCCGCCATCGCGCAGGTCGCGGCTTTGTGCGGCGACGATCTGACCATCTACTCCGGCAACGACGACGAGGTCACGGCGATCATGTCGCTGGGCGGCAAGGGCGTTATCTCCGTGCTGTCCAACGTCGCGCCGAAGATCGCGCACGACATTCCGAGTCTCTATTTAGAGGGTAAGTGCAAAGAGAGCTGCGAACTGCAGCTGAAATATCTTGACCTGTGCAACGATTTGTTCATCGACGTCAACCCGATCCCCGTGAAGGAAGCGCTGGCGATGATGGGCTGGGACGTCGGCGACGTGCGCATGCCGCTCGCGGCGATGCCCGATGCAAAGCGCGAAAAGCTTCGCGCCACGCTGGTGCGTCACGGGCTCATCAAGGAATAACAAAACGGATTGGGCGGCATCATCCTGCCGCCCGTATTTTTTCGGAAAGGAATAATCAAATGACCAACATATTGTTAAGCGGCTGCAACGGCGCCATGGGCAAGGTCATCGCCGCACGAGTTGCCGAGCGCGATGATTGCCGCATCGCCGCCGGTCTGGATATCAACACACAGAGCAACGGCGCATTCCCCGTTTTCGGCAACGCCGACGATATTGACGCATCCGTCGACGTCATCATCGACTTTTCGCATCCGTCCGCGCTCAGCGGCGTGCTGCGCTACGCGCTGCAAAACAAAAAGCCCGTCGTGGTCGCGACCACGGGCTTAAGCGAAGAGCAGATCAATTCGCTGCAGCTGGCCGCGTCGCAGATCCCCGTGTTCTTCTCCGCCAACATGTCGCTGGGCGTCAACCTGCTCAGCGAGCTTTGCAAAAAGGCCGCCGAGGTGCTGGGGAGCGATTTTGATATTGAGATCATCGAGGCGCACCACAACAAGAAGATCGACGCCCCCAGCGGCACGGCGCTGCTGCTGGCCAACGCGCTGAGCGAAGGCTTATCGTATCAGCCTGTGTATGAATACGACCGCCACAGCAAGCGTGAAAGACGTACGAAGAACGAGATCGGCATCCACGCCATCCGCGGCGGCACCATCGTGGGCGAACACGAAGTAATGTTCGCGGGCAACGATGAGATCATCACTCTGCGCCACAGCGCGCGCTCCAAGGCCGTTTTTGCCACGGGCGCGATCAACGCCGCCCTGTTTTTGCAGCACCAAAAGCCCGGCCTGTATTCCATGAAGGATATGATATAAAGGATTGATTTAAGAATGAAAAGAGTTCTTTCTCTGCTGATGTGCGTCATTCTTGCCGTTTCCCTTGTCACCTCGGTTCATGCGAAAGAGAGCAAAACCGCCTCCCCTGTCATTTTCATCTGCGGGTTCACCGGCTCGGGACTCTATGATGAGACCGGTTACGAGATGTTTCCGCCGTATTATGACAGCGTTACGGCTGAGGATATCGTCAAACTCCTGCCGCCCATCTTTTTCGGTATGATGACCGGGCAGTACGGATGGATGAACCGTCAGCTTGCCGCGACGTTTCCGCGGCTGCTGGAGGAATTCAATTGCTCCGCCATCAATCCGGACGGCACCGAGGATCACCCGCTCACGGTGTTCTCCCATGAGCCGAGCGAATGTCATTCCCGCGGCACGGATTATACGCTCAGACAAATCGCCAAAGGAACCGGCGGCTTCCATTACAACTTTTACACCGATTTTCGCCGCAACGTTGTTGACGTTGCCGACGAGCTTGACGAATTCATTGACGGCGTACTGAAAGAGACCGGCGCGAAAAAAGTTTCGCTGTTCGGTTACAGTCAGGGCGGCTCGGTCGCGGCGGCTTATATGGCGGAATACGGCGAAAAGAATCTTCTTGACCGCGTGGCGTTCGTCAACTCCCCCATTTTCGGCACCAAGACGGCTTCCTCCGCCATGGATATCCGCAACCTTGATCTGAGCCTCAATTCCCTGATGAAGCTCGCCAAATTCCTCGGTGTGGATATCGGGCTCTATAATGAATTGTCGAATCTCATCGACGTTCGCTTTCTCAACGGCGCGCTCAAGGCGTTTGAAGAAGAATACCTGTTCCCCGTCGCGCTCTACTGGGGCGGATTGTGGGATATGGTGCCGATGGACGACTACGAAGCGCTGAAAGACATGCTGCTCGATGAAAAAGAGCAGGCTTGGCTGATCGAAAAGTCGGACGAGTATCACTATGAAGTGATGGAGAAGCTCGACACGATCCTTGCTTCCGTTAGAGAAAACGGCACGCAGGTTTCGTTCATCAGCGGCACGGACTGCCGTCTGGTCGCCAACGATAATTATAACGGCGACGGCGTGGTCGATACCTACGGCGCGTCCCATGCGTTTTCCACCACCCACGGCAAAACCTTCCCCGCCGATTATCAGGCGAAGGGCACCGTTTGCTGCGACCCGAACCACAACCACATTTCCCCCGACCGCTTGATCGACGCTTCGACCTGCCTGCTGCCGGAAAACACCTGGTTCAACATCGGTCACGGGCACTGCCAATATGACGAAGACCCCTACATGGTCGAACTGCTCACGCACCTGTTCACCGACAATACGATTCAGGATATTCATTCCGATGAGCGGTTCCCGCAGTTCCACTATGGCACATCCTACGTCAACTCTATCGGAATCCGCTTCGGCGATGAGCCGTTCGGCTATCTGAGCGCCAAGGACAAACAGGTCACACTTATCAATTATTGCAACGAGGAAGCAACGGTCAAAACGATTTTTGTCAACGGGATCCCCGTCTACGCTTTGAATCCGATCACCATTCCGAGCGGTGAAAAAGCGACCGTAACGCTCAGCTTCCTGCCTAAAATGAAAGCAAACACGGCGGTCAGGATTCGGGTCGATTTTCAGCGAGCTGACCAAAAGATCAAACTCACGGAAAACGCCGAAGTGGTATACACGGCAAAATAAGTTCAAAGCCCTGTCGGACTGACAGGGCTTTTTCTTGCTCTTATTGCGGCTTTTTCTTCGCGCCTTCGCCGATGGTGGTGCGCCTCTGCCGTTTCAACTGTTCGATGTACTCTGCGATTTTTTCATGAACGGAATCCACGTCCTGTTCAAATTCTTTTGCGGACATACGCAACACGCCGAACCGAACCGCCGAAAGCTGAATGAGATTATCGGAGGTCACGACGCGCACGTTGTAGTTTTTGCCGATCTCCGAGACCAGCTTTTCGATATAGGCGTCGCCTGTTTCGTGCTCTTTGGTGTAGACGATGTGGATCTTATTGTGATCGTGTCGGCTGCCGGCGTTGCCGCTCACGCGGTAGGCGTCGAACACCAGCACCAGCTCCGTTTCCACAAAGGCGGCGTAATCGCTCAGCACGTGGATGAGCGTTTCGCGCGCCAAGTCCAGATCAAGCTGCGCGAGCCGTTTCAGGTCGTCCCACGCGAAAATGACGTTATAGCCGTCAATGATCAGATACTTTTTGCGCGGCTGCTCGGGTTCGCTTCTCCCCTGCACCTGCTCGGCAGGTTTCGGCGTCGGGCGGTACAAATTCGAGGTCAGCTTCGGCGGACCGAATTCGCGCGTCATGATCGCTTCGAGTTCTTTGTCGTCAAGCTGAAAATTGCGCCGATTCAGCACGGGTTCTACCGCCTGCTTTTGTTGGGTGAGGCAGCTTTCAATGTGCATATAGTCCTTGACTTGATCCCATTTCACCACAAAACCGGCGCCGTGGGAGCAGAAGACGGAATCCGGCGGATTGTCCAGATCGGCTTCGGGCTGATAAGCGTATTCTTTGATGACTTCTTCGGTGTTGTGGCATTCGTCATAGCCGTCAAAGGTCAGAAACAGCCTCCCTTTGCCGCCGGAATAGGCCGAGACCTCCGTGGCATAATGGTTCATTGTGACCACAGGCGCGCGGCCGGTCAGCACCGTGACGCCGTTGACGTCTTCGGGCTGCGACACGCTGCCGTGACGAAAGCGGATATCCGTGATCGCTCGGCCAATATATTCACTCGGAATCTCCAGACGGAAACGATAGTACGGTTCTAATAAAAGAGATTTCGCCTGCATGAGACCGTGGCGCACGGCGCGGTAAGTGGATTGGCGGAAGTCACCGCCCTCCGTGTGCTTGAGATGTGCCCGACCGGCAGCAAGCGTGATCTTCATATCGGTGATCGGCGAACCCGTCAGAACGCCGAGATGCTGCTTTTCGTTGAGATGCTCCAGAATCAGCCGCTGCCAGTTCCGATCCAGCACGTCTTCGCTGCATTTGGTGCGGAATTCCAGCCCGCTCCCGCGCGGCAGCGGTTCTAAGATCAAATGCACCTCCGCATAGTGGCGCAGCGGCTCATAGTGTCCGACGCCTTCGACCGTATCCCCGATCGTTTCTTTGTAAAGCACTCTGCCGCTGTCGACCGAAACGGTGATGCCGAAGCGGTCTTCGATCAGACTGCACAATATTTCCGCCTGAATGTCCCCCATCAGACCGACGTGGATCTCCTGCAAATGGCTGTTCCACGTGACGTGAAGCTGGGGGTCTTCTTCTTCCAACTGGCGCAGCTTCGGCAAAAACTGCAGCGCGTCCGTTCCCTGCGGCAGGCGAACGCGGTAATTCATCAGCGGCTGCGTGAACATATCGCCGTCCGATTCTTCAAACCCGAGCCCCATGCCGCTGAACGACTCGGTCAGACCGGTCACCGCGCAGACGTCGCCCGCCTGCGCCTCATCGGCGGCGGTGAACCGAGAGCCGGAATAGAAGCGAATCCCGCTGATCTTTTCCTCTTTACCGTTATACTTGACCGTATCGCGCACGCGCAGCGTGCCGCCCGTCACTTTCAAGTGGGTCAGCTTGGCGCCCGTGTTGTCGTGCGTGATCTTAAACACCTTCGCGCCGAAATCGGGCAGATACTTCTTTTGGATAACGTAGGCGTCAAGTCCCTGCAAAAATGCCTCAATGCCTTCCATTTTTAAGCCGGAACCAAAATAGCAAGGGAAAAGCTGCCGGTCAAAAATGAGCTGTTTCAACGCGTCTTGGCTCACCTTGCCGCTGCTCAGGTATTCGTCCAGCAAGTCCTCACTGCAGGTCGCGGCGGCTTCATAGACTTCGCTGAGATCATCACCGGAAAAGTCGAGACATTCCGCGTTTAGTTCTTTCCGAAGTTCTTTCAGGATATCCTGCTTTGTCTGCCGCGCGTAATCCATCTTGGTCACAAACAGAAACGTCGGAAGGTGATATTCGCGCAGCAGCTTCCAGAGCGTGAGCGTATGAGACTGGATCGGCTCCGTGCCGCTGATGACCAGAACGGCGTAATCCAAAACGCGAAGGATACGCTCCGTCTCCGCCGAAAAATCGACGTGACCGGGCGTATCCAGCAGGGTTATTTCAAGATCGTTGTATTGAATGGTGGTCTGACCGGCGAAAATGGTGATGCCTCGCTCTTTTTCCAGCGCGTGCGCGTCCATCACCGTGTCGCCGTGATCGACGCGGCCCGCCTTGCGGATTTTGCCGCACTGATACAGCAAAGCTTCTGCCAGCGTCGTTTTCCCTGCGTCCACATGGGCGCAGATGCCTAAAACCGTTTTTTTCATTTACTTCGTGCTGTTGGTAAGGACCTGAAAGACCGACATGATCTGTGAAGCGCAGTGCTTGCCGGCGGACAAAAGCTGATCCGCCGTGCCGCGGAACGCGTAATCAAAGATCGAGGCGTTCGGATCATATTCAAAATTCGCCTGATCGCTGCCTTTCAGCGACCAGTGACCCCAGCCGGAATAGAAATTATCCGGCACAACGTAGCCGATATAATCGTTGGCAAAACAGACGGCGTAAACGTCTATACCCTCTTTGACCATTTCCCGAGCGGCTTTGAACTCCCACTCCGTGCCGTCCCAAGAATAGTTTTCCACGTCGTTGGTGATCATGTCCTTGCCGCCAAACACTTCCGGATACAGTTCGCACGGGAAAAGGCCGAACGCCACGCGGCTGCCGAATTCAACGTAACCGACTTCGGAGGGCAGCACCACGTCGTTGAACCTGCTGCCGGTCTTATAGGCAGGGTTGTCCACCAAACGGCACAGGCACGCCAGAAACAGCGTGTAGTTATCGGCGGTGAACTGCACGTAGCCGTATTTCGTGTTCAAAACGGGCTTCAGTTCCTCTTCCGCGCGTTTATCATACTGCGCATTGAGGATCAGTTCCGCGACCGCCTCGCCGTATGAATCCGCCGAGCGGCAGTTGGATTTGTCATAGAGTTCTTCGCCGACTTTTTCCTTGAGCTTCAGTTCCTCACTCGCGGTCAGATAATTCTCGGCGTTCGCGACCCGGATGCCGCTGCTCGACACCTGACCGACGGCGCCCTGCGTCATAATGAAATTGTAACCCGCCTTCTGGATGGCATAATCGGTGTAGAAAACGTAATCGGACGAAACCAGTCCGGCGCCCGCGCTGATGCAGGTCGGGTGGCAGGTATAGCTGACCAGATACGTGCCCTTGCTGCTGCGATCTGTCGGTTCAAAGCGCAGGATGCCCGCGTCGGCAAGGTTCTCGGCATCGATATAGCCGCGCTTATCCCGCGCCAGCGCGGAGGAATCGGCGACGTCATAATAGAGCCTGCCGCTTTCCATACTGTTGTAGGCTTCTTTGATCTTTTCGGCGGAAACGCGGATGAGGTTTTCAATAAAAGCGTCGTTATCCGTGGCGGCGCGATTCGTACCCAGCAGATTGGTGATCACGTTTTTGGTGAGCACCGCCATGAAATTGGCGGAAACGCCCTGCGTGTCCAGCGCGCTGTGGCAGTGGGTGGCGGAAACGTTGATGGCGGCGATCCTGCCGTCCTTCGTGTAATCGGCGCAGGCTTCGCGGATGAGACGAATGGTGTTCGAGGTGACGCCGAGCCCGTCGATCACCGCGATGACCACGGCGCCCTGACCGCTGCCGTCATCCAGACAAATGACGCGCACACGCTGATCGTCCAGCACGTCCTTCGCTTTGCCGCCGCCCGCAAAATTGAGCTGACGGCCGATCACATATTTATCCGCAGCAAAATCATCGGGGATAATGCTGCCGGAAGCATAGCCGACCTGCCACGCCGCGTTATCGACAGCTTCAGTCAGATATGTGGCGCGTCCGTCGCTCTTATCATAAACGTAGGTCGAGTCATACTCGTCAATGCTTTTCCAGCTGCGAGGCGCGGGATACGCCTTGCAGATGCCTTTGACAACGCTTTGAATGATGTCATTGATCTTGTTGCCGAACGCCACGCGGCTCTCCTTCGTGCCGGTGATCGCCGACGTTACGCTCGCGTTGGAGGGAAAAGAGAAGCACGCAAGCAGCAGCGCGGCGCAAAGCAGAACGGAAAGCGGTTTTTTATTCATTTTCATCGGGATCATCCCTCCGATCAACAATTAATCACTTGTTCTCTTTGATCCACTGCACCATATCCGTCAGGGACTGTTCCACCGACATGGGCTGATAACCCAGCTCGGTTCTGGCTTTCTCAATGGAGAAGTTACAGTTGGAAATCAGCTTGCGCACCGAATAGCGAGTGAAGAGCGGCGTCGCCTTGCTGATCTTGTAATACACTTCGCAAACGGGCGCGGCGAGGCTGACGATGCCGTAGCCCATTTTGATCCTGGGGATCTTTTTGCCGCAGACCTTGCAGAGCGTGCAGATGAAATCATCCACGGAAATCTGTTCACCGCACAGGATGTAACCTTCGCCCGTCCTGCCTTTTTCAGCGGCGAGGATCATGCCCTCCGCCACGTCGCGGATATCGACAAAGTTGTATGCGCCGAACTTCAGCGAGACCGGATAGCCGTGCTTGATGACGGTGCGGACCATTTCGCCGATGTTGGAGACCTTGAAATCATACGGGCCGATACAGGCGCCCGGATAGACCACGACCGAGTCTAATTCGCCGCGCTTGACGGTGTCAAAAACGTAATTCGTGGCGGTCGCTTTCGTTTTGGCATAGGTGCCGTCGAGCCGATCGGGAAAGAATTCCGAGACCTCGCGCATGACCTGATTGTCGGGCAGCGGCTCATAGGCGTCGACCGAGGAAGCATAGACCAGACGGCTGACGCCGCACTTTTTGCACGCCTCCACCACGTTTTTGGTGCCTTCAAAATTGACCTTCCACACCATGTCGTCGTTGCCGACGTTGATGTCGATCAGCCCCGCCAGGTGATAGACCACGTCGGCGCCCTCGAACGCTTTTTCAAGCGAAGCGGGGTCGGTCACGTCGCCGAATACCTTTTCGCAGGGGATCCCGTCGAAGATTTTGGAATCCTTGCGGATCAGGATGCGCACGGTTTCGCCTTTTTCCGCCAGTTTTTTCAAAAGAGCATACCCAATATGACCGGTCGCGCCGGTAACGACTTTCACTGATTGACTCATAAGCAATTCCTCCAATCTTTATAATAATTATATCGGAATGATAAACCAATTTCAATCATTATTTAACAATTCGCTCACATTGTTTTTACCAAATTGTGTTGACCGTAACAAGTCGGCTGTGGTAAAATGAGAAAAAATGACAAGGGGATGACGCAATGAAAAAAACAGTTGCTTTGACCGGCGGCTCCGGTAATATGGGCTTTCAGGGCTTCAAGGAGCTTTACCGTTATCGTGACAAGTACAACATCGTTCTTCTGCTGCGTGACAGCGAAAAGAATCGCAAAAAATTCCAGATGTATATCGGCGATCCGTGCGTGAAGTTTGTTTGGGGCGACCTGACCAAGTTTGACGACGTCAAGCAGTTGGTCGACGGCGCGGACGTGGTGCTTCACGTGGGCGGCATGGTCTCGCCCGCGGCGGACTATTATCCCAAGCGCACGCTCAAAACGAACGTGACCGCTGCCGAGAACATCGTCAACGCCATCAAGGCGCAGCCCGACCCCGACAAAGTCAAGGTCGTTTACATCGGCACCGTCGCCGAGACCGGCGATCGCAACCCGCCCATCCACTGGGCGAGAACCGGCGACCCGATCAAAATCAGCGTTTATGACCACTATGCCATCAGCAAGGTCAAGGCGGAAGCGGTCTTTGCCGAATCCGGTCTGAAGTATTGGGTCTCCCTGCGCCAGTCCGGTATCCTCTACCCCGCCATTCTCAAAAACATGGACCCGATCATGTTCCACGTGCCGATCAACGGCGTTTTGGAATGGGCGACGGTGGAAGACTCCGGCAGACTGCTCGAACACGCCTGCCGTGACGACGTGCCGGAAGATTTCTGGAGAAAGTTCTACAACATCGGCAGCGGCAAAGAATACCGCATCACCAACTATGAATTTGAAGAGCTGCTCCTTGGCGCGCTGGGTCTGCCCTCCCCCAAGCTGCTGTTCGAGGCGGAATGGTTCATTCTGCGCAACTTCCACGGTCAGTGGTATATCGACTCCGACAAGCTGGACGATATTCTTCACTTCCGCGCCAACGTGCCGATCAAAAAGTATTTTGACGACATGGCGAAATCCGTTCCCGCCTATTACCGCGCCTGCAAAGCACTGCCCAAGAAGCTCGGCGGCGCCGTCGCTTCGCTTGCCAAGCCGTTCATGAAGAAGATCGCCGAAACCGAGTTCTACGGCACGCTGAACTGGAAAGCGACCGAAGACAAAAACCGCATTTCCGCATACTTCGGCTCGATGGACGCTGTCAAAAAGATGAAGAGCTGGAAGGATTTCGACATTCAGCGCCCGAGCGAGGAATACACCCTGCTTGACCACGGCTACGATGAGAGCAAGCCCGACAGCGAGCTTGACATCGACGACATGAGAAAAGCGGCGGAATTCCGCGGCGGCAAGCTGCTTTCGCAGACCATGACCAAGGGCGATCTGTTCACCCCCCTGCTGTGGGAAAGTGCGCGCGGCAACACCTTTGAAATGACGCCCAACCTCGTGCTCAAGGGCGGTCACTGGTGCCCCGAAGAGCTGCCCTGGCCTTGGGATTACGACAAGGAAGCCAAGATCAACCCGTTTTTCGCGCAGGTCTGGTATCCGCTGCACGACAAAGATGAAGATAACTATTACGACGAGTCCATCTTCAAGGGCTTCAAGGATATGTAAAAGCACCTGAATAATTAAAAGAAAGGGCGATCACCATGAATGTATTTATGATTGGCGGCACCGGTCTGCTCGGCTGCGAAGCCGCGAAGGTCCTCATTGAAAAAGGCCATAAGGTCACTTCCGTTGCGCTGCCTCCCCTGCCCGTCGGCGCTCCGATCCCGAAGGAAATGGACATCATTCTGGAGGACATCAACAAGAAGACCGACGCCGAAGTGGAAGAACTGCTCAAAGGCAACGACGTGTTCATTTTTGCCGCAGGCGTTGACGAGCGCGTGGAATTCCCCGCTCCCGTCATGGACTATTACTACAAATTCAACGTCGCGCCCCTCGAACGCATCTTCCCGATCTGCAAAAAGGTCGGCGTGAAGAGAGCGGTCGTTCTCGGCTCTTATTTCTCCTATCTGTCCAAGCTCCGTCCCGATATGAAGCTGACCGACAGGAATCCCTACTTCAAATCCCGCATCCAGCAGGAACAGGTCTGCGAAGCCTTCTGTGACGACAGCTTCAGCTGCGCCGTTCTGGAACTGCCCTACATCTTCGGCACCCAGCCCGGCAGAAAGCCTGTTTGGACGGTTCTGATCGAGCAGATCAAGATGATGGACAGCCTGCCCTTCACCCTCTACCCCGCCGGCGGCACCGCCATGCTCACCTGCCGCCAGGTCGGTCAGGTCATTGCGGGCGCTGCCGAACGTGAAAAGGCCGGTTTTGACGCGATCCCGATCGGCATGTATAACATGAAGTGGGATCAGTTCCTCAAGATCGTCTATGCCGCGCGCGGCATGGGCTACAACCGCAAGATCGTCAGCGTGCCGCCCCTTATGATGAAGATGGGTATGGTCAAGGTCGTGATGGATTACAAAAAGCGCAAGATCGATTCCGGCATGGACCCGTTCAATCTGCCCGACATCATGGACATTGACCTGTTCATCAACAACGCCTATGCCAAAGAGCTCGGCGCCACGGAAGACGATATCGACGCCGCCATCACCGAATCCATCCGCATTTCGGAAGAAGCGTTTAACGGCACCGTTCAGCTGCTCGAAATGAAGGGCGAATAATCCGACACAAAAGAACAGAGCATATTGGATTATCCAATATGCTCTGCTTTTTTATCTGCGTTTAATTATCATAAAGCTGTTTGCAAAGGAATTCAAAGCCGGAGAAGTTGTCATCCTGCACCATCACGTACGTCTCCGCAAAGAATCCGCCGATGAGATAAGTGCCGTAATAGAAAGAATCTCCCTCCTCCTCCCGATACCGCGTAAACCCGGCGCCGGGCGCGGAATCGCCGATGCGAATGCCGGGCACCGCTTCCCATTCATCGCTGAACAGATGCACGCCGATCACCAGCGCGTCCTGATGGATCGGTTTGGCGGGCTCATCCGGTGTGATGCCTAAATACATATGCTTTTTCAGCTGAGTATCATAACCGGAAAGGTCAGTCACCGCGCCGGCAAAGGTCTGCTGCATATCGAACGCGCTTTGCCCGATATAGACGACGGGGTAACGGCTTCTGTCCGCTTCTTTCACCTGGAGGGTGGAAAGCTTCAGGCTGTCAAGGATCGTAATGAGAATCGAATGGCAGACGGAATCCGCATCAAAGAAGAACAGATAAACCGTCGCCGCTTTACCGTTGACGTCGATTTTGAAGGTTGAGGAATAACAGCAATACTCTTCTTTATAAGTGCAGGGGCTGACGAAGAATTTGCCGGCGTAATCGCGATAAGTCAGACCGGTTTTGAGTTCGGGATAAAGCTCCGTATCGGCTGACGTATAGAGCGTTTCAAACACGGCGTCGCTTTTGGCGGCTTTGGTATTGTTTCCGGTTTCTTCCACCGCTGTCGTCAAATAACAAACGCGGGGGAACAAATCGCGCAGTTCATATTGGCAGGCGTCTTCAAAATAGGTGTCGCCATCTATGTTGATATATTGATCTTGGTACGTTTTTACGCTTTGCCCCAGCAGATTGACCGGATAGGCGGAAAGGTCAGGCGCCGCCGCGGTCGACGACTCTTCCTCGACCGACGTCAGTTCAGTCGACGAGACTTCTTCCGTCGCCTGCGCTTCTTCCGGCTCGGTCGTTGCATCAGCGGGCTCCGTTTTTCCGCAGGAGGTCACAGTGAGCAACAGGCAAAACGACAAGAGCAGGACAATTGTTTTTTTCAAAGCATTGGACACGAATACCCCTCCAAACTTGATTTCTTATTCGCCATCGGCATGATCCAGCGTCCGCATAGTCACGTAACCGTCCTCGCTCAGTTCCAGCACTTTATCACAATAGCGCAGCATCGAGCGGCGGTGCGTGATAAACAAGCAGGTGCGGTCGGAATACTGGGAAATGCCGTCCAGAACCTTGGCTTCCGTCTGCTCATCCAGTGCGCTTGTGGCTTCGTCCAAAATGAGCAGCGGGTGATTTTTGAGCAAAGCGCGGGCGATCGAAAGCCGCTGCGCCTGCCCTTCGGAAATACCGCCCGCGTGTTCTGAAAGCACGGTGTTTAATCCGTCCGGCAACTTATTCACAAAGCCATCGGCGTCCGCCGCTTTCAGCACCGCCCACAGTTCTTCCTCCGTTGCGTCCATGTTGCCGTTGCGGAGGTTTTGTTCGATCGTGCCGGAAAGCAGCGTGTTGCCCTGCGGCACATAGGAAATGAACCGGCGGGAATCCGGCTCGACAGGCTGCGTGCCCGTTTCGGTTATGTAGGTCTGCGTGCCGCTCTGCGGCGTGATCAGCGCCAGCAGCAAGCGAATCAGCGTGGTCTTGCCCGCGCCGGAAGCGCCGACGATGCCGACGCGTTCACCCGGCTTGATCTCGATCGTCACGTCGTTGAGAACCGGCTTGACGTCATAGGCGAACTGAACGTGTTCCATTTTGATCCCGACACGCTCCGGCATATCGTCACGGCCGGAAAACTGTTCGTTCTCAATATCGGTCACTTCGCGGATACGCTTGGAACAGATCACCATGGAGTAAAACTGCGGCAGCACTTTGGACAAGCGGCTGAGGGAGCCCTGCACCTGCGTCACCAGCGAGATGAACAGCGTCAGCGTGCCGTATGTGATATCGCCGGTCGAAATGCGGTAGGCGCCCCAGCAAAAAGCAATGATGTAGCCGAGGTTGTAAAAAATGCGCATCAGACTGTGAATCCCGGCGCCGAGATAGGCGGCGGACAGCGTTGTTTGGAGCCGATCGGCGCGAAGCTGCTGCATCGTGCGGTCGTTCTCCGCTTCCAAACGAAAGGTTTTGACGACCGTAATATTGGAAACGCTCTCCTGCATGAACGCGCGGTACTTTGATTCGCTCTCTTTCAATCTGGTTTGATAGACCTTGAACTTCGGCATGAGCGTGAGCGAAATCAGACCGCCGAGCGGACCGATCACCAGTGCAAAGATGGAAAGCTGGTGGTCATAGTGGAACAGAATAAAGAACGCGATGATGAGCTGCAGCGCGGTCACGACGGTGTTGGGTACGATCGTCATGATGCCGGAAGCAACGCCGCCGACGTCGCTGGTCAGGCGGGTCACAACATCGCCACTATGGAACTTGATGAGCTTTTGCCACACGCTGCTCTGGATTCCACTGAACATCTTGCAGCGCAGCCCGAAAGAAAAGTTTTCGTTGACGTATTCGTTAAAAATGCGAAAACCCGCCGCAAAGGCAATGGAGAGCAGAGCGGCGCCCGCCATGATGGCAACGTATTTGGCGTCCAGCCGGGCGGTCGTCGCCCGATCCACCACCGTTTTGCTGACAAACGTGCTCAGCAAAGACAGAAGAAGAGCCAGGATCTCAAACACCATCATCAGGAAGATCGTGCGGCGGTAGGGCTTCGCCTGCTGCGCCATCCAGCGGATATGGTCTTTGTTCTCTTCTCTGTTCTTGATAAATGTTATGAGCTTTCCGAATTTTTCGTTCATGCTCTTTTCTCCCCGATATGCTTCAGTTTCACGGCAGCGCGCTGCAAAAACTGCGTTGTTTTCGGCAAACGGATGCGCATTTTCATATACAGGATCATTAAGTGATTCAACGCGCTGCGGTTGCAGTAGAGATCCTTCTCGTTTCGGATGCAGTGATTGACGTAGGCGATCAGCTGATCTTTCCCGATCCCTTTTTCCAACCGGTTCTGATTATCGCCAACAAAGGTAAGCGTCTCATTCTCAACGGCATATAACCGATGCATGACGTAACGGCCGTTTTTGCGCTGATACAGGAGAATATCGCCGGAACGAAGCGAACGGTTGGGCAGCGCTTCAAAAAAGATCGTATCCCTGCCGTTGACGAGGAACGGCCACATGCTGTTTCCCTTCACACGCACACGCACACTGCCGCCGTCTGCGATCGCCTGCCGGATATACGGTTCGACCTCGCTCATGGACATGGGAGCGGAAAGTCTGATCTCTTCGTCCATTCTTTCGCTCCCCTTTCTTCTTTCATAAACAGATTTATACGTCCGTATTATAATACAAAAATTCTCGCTTCGCAAGTTTTCGGCGGAATTATCAACAAAATCATCGGGAACCCGCAAGAATCCCGTGATTTTACTTGCCATCCCCAACAGATTATGATAAGATGAGCTGGTAATATTTGAATGAAGTGAAAGGAACAAAAACCATGCTCAACACCGAAAAAACGATGGAAAAAATCGTTGCGCTCTGTAAAAACAGAGGCTTTATTTTCGCCGGCAGCGATATCTACGGCGGTCTGGCCAACACCTGGGATTACGGTCCGCTTGGCACCCGGATGAAGAACAACGTCAAGGACACCTGGCGCAAGCGTTTCATCCAGGAGCGCAAGAACAGCTTTGAAGTGGACGCCGACATCTTGATGCATCCTCGCGTCTGGGAAGCCAGCGGTCATGTGGCGAGCTTTTCCGACCCGCTGCTGGACTGCAAGGAATGTAAAATGCGTCACCGCGCCGACAATCTGATCGACGACTTTGATCCCGAGGCGCATGCCGACGGCATGACCAAGCAGGAAATGTTTGAATACATCAAGGCTCACTCCATCCCCTGCCCCCACTGCGGCAAGCACAATTTCACGGAGATCCGCGAATTCAACCTGATGTTCCAGACCTTCCGCGGCGTGACCAACGACAGCAAGAGCATCATTTATCTGCGTCCGGAAAACGCGCAGGGTGAATACGTCAATTACGTCAACGTGCAGCGTTCCATGCGCGCCAAGCTCCCGTTCAGCATCGGCCAAATCGGCAAGGCGTTCCGCAATGAGATCACGCCCGGCAACTTCACCTTCCGCACGATCGAATTCGAGCAGATGGAGTTCCAGACCTTCTGCA
>JAFTEL010000034.1 GCA_017453685.1 Clostridia bacterium
CCGAAGCGGCGGACACCACCCTGCGGTTCGGCTCCGACGGCAAATTCAAGATCGTCGTGTTCGCCGACTGTCAGGATGACGAATCGCCTCATCAGGAAATGATCGACTTCATGGATTTTGCGCTCACGGTCGAACAGCCCGATCTGGTGGTTTTCACGGGCGATAACGTCCACGTGAACACCATCTCCAAATTCCGCACCGGCTTGCGCAAGATCCTTGCGCCCATCAACGAGCATCAGGTGCCCTTTGCCTACACCTTCGGCAATCACGATGCGGATAAGTACTCCAACTACGACACCGCAAAAGAACAGATGCACGCGGTCTATATGGAATCGCCCTACTGCCTGACCTACGACGCGGCGCCTTCCATCACCGGCTTCGGCAACTGCAACCTTCCCGTCTATGCTTCCGACGGTTCGGATATCGCCTTCAATCTCTGGATCATCGACTCCAATATGTACGCCTCTGACGGCGGCTATGACAACGTGCATCAGGATCAGCAGGATTGGATCGTGGCGACCGACAACGCGCTCACGGCGTCCGTCGGGCACAAGGTCAATTCCCTTGTGTTCCAGCATATCGTCGTGCCCGAAGTCTATAACTGCCTGATCCAGAGCGACGTCGGCACCAAAACCTATAACGGCGTGAAGTACGCGCTCGGACTCAACGAAAACGCTTCGGGTTATCTCGGCGAATTTCCCTGCCCGCCCAACACCAACAGCGGCGAGTTCACCACCCTCAAAAACATGGGCGACGTGATCGGCATCGTCACCGGTCACGACCACGCCAACAGCTTTGTCGGTCACTGGCAGGGGATCGATTTCATCCAGATGCCCGGCATGACCTTTGAGTCCTACGGCGACGACGCCTGCCGCGGCTACGGCGTGATCGAGCTGGATGAAAGCGACACCACCACCTACAACTCTTTCACGGTGCGCTACACCGATCGGTTCGCCCGTCAGCTCGCCGATTACAAAGGCGTCAACGACCGCTATTACAGCATCCCGCAGAGCGGCACTTACGTTTCCGAAGTTGCCGTCGGGTCGGATTCCAAAAGCGCCAACGCGCTTTCGGCGCTGACGAGTCAGGGATATACGCCCATTGATTACGACCTGAACAAGGGCGCGGGCGGCAATTATATCTACCTCGGCTACAAGACCACCACGAATTATGAGGACGCCATCAAGGACATCCGCTTCTTCTCCGAATCGTTTGACAAAAGCGGTTCGAGTTATGCGCTGAATATCAATGGCAAAAGCTGCGATTACAGCGTCATGGGCAGCGACCTCAACAAGGAGTCGGGCGGCGATTATATCTACATCTGTACCACCCACGACAGCGAGGCAGGTCCTGCGATCTCGCAGATCAGCTTCAACACCTCTTCCTCCGGCGCGGGCGTGTGCGGAACACTGACGGCGCCGCAGACCCCCGCCGACCTCAACAAAGGCACCTCCAAGCATGAAAATGATATTTACTGCTTCAAATCCACTTCGGCAACGGACGTGACCGCCGCCGCGAATGAATTCCTTTCGGTTTATGAAGCGGTCGCCGCGTCCGATATCGGCGATCTGTCCCGCTATACGGCGGCAAGCCGCGAGGCATTCCAGACTGCATACAGTGAAGCGGCTCCCCTCTATGCGTCGCTGACCGCGAAGCGGTATACGACGCTCACCGCCAGTCAGATCACGCGGCTCGCTTACGATCTGCGCACCGCATGCGCCGAACTGACCACGCTGCCCACGCGCGGCGGCTGCATTGCCGCGTCGGCGCTTTCCTTTGACGCGGCGCAGGCGGCGAATTGCTTCAACAGCGATTACGTCACGGTGGAAGTCAAGCACAACGCGGCCTTCCCCAGAGCGACGCGGGTCGGCACGGGCTGCACCGTCAAGGTCACGTACCCCGGCGGTTCGGAGCAGTATGAAGCGGTGGTCGTCGGCGATTTCAACGGCGACGGTTGGTATGACGGCACGGACGCCTATTACGTGAAGCTGGTCGCTTCCGGTCTGATCCCGCTTGGCACCCTGTCCGAGGGGCAGCGGATCGCGGCGGACTGCAACCACGACTACGCCATCACCGAAGAGGACGCTGCGCTGCTCGAACAGGCGGGCGTTCTGCTCGCGCAGATCGACCCCGAACTGTCTGAACAGGAACTTCTTACCAACGCGGCCTATATCGAGTATATCGAACTGATCGATCAATCCGTTGCGTCGGAAGAGATCGAGGAAGAACAGCCCGCCATCACCGCACCCGAGGCGAACGCCAAAAACGCTTTCAGCGCGCTGTGGCTGGTGATCGTCAGAGCGTTTACGACGGTCAAAAACTTTTTCCTTTCGGCTTTTTCCTTTCTGGGTCGCTGACTCAAAACCAATTCTTTCGGAGGTTACTCATGGCTGATTTCAACGCTGAACGAATCAAAAACGAATGTGTGGCGTGGATCCGCGACTTTTTTGAAAAGAACGGACCGGGCTGCAACGCCGTGATCGGCATTTCCGGCGGGAAGGACAGTTCCGTCGTCGCCGCGCTGTGTGTGGAAGCGCTCGGGAAAGAGCGCGTCATCGGCGTGCTGATGCCCAACGGCGTGCAGGCGGATATCGACATGGCTGAGCTGCTCGTGACCCATCTCGGCATTCGCCATTACGTCGTCAACATCAAGGCCGCGGTCGAAGGGCTGACGGCGAGCGTTCCGTTTGAGTTGACCGAACAAAGCCGCGTCAATCTGCCGCCGCGCATCCGTATGGCGGCGCTGTACGCCGTGTCGCAGAGCCACAACGGCCGCGTTGCCAACACCTGCAATTTGTCGGAGGATTGGGTCGGCTACGCCACCCGCTACGGCGACGGCGCGGGCGATTTCAGCCCCTGCGCCAATCTGACGGTGGATGAAGTCAAGCAGCTCGGCAGGCTGCTCGGGCTGCCGCCGGTTCTGGTCGATAAAGTGCCGATCGACGGGCTTTGCGGCAAAACGGATGAGGAAAACCTCGGCTTTACCTACGCGGCGCTTGACCGTTATATCCGGCAGGGCGTGATCGAGGACGAAGCGGTGAAAGAAAAAATCGACCGCATGCACAAGATGAACGCGTTCAAGCTGCAGCTCATGCCCGCGTTTGATCCGAAGATCCCCAAACACGAGACCCTGTAAATCTCCACATAACAAAAATGAGCCGTGGCATCAGTCACGGCTCGTTTTATCTTTGTTTGTCAATGTTTTGTGATCATTTCCAGCTCGATGCCGAAAAAGCCGCCGCTGAGCGTCACGGGCAGCGCCTTGTGGTTCGTCACGGTGATCTCAGATGAGTCATCGAACACAAACGTGATCGTCTTTTCTCCGTCGATCACGCATCTGCTGCGCGGCAGCTTCTCCCAGGCAAACATGCCGCAGTTCGCAACGGTTCTTTTGATCGCCGTGACGGTCTGCTCGTCGACAGCTTTTTCGCTGCGGTATACCTGACCCGGGTCAAAGCACTGTTCTTTTCGATTGGTTCCCGTTCCGTCCGACTCCAGCGTCAGCGTCGCTCTGGAAAAGCCGCCGTTTTCACGGCTTTCGCAAAAGCGGATTTCTCTGAGCGCATCGATCGGCGGCAGCGGTATTTTCTCGCCGCCGAGGGCTTTTTCAAAGAAATCGGCGATCTCGTTCGCCGCGGCGGGGGACAGGATCGGCGACTGATTGTTGGAAAAGCTGATGGCTTCGCCGCTCTCGTACTCGATGTCGACGTTCCCGCCGAAATTCTGCGGCAGACCGTTCGTATAGGAATGAGAACCGTTCCTTTTTGCCAGCTCGTGCGCGCGAACCAGGCGGTCAAGCGCGGGGAAAACGTCCTCTTTGATGAGGGCGAAGGCAATGCGATCCGGCTCGTTATAAGCGTTAACGGGTCGCGTGTGAAGGCAAAGGAACGAACCGCCGTCGGCCGTCGGCACGGCAAAGGCGGACACGTAGTTGAACCGCAGCGGCTGCTGCATGGCAGGGTTCACACAAACCATGCCGCCCAGCGCCGTTTTCACGTCGAAATAAACGATCTTTTGCGATTCAATGGCAGTGGGCGCGTTTGTGTTTTGTGTGGCGTAAGTGCCGCCGCACATTTGCGGCTCGGGTCGGCTCAAAATCACGAGCCCGTCGTTATTCTCAAACATCGTCAACACCTCTTTCTTTCATTATATCAAATCTTTTGCCGTTCTTCAACCGCTTGGAACGAACCATGCAAAAAACCCTTCGGGATCGCGTCAAGCAGTCCCGAAGGGTTTCGCATCATGCAATCGGTCACCGCCCTCGCGGGCGGGATTTTTCAACTATTAGTGAAACAGACCGTCAAAGAAAAACAAAATGCTGACAAAGAACGAAGAGATTACGTCCAGAATGCCGTCCAACATGATGATCTTCTCCTTTCCTTTTTGATGCAGCATTATTTTACCACAAATAATTGACAGATTCAAGCCCTTCTGTCAATCTTTCGGCCAAATACTCACGCGACCCGCCTTGCTTTGTCGGCTCAGGCAAAAAAATCCCAGCGGGACAAAAGCAGCCCGGGAATGACGACCAGCAGAAAGAACGCCCAGCTGATCAGCGTAAACGTCTTGATGAACCGCCGTCCCTGCCCCGGGTATTCGCGCACGTAGATGCGGTAGTTGATGACCGAAGCCAGAGAACCGATCAGGGAGCACAGCCCCGCCGTGTCGGCGCCGTAAATGAGACCCGCAAAGTTCTCGGTGAACGGATAGAGCACGATGCTGGCGGGCACGTTTGAGATCACCTGGCTCAGACCGATGACCCACCAGTATTCCCGCCCGGCCACGCTCTGTTTCAAAAAACCGGCGATGGCGGCGTTTGAGGCGATGGAGGAGGAAAACACAAAAAAGCAAAGGAAGGTGCCCAGCAGCGCGTAATCCACCTTGAGGAACAGCTTCCGGTCGGCAGCGGCGACGGCGAGCAGCACGAAAGCCAGTGCCGCAGGCCAGTAGCGGGTGCGGGTCACGATGACCAGCAAAACCAGCAGGAAAAGCCCCGGATACATCCGGCGCAGGAAGCCCTTGGACGACGGCGGCAGGCTGCTCTCATCAAAAGCGACGGGTGCTTTGAGATTTTTTCGATATAAAACGACAAGAAAGCCAATCAGCAGCAGCCCGGACATCAGGCAAAGCGGCAGCATATGCAGCATGAAGCGTCCGATGCTGACGCCGGATTGACCGTACAGAAAAAGATTCTGCGGGCTGCCGAACGGCATCAGCAGCGAGCCGCGGATGGCGGCGATGTTTTCCATGCTGATCACGGGCAGGATGTACCGTTCCTGTCCTGCGCTTCTGAACAGAAGGATGGTCAAGGGCACGAAGATCAGCAGGGACACGTCGTTGGTGACGAACATGGAGGAGAAAAACACGCCGAAAACCAGAAACAGACTCAGGCCGAACATGGTTTTCAGTTTTCCCACCCAATTGATCAGCGGCCGCAGCACGTTTTCCTGCTTGAAGCCCTCCAGCACGCAAAGCATCATCAGCAGCGTGCCGAGCGTGCGCCAGTCGATTTGCCGCAGCAGCGCGGCGGACGGCGGCGTGATGATCAGCCCCGCTATGGCAGCCAGCACCGACAGGGTGAGCATGGCTTCTTTTTTCAACAGGGAAAGTACGCGTTTCATTGATTTGCCTCTTTAAGGTAAGAATCCGAAAGAATGATACTATGTGTCTGTATGAGAAAAGCCGGTTGCCCTTCTCACATATTCGGAAGTGTTATTCCGTTTGGCTGTTTTGCTTGGCGGTTCGGCAGGAAGCAATCAGCATCACTCGAATGGATGTGCATTGTTCATTGAAGCGCTTATATGTTTCTTCATCAATATGGTGCGTTCGGTATAATAGTTCCAGCCAATAGCCGGTCTCGCTTGCTTCTTTCAGGGCGATTTCAAGCTTTGAAACAAAATCTTTCTTACCCTGTGCGTAATTGGCTTCATAAATGTTTGCGCCGATAGAAGTTCCGCTTCTGCCGATTTGGTTGGCGATGACCGATTCGTGTTGTGCTTTCAAATCTTTTACGAGGTTGATGATTTGAACGGAAAAGTCCATCGACAACGCTGCGAGTTTGTTTTCTTTCATAGATAGAACTTCCTTGTCAATCATGATGTCGGCGCTGCGCGCCTGATGATGCTTTGGCTGGCGCCAAAATGATGCTGTTCGCTTGGGCTCACAATGATGTGATGTTTGCCTTCATGTGCCGCAGGCACACATCATTGCCGCAGGCAGCATCATGTGCGAAGCATGCATCATTTGCCTGCAGGGCAAACATCATTCAAAAGCGCGTGATTTGTTTCCAAATCACGCGCTTTTGTTGGCTGAGGAATAGGGATTTGAACCCCAACAAACAGAGTCAGAGTCTGTCGTGCTACCGTTACACTATTCCTCATTGCAGATTGCAAAGTGTATTATAACCATCGGGCAGGGGAATGTCAAGCGTTTTTTCAAAAAAACAAAACTTTTTGCCGCCGTCGGAATCGCGTCCGTTCGGCTGACGGGAAAAAAGGCTTGCATTACGGGCGCAGTTGTGCTAATATGTTTGTGCGGAACAAAGGATTCTGCAAAAAGGAATAAAAGGAGGGAATCCCCATGAGTGAATTTTGGGCAACTTTGAAAGACGGTTTGAGCCATCTGTTTGATCCCGTAGCACTGAACAATTTCCTGTCTTACGTTCTCAATATTCTGAACGAGGCCGGTGTCTACGTACAGAAATTCTACGATATGCTGCCGTAATCAAAGGCTATGACCAAGCGGCGCTGCGCCAACCAACGGTGCTGCGCCGCTGTATTTATTTTTGGGAGAAAACGCGGTTCATCCGCGCCGTAAATTGCTTTGATCAGGATTAACCAAATCAAACTGCCGCTGGACGCCGGAACGAACGAGCTGACGGCCGCCGCCGCAAAAGTGCTGCGCTGCCCCGCGCGGCGCATCCTGTCGCTTGAGGTCGCCCGCCGTTCCATCGACTCCCGCAAAAAAGACGAGATCTGCTTTGTCTACCACGTTAACGTGACCGTGGACGGCGACGAGGACGCTTTCATTGCCCGCGCCAAACCCGGCAAGGCGGAAAAATACACGCTGTTTTCCTACGCGCTGCCGCCGTGCCGGCGCGTGAGTTCCCTGCGCCCCGTGGTTGTCGGGTTCGGACCCGCCGGCTTGTTTGCCGCGCAGACGCTCGCCAAGGCGGGGCTTCGCCCCATCGTACTCGAACGCGGCGACTGTGTGGAGGAGCGCGCCAAAAAAGTGCGTTCGTTCTGGACAACGGGCGAGCTGGACGAGCAGAGCAACGTGCAGTTCGGCGAGGGCGGCGCCGGAACCTTTTCCGACGGCAAGCTGACCACCGGCATCAAGGACAGCCTGTGCCGTCAGATCTTTCTGGAATTCGTGCGCCACGGCGCGCCGGAAGAGATTCTGTGGTCGGCGACGCCGCATATCGGCACCGACCGCCTGGGCGGCGTGGTGCGCTCCATGCGCGAAGAGATCGTCGCTTTGGGCGGCGAGGTGCGGTTCAACAGCCGCCTGACCGGTCTGATCGTGGCAAACGGCGTCATCCACGGCGTTTGTTATGAGGACAAAGACGGCGCGGCGCATGAACTGGAGACCGATACGCTCCTGCTTTGCATCGGTCATTCGGCGCGCGACACGGTGAAGATGCTCCACGAAAAAGGCGTGAAGATGGAACAAAAGCCGTTTTCGGTCGGGGCGAGGATCGAGCACCCGCGCGAATGGATCGACCGCGCGCAGTTCGGCGCCAAGGCGGGCGACCCGAGGCTGGGCGCCGCCGTTTACAAGCTCTCCTGCCATCCGCAGCACGGGCGCGGCGCTTACACGTTTTGCATGTGCCCGGGCGGCACGGTGGTGGCCGCCGCCAGCGAACGGGGCGGCGTGGTCGTGAACGGCATGAGCGAATTCGCCCGCGACGCCCGCAATTCCAATGCGGCGCTGCTCGTCGGCGTTTCGCCGGAGGATTTCGGCTCCGATCATCCGCTGGCGGGCGTGGAGCTGCAGCGAAACATCGAGCGGGCCGCCTATGAACAGGGCGGTCGGGATTACAAGGCGCCCTGCCAACTGGTCGGCGATTTTCTGCAAAACGTGCCGTCCACGGCGTTGGGCGACGTGGAACCGAGTTACCCCATGGGTGTTGCGCTCGGCGACATCCGCCGCTGCCTGCCGCCGAAAGTGACCGACGTGATGGCGGACGCGATCGTGAAAATGGATCGGCAGCTCAACGGTTTCGCTCGACCCGACGCGGTGCTGACCGCGCCCGAGACCCGTTCCTCCTCTCCCGTGCGCATCGTGCGGGACGAATACTATCAATGCAACATCGGGGGCGTTTACCCCTGCGGCGAGGGCGCAGGCTACGCAGGCGGCATCGTTTCTGCCGGGGTGGACGGCATCCGCTGCGCCGAAGCGGTGCTGAAAGACGAAGTTCCTTACGAAACCGAATAGAACGAAAGGGCAGTCGCTTCCAAACGGCTGCCCTTTTTAACGCTTATTCCGCGTGCATGATGGAATCCGCAAACGCCGATGAGAGCGCTTCGAGCTTCGCGGCGAGGACGAATTTGCGGAAGAGGTTTTTCTCCCGACTGATTTTGCGCAGCAGCTCATGTTCCTGCTGATAGAGAATGTCGAATAACATTTTCTTCACTCCTTTCCTTTTCGACCGCATTGTAACGCCGTTCAGTCAATTTGTCAAGACAAATTGCACAAACGCAAAGAACGATGATTGTTCAATTTGCACAAACACCGATCGCCCAAAACGGTCGAATCGTCCATAGAATCCTTGAACAATCCATCATCTTTTTGTGTAACCTGCCGGCGATTCCCTGTGTTTTGCCGAATCTTTCTCTCTGAGGGGTGTAAACCGACTTATCCGGTGGAAAATCTTTGTTCAAATTTGCCGCATTTTTGGTGTATCATGCGGCAAAACGAGCAATACTTTCAACGGAGGGATCAGGATGGAACCGATCAGAATCGCTTTTTTTGACGCAAAGGAATACGACAAAGCGTCTTTTGACGCCGCCAACCGCGGCGGCTGCGACATTCGCTATTTTGACACGAAGCTGAATGAAGCCACCGTGCGCCTCGCCGAAGGGTGCGGCGCGGTGTGTGCCTTTGTGAATGATGAGATCAATTCAGCCGTCATCGACGCGCTGGCCGCTTCCGGCGTGCGGCTCATCGCCCTGCGCTGCGCCGGCTACAACAACGTGGATATCGCTCATGCCTACGGCCGCATCCATGTGGTGCGCGTGCCGGCTTATTCGCCCTACGCCGTGGCGGAGCACGCCATGGCGCTTCTGCTCACCTCGGTGCGCCGCATCCACAAGGCGTATATTCGCACGAAGGACTTCAATTTCAGCCTCAACGGGCTGACGGGCTTCGATCTGTACGGCAAAACGGTTGGTATTATCGGCACGGGCAGAATCGGGCGCGTTTTTGCGGAGATAGGCAAGGGCTTCGGCATGAAGGTGATCGCCTATGATAAATACCCCGCACCCGGCAGCGGCATCGACTACGTCACGCTCGACGAATTGTGGGCGCGTTCGGACGTTATCTCGTTCCATTGCCCGCTTACCGAGGAAAACCGCCACATGGTCAATCGTGACAGCATTGCCAAAATGAAAAAGGGGGTGATGCTCATCAACACCTCACGCGGCGGGCTCATCGACAGCGAAGCGCTGCTGGGCGGCATCAAAGAGCGTCGAATCGGCGGCGCGTGTTTAGACGTTTACGAAGAAGAATCCGACGTGTTCTTTCATGATTTTTCGGGGCACATCGTTGACGACGACACGCTTTCGCGCCTGATCTCCATGCCGAACGTCATTGTGACCTCACACCAGGCGTTCCTGACGGTGGAAGCGCTGCAAAACATTGCCGAAACCACCCTCGCCAACGTGGAACAGTTTTTTGAAAACGGAACGAGCGAAAACGAGATCTGCTACAAGTGTGCGCAGATTACCGCCTGCAAGCAAGACCACACCGGCAAATGCTTTTAAATCACGGCACAGGCACGCATTCCTGTGCGCCGCAAACAGTTTCTTTTGATATTCGGCCGCCCCTAAAAGGGGCGCTTGTTTTTTTGTCACTTTTGCGCCCTTTTGCATAGGATAAAGCGGAGCCGACAAGCTTCGAAACCATTGCAAAGGAGAAGATAGCGT
Organism: Clostridia bacterium; assembly: GCA_017453685.1. GTDB lineage: Bacteria > Bacillota > Clostridia > Oscillospirales > Acutalibacteraceae > UBA8612. The sequence continues at coordinate 10,146 of JAFTEL010000034.1, forward strand.
GAACACAACAAGCCGTTCAAGCGGCTGTGACTTTTGCGACCGGCAGCAGGCCATGCAGCGCGGCATGTTTCCCTTTCCGAGCCGTCAGGTGGTTGCCATGGCGTATGTGCCCGTGCAGACCGACGCCGATATGTACGAGCCGTGCAAAGCGCTGCAGCAGGGGACGCTGTTCGAGTCGCTTGACAAACCGTTTTTGAGAGGGTGCCGCGCATGAACCGAACGGAACTGACCCAAAAGCTCGCTGCTGCGGATTTCGTCCTGTGGGATCTGCACCTGTATCTGGACACCCATCCGGACGATCTGGGGGCGGTCGCGCAGTACAACAACTATTATAAGCAATCCAGAAGGCTCCGTGAGGAGTATGAATCCACCTGCGGCAAGCTGACCGCCATGAAAGCGCAGGGCGTTGAATGGCTGAAGAATCCTTGGCCGTGGGAGAAATGCGGGTGTGACGGCTGATGTTTATTTACGAAAAGAAACTGCAGTATCCGATCAGGATCGCGAACCCCAACCCGAAGCTGGCGCAGATCATCATCACGCAGTTCGGCGGCCCCGACGGCGAGCTGGGCGCGTCCATGCGCTACCTCAGCCAGCGGTTTTCCATGCCGTGGGGTGAATTGAAGGGCTTATTGACCGATATCGGCACGGAAGAACTCAGCCATATCGAAATGGTCTGCACCATCGTCTACCAGCTCACACGCAACCTGTCGATCGACGAGATCAAGAAGCAGGACTTTGACAAATACTTCGTCGATCACACCACCGGCATTTACCCCATCGCCGCCAGCGGCGTGCCGTGGTCGGCAACCACGTTCCAGTCCAAGGGCGACGTCATCTGTGACCTGACCGAAGACCTGGCGGCGGAACAGAAGGCGCGCGTGACCTACGACAATATCCTGCGCCTGTCCGACGACCCCGACGTGAGCGACGCGATCAAGTTCCTGCGGGAACGCGAGATCGTCCACTTCCAGCGCTTCGGCGAAGGGCTGGAATTCGCCACCGAGCAGCTCAACAGCAAAAACTTCTACGCCTGCAACCCGTCGTTCGACAAAAACTGCGGGAAGTGAGTCAAAAAAAAAGGAACGCCCTGCCGAAAAGCGGGGCGTTCTGTGCACAATCAAAGCCCGAACAGTTGTTTTCTTTTCACTCTTTTCCTGAAAAAGTTACGGAGAGAACAGAATGAAAAGTGAATAGTGAATAGTACACCAAAAAGAAAAAGCCGCTGACGCGGCTTTTTCTTTTTGGTTAAGGCAATACCGCACAATTCAAGTGTGCGGATTGCGCCGTAGATTTTTTCGTCAGCTTGCCCGAGTTTTTCGCAGGAAGGCTGGCGCCTTTCAAGAAAGAATTGGGCAAGCTGACGGAACAAGGATCAAGCAAGGCGTGCGCTGCGAATTGCGCGGTGTTGCCTTAAAGCGCCTGACGACCTTCCATGGCGCGCAGCAGGGTCACTTCATCGGCGTATTCCAGATCGGCGCCCACGGGCACACCGTAGGCCAACCGGCTGACCGCCACGCCTAAGGGCTTGAGCAGACGGGAGAGATACATCGCTGTCGCTTCCCCCTCAACGGTGGGATTTGTCGCCATGATGACCTCTTTCACGTCGCCG
>JAFTEL010000035.1 GCA_017453685.1 Clostridia bacterium
GAACGGCAGGTGGAAGAAGCGGTCGCTCAGGGGTTCGCCCTGCCGCTGATGGAGAATGATATTGACCAGCATGCCCACGTCGAAAACGTCGTGGGAGTGGAAGCCCGGGCGGAACGACCAGAACAGGTTGTCTTCCGCGCCTAAGAAGCGATAGACTTCGCGCACGGCCATCGTCGTCTGCCATGAGCCGACGGGGTTCGACCAGACGTCCCACGCCGCCTCGGAAACGTAGAGCGTGCGCGGCGCGACCATCGCCTTGAGAAAATGCGTATCAAACGGCAGCTTTTCTTCGCAGTGGCGGTAGTTCGGCATATCCGGTCCCAGCCAGAAGGGGAAGTTTGTGCTCATGTCGTCAAGCGTTTCGCTGCGCCGTTCGCCGGTGTCGTCGCTGCCCGTAAAGGTCGCCTTCATGTGGATGCGGTAGCAGCCGCACGCGCCGCAGCAGGTGGAATTCGGGTTGACGATTCGGGCGCGTTCATCCAGCGCGCCTGCCAGCATCGCCGTTTTCGCGCCGCGGGAGTGGCCGCAGAACGCGATCCAGTTGGGGTCGATCGGCAGTCGGTCGGCGATTTGTTCCAGTGCATCCACGCAGCGGGAATAGCCCCATGCCCACGCGCCGATCGCGCCGAACGTGTAGTCAGGGTAAACTTTGTAGAGATCGCCCTTGCCGCGCCCTTCGCCCTGCAGATCGTGCGCGAGCTCCGTGCGGTCAAAGAACACCCAGCCGATTCCCTTTTCTAGCGCGGTGTTCAGGTATTCCTTGTTCATGTGATAATTCCAGCACTGGTCGCCGTCGACGATCACAGGCACTTTTTCCTTCGCGTTTTTGGGCAGGATCACCTGCATGCGGAACGTGATCGGGTGTTGGCGCGTGCCCGTGTGGATGTGGAAGCTGTGGTAGGAAGGCGAGGTGTAAAGCAGCTCGACCTCTAAGAATTCCGGCTTGGGCGGCTGCGTGCCGTATTGCAGTTCGATCGCGGTTTTGTAGATTTCCGCCCGCCGCGCGCGCCACTCTTCGGGCTTCGTCAGCCGCTGCCCCGCGTCGTTGAGAAACGGGTCGGGCAGCTTACCCAGCAGCTTGTATTCCGTTACGTTGAGCAGACCTTCATATACCGTGTCGCAGGGTCTTAATTCCATGGTCAAATCCTCCCGAGACTTTATAATAATGATTTCAGTGTTGCAGCCTCCTGTGGGAGGCTTTCTTTTTTGCCGTCCGGCATAAATTCCAACAGGCAACAATGCCTTTTGCCGTCGCTTCTGACCAAATCAAAATACGTTTTCCATTCCTCTTTTGCTAGGGTGAGCGGCTGTTTTTCTTCCCCGTGCCAGTTGAATATGTGAAGGTTGACCAGCCAGGGGAGAATTGCCTGCAAATACAGCCGGTTGGCTTCATGGTTTTTGTACTGATTGGGCTGCCAATACATGCTGACGTTTTCACGGTCGATCGACCGCAGCAGCGCCACGGCGGCGTCTTTTTCGTCGGTCAGCGTATGCGGGTGACATTCAAAGCAAAGCCGAACGCCTGCTTGTTTTGCCTCGTCCGCTAACAAAGCCGCTTCCCGAACCAGTTCCTGCTTTTCGCTTTCGATGTATTCTGCGCTGCCTTTGCTGCCTGCCCAGATTCGCACCGTGTCGGTGTGCAGCAGCTTGGCGTTGGTCAGTATCTTTTCCATTTCTTCCCGCTGCCGCTCCCGCGTCGGGATTTGCCCGAGCTTATAATAACTGCCGTAGGCGGCGACGGTCAGCCCCGCCGCGGCTGTCTTTTCATACACGTCCCGCGCTCGCTGTGTGTCGCCGACCGGCACGTGAACGTCCGCGCCCCATTCGATCGCACGCAGTCCGTTTTGTTTGGCGAGCGCGATGATCTCTTCGCACGTCAGCGCGCGGAAGGAGACCGAAACAAGACCGCTAATCAGCATTGGTATCACCTCAAGCCATGGTCGCAAGCATTTCTTCGTTTACTTCACAGTTTGTGGGCTTTCCCTGGATATAAAGCAAAAACGCGTTCAGCATGGTTTCACCCATGCGCTGCACCTCGTTCCCGAGGGAACCCGCCAGATGCGGCGTCAGAAACACGTTCGGCAGTTCGTAGAGCGGGCTGCCCGCTTCGGGCGGCTCGGGGTCGGTCACGTCCAGCACAGCGACGCGCGTCGGCTGTTCGGTCAGCGCGGCGATCAGATCGCCTTCGTTCACCTGCCGCCCGCGGCCCGTGTTGAGAAATACGGCGTTATGACCCATTTTTTCAAAGCAGGTTCGGTCAATAAGCCCTGCGGTCTGCGGATTGTCCGCCAGGTGGTTGGAGATGACCGAACAGTGTTCAAACAATTCCTCCGGCTTTTCCACCTTGGTCACGTGCAGTTCGGCGGCGCGCTCCGCGGTCAGAAACGGGTCGAACACCAGCACGTCGAGATCATTGCTTTTCAGCCTGTCGATCACGAGCGTGCCGATCATGCCCGCGCCGAGGAGACCGACTCTTGTATGGTAATTGCCCGGGTAGGGTGTGCCGCGGTCATGCTCCGTCCAACTGTCGCTTTGACCGTGGTGAACGGTCTGAAAGAAGCCCTTGTTGGCCAGAATGATCTCGGCCGCCGTCACTTCGGCGACCGGCACAGCGTTGGCGCCCCACGCGGAAAACACTTTCACGCCGTTTGCCAAAAAGGGACGCGCAAAATGCTGCACGCTGCCCGCCGCGTAGAAAACGGCTTTCAGCGACGGGAAAACGCGCTTCACTTCTTCTTTTGTCAGGGCAGGCATGCCCCAGGTGGAAAAGATATACGCCACATCCCGAAAGGCGTCGGTGGGGTGATCGCCCGAAAAACAGGCGGGATAGCAGCAGCGGTCCAACAGAGTCAGACGCTGCGCGAGCTCGTTCCTCACGTCAGCCGCATAAGCGCGGGCGATGGCTTCTTCCGCACCCAGAAACAACCCAACAGGTTTGGTCGTGTCGCTCATGGTTATCCGATCCTTCTGCAAAGGTAGGTTCCCTCCCGCAGTTCGATAAAGTTGGAATTGTTCAGCGAGCTTCTCGGGTGCTTTTCATCCACAAACACCCAACCGGCGGGCAGGCGGATATCGCCCGTCACGCCGTCCGGCGTATCAATGGTGAGCGTCGCGCTTGCGTCGGCTTTCGTCCATGCTACGCTGATTTTGCCCGCGGGCGCGAGGTAATAGCCCTCGGCCGAAGCGAGTGCGTCAAGGAAATCGGGCGTTACGTCGATTTGGTTCGGCGAAATGCCGCGCGGATTGACGCGGATGCCGACCACTTTTTGCATAAACCAGCTGACGATATCGCCGAAGAAATGATGGTTGAGGGAATTGGCGTAGTCGTGATCCTTGTCCTCCATGAAGTCTTCGGGCAGAGAGGTCAGGTTGCGCCGCACGAACATGCCGTAGGAGGGATAGTCGGTGCGGGTGATCATCTTGTAGGCGAGCTCGCCCTGACCGATCATGCTCAGCGCGTGGAACAGCACGCGCATGCCGATCATGCCGCTGTCAACGTGGTCGTCGGTCTCGTGGATGATATCAAGCAGCACTTCACCGGCTCTTGCCCGTTCGCTTTCGTCGAACACGCCGTAATACAGGCAGATGGCCTGCGCGGTCTGGCAGCGCGGCAGGACGGTCATGGTGCCGAAATCGATGAGGTTTTCGCGGATAGCCTTGCGAAGCTCCCTTGCAAGCCCGCGCGCAAAATCACGGTGCAGCGCATAACCGAGCGCGTCGAACAGGTCGGCAGTCTTGTTGGCGATATACATGGCGATGACGGAACTCGTCAGCCGCACGGGTGCGACGGGGTCGCCCGCGCCCTTGCCGGGCTGGAGCCAGTCGCCGAGGCCGAAGTTGATCAGCCCGTTCTTTTCGCGGTTCGCGGCGAGGTAGGCGACGTAGCGCATCAGGGAATCCTTACATTCCTTCGCGGGGGTGAGGTCGCCGCGCATGCGCCAGATCTGCCAGCACAGCTCGGAAAGCACGTTGTCCCACGCGGGACCGTTGCCCCATTCAAAACCCCAGCCGCCGGTCGGCACGATGCCGGGCAGCTGCCCGAGATCGTTCTGCGCCTTGCAGATATTGCGCAGCCATTCGCGGTAGCTGCGTTCGGGCGTGAGCGTGAGGAGCATATGCTCGGCGGAACAGGCGGCGTCGCCCGTCCAGCCGTTCTTTTCGCGGTGCGGACAGTCGGTCGGGAAATACCAGAAGTTCGCCAGGTCGCTGACCCGCGCCATTTCGCCCAGGCGGTTCATCACGTTGTCGGAGCAGGTGAACGCGCCGCGTTCCTTCAAATCGGAATTGGCGACGAGCATCACCAGTGTGTCCTCGCTGATCTGCTGCGGTTCCAGCCCGTAAACCACGGCGTAGCGGTAGCCGAAATAGCAGAAGGAGGGCTCGAAGGTCTCGCCCTTTTCGCCTTTGCAGACGTAATAGGCGGTCTGACCGTAGTTGTCCGGATAGAACGATCCCGTGTTCTGATAGCTGGGTTTGCCGTCGGTCGTGAGCATTTCACAGAACTGGATAAAGATTTTTTGCCCCTTTTTGCCGTCGAGCGTCAGACGGCAGATACCGGCGGTGTTCACGCCGAAATCGAACATCACGCCCGTCTTGCCCAATATGTCGAACTTGAACTGCGTGTCGAGCCGCATGTTGGAGCGGTTGTTCAGGCGGGGGTCCATCGCGGCTTCCCGAATCTCGATCGCCTTGCGGGTCTCCCGCACCAAAATCGGGTCGGCGTCGCACAGGCGGCGTTCGCCGCGCGGCGCTTCCGCGGGCAGAACAGGCTGCCAGTCGCTGTCGTCAAACCCGGGCAGGTTCCAGCCCGCCTGTTCTAAGTTGGCGTCGTAAAAGCAGCCGCTGCGCAGATCGTCGAACAGGATGGGGGAGGGGGCAGTCTTGAATCGGGCGCCGATATCCTGCCGGGTTTCGTTTCCCTGTTCATCCGTTTCGGTCAGCATCATGGCGAACCGCGGCGCGCCGCGGAACCGCGCGCTGTCAAATTCCCAGACCCTGCCGCCGGGCGCGTTCTGCATCCCGTTGCCGAGAAGGAGCGCGACGGTGTTGTCGCCCGAATAATCGATCAGCCCGGTCATGTCGTAGCGGTCAAAATAAACAATATCGTCGGGGCTGGAGATGTAGGGCGCGAGCAGCCCCTTGGTGATCTCTTTGCCGTTGAAAAAGAGCTTATAGAACCCAAGTCCCGATACGGTCAAAACGTATTTCTTTCCTTCCTCAAACCGAAGATCGGCTCTCAGATAAGGCGCGTTGACGTGCTTTTCGTAGGAATTGTATGTATGAGTCGCTTTGTAAAATTTTTGCGGGAATTTCATTCTCATCACCTCGCTGCCATTTTACTAAATTCCGCGGGAAATATCAATAGATTTTGCGGCAACAAGTTTTAAAACTTCGGCGCTGTGCATTCGATTTCGGGAAGCTCAGCGCCCGTTTTGTCGATTGATTCGTGGATTTGTCCAACATTTTTCCTGATTTTGCAAAAAACATGGAAAAACTAATGCGTGACATTATGCAAAAAATATGTTATAATACCAATATCTTGTGTTTTGCCAACCGATTCTGACGGACAGACGGAGGAGAGAGATGATGAAAGAACAAACGCTCTACCCCTTGATCCCCTCGCAGGAAACGATGTGCTACATGCTCAAATACAGCCTGCACAAACAGGTCACCAACGTGCCCGTTTCGTTTGCGACGACCAAGCCGCTTGATTTTGACGTGATGAAAAAAGCGCTGAATCTTGAGATCGAGCGCAACGACTGCCTGCGCATCCGCTTCGTGAAAAAAGGCGGAAAAATGCAGCAGGTGTTCCTTCCTTCTTATACCATCGACGAAGTGCAGACGCTTCATTTTGCCACAAAAGAGGAGCAGGAAGCCTTCTTTGAGGCGGACGCCGCCAAGGCGATCCGTCCCTTGAAAGAGACGTTCCGTGTGGTGTTCTTTACCGACTGTGAGAACCGCTACGGCGTCTATCTCAATGCCTGTCACCTGATCGTTGACGCGTTTGCCGCGACCGTCTTTTTCCGCGATCTGTTCGCGGTGTATGACGCGCTGGTCGCGGGCGGCGAACTGCCCGCCCCGCTGGCTCGCTTTGAGGAGCATTTGCCGAAAGAGTATGAATACCTCAAAAGCGAACAGTATCAAAAAGACTATGATTATTTCGATCAGTTCCACCGCGGCATGGGCTGCCCGCCCTTCTATGCGGGCGTTCACGGCCCCGCTATGCTGGAAAAGCAGCGAAAACGCAAGCCCGATCTGACGGTGCCCGTGGCGTTCGATCCCATCCATGACAAAGCCGAGAGCGCCCACCTTTGCTCAGATGAGGAGACGACAAAGGCGCTCCTCGATTACTGCGAAAAGAACCGCATCGCGCTGGAGATCATGATGCAGACGGGTTATAAGATCTACGCGGCGGCGCTCAATTACCGCAGCGACGACACGATGATGATGGTACTGTGCAGCCGCAGGGTCACGTCGAAAGAAAAGAACATGGGCGGCTGTCTGGCGCAGGTGCTGCAGATGCGCACCAAGCTGCCCACCTCGCTCACGTTTGAAGAAACGGTCAAGCGCGTTTCGGCGCAGCGCTCGTCGCATTTCCGCCATATGAATTTTCCCTATATCGACGCGCTGAACATGGAGCGGAAGATTTATCACTTCTCGCAGGCGCAGGGACCGGCGCTGATGATGTATACGTGGCTGCCGATCGATACGCTGTCTAAAGAGTTCGGCGCCGATTCGCCGGAATTTCGCTTCTACAACCCCGGCCGGTATATTATGCCGCTCTACACCTTCACCTTCCGCAGTCTTGACGGAAAGCAGCTCGAATGTCTTTATATGTACCGCACGAACCTGATCTCCCGCGAGAATATCGAAGCGCTGCACGACGGCTGCTTCCGTGTGCTGCGCGCCGCGCTGGCCGATCCGCAGACGACGGTCGAAAAGCTGTTCGACGTTGCTTTATAAAGGAGATGACACTCTTTGATTCAATATATCAATAACGATATCGAAGCGCTGTTTGCCGCACGGAAACAGGCTTACGGCCGCGGGTCTCTGCAGAGCATCCGCGATCTGTTCGATCGGGTGACGGCCTGCTACGCCGGCAGAAGCTGCGTTGCCGAGCGAGATGGAAACGATTATATCGTTCACGGTGTGGACGAGCTTGGTTCCGACGTCACCGCGCTCGCCACCTCGCTGCTCGCCAAGGGCTTTCGCGGGGCGCATATCGGCGTGATCGGGCTGAATTCCTATGATTTTATCGTGGCGTTTCTCGCCGCGGTCTGCATCGGTTCGGTCGCGGTGCCGCTGGATAAGGAACTCAACCCGTCCGATCATGACAAGCTCCTCACCCGCGCCGACGCTTCGGTGCTGTTCTGCGGCGAAGAATACCGCAGCGAGCTGTTCACCCGCTCCGGGCTGACGGTCTTTTCTCTGTCCAATCAAGCGGACGAGCCCGACAGCCTCGCGGCTTTGATCGAAGAGGGGAAAAAGCTCCTCGCAGCGGGCGACACGTCCTTCCGCGACGCCGCGGTCAACAGCAGCGATCCGGCGGTCATCATTTTTACCTCGGGTACGACCGGCGCGAACAAGGGCGTCGTGCTCAGCCACCGGAACCTGATCACCAACGTGGAAGGCTTGCTTGACCGCATGCCGCAGGTGGAGCGCGCCATGTGCGTGCTGCCGATGAACCACATTTACGAGCTGGCTTGCGGCGTTTTGCCGTTCCTCTATGCCGGCACGCTTTACTGCATCAACGACCGCCTGCGCAATTTCTTCGGGAATATGCAGGAGTTCCAGCCCGGTCACGTCACCGTGGTGCCGTCGTTCCTGGACAGTATTTACAATGCTATCGTCACATCGCTGCGCAAAGCGGATAAGCTGGATGACGTTCGCAACCGCATCGCCGAAAGCAACGCGCTGCGGCTGTGCGGCGTCGACAACCGCAAAGAGATTTTTGCGGACGTTGAAGAGTCGTTCGGCTGCCCGTTCCCGCACCTCGGCTGCGGCGGAGCGCCGGTCAACGCAGAACACGTGCGCTTCCTCAACGACATCGGCTTTGAAATCTATCTCGGCTACGGCTTGAGCGAGACTTCGCCCATCGCGGCGATGAATACCGACGCGTGGAAGAGCAACGTCTCCGTCGGCGTCCCGTTCCGCAAGACTGAACTGCGCATCGATTCGCCCGACGCGGACGGCAACGGCGAAATCTGGGTGCGGGGCGAAAACGTCACGGGCGGCTATTATAAAGACCGCCAGGCGGATGAGGCGTCGTTTGAGGACGGTTGGTTCAAAACCGGCGATTACGGCCGCATCGGCAAGGACGGCGAACTGTATATCACCGGCCGCAAGAAGAACCTGATCATTCTCGATAACGGCAAAAACGTCTTCCCCGAAGAAATCGAACTGTTCTTCTGTGAAAACTGCGATCTGTGTTCGGAAGCCGTGGTGCTCCAGACGCGGTTCAGCCATGAGAGCCGGAGCGTGCTCGCCGCGGTGATCGCCGTGGATGAGGCGCGGTACGACGAGCAGACCGCCGCCGAAGCGTCGCGTCAGATCGCGGAGCTGAACAAACAGCTGCCGTCTTATAAACGGGTGAAGGATATCCTCGTGGTCGGCCACCCGATGCCGAAAAACAGCACCAAAAAGGTTTTGCGCGATCAGGTCGCGAAGGAATATGAAAAAACCAGAAAGCAGAAGAAATAAAGAGGAAGAAGGAAAAAGACGATGTTGGAAAGAATCAAATTGATCCTCAGCGAATTCACCGACGCGGACCTTTCTGAAATCACGGAAGAAACGGATATCCAGTATGAACTGGGCTTTGATTCGCTGCAGATCATGAATCTGGCCGTGGCGCTGGAGCAGGAATTCGGCGTGACCATCGACGATGAGGACGCCGCTTCGATTGTGACCGTGGCGGATATCATGCGCCTTGTGGCGTAAACCAAGCCCAAGGTCAACTTATCCTACAATCTGATAAAACGGCTCTGTGAGTTCCGTTTCGGGAACCCACAGAGCCGTTTATTCTTCAAAAACAACTCGCGACGACGCTTACTTCACAAGTAAAATCAGTTGCTTTACGATCGAAAACAGGAATCGAATGAAGTTCAGATAAGAGGGGCTGCTTTTCAGCCTTGCCCATGCGTTGGGCGCGCCCGTCACGGGTCTCACCGTGTCGGCGTCGTCATCCGCCTCAAGGAATTGCGGGAATTCTTCAAAGGAACGGACGCTGACTTCGTCGCTCGTCATCACGAGGTTGAACAATTCGTCAATCCCCGCATTTCCGTTGCAGTGGAGCCAGTCGCGCACAAACCAGGTGCATTCCGGCAGCGCGCACGTCGACGCGTCGATCATATGATCGGGCGAAAGGTACTCCTTGTTTTCCAAAGCATTGAGATAGGCGTCGTCCAGCGGTTCTTTCACGCTGCCGCAGGTCGCGCCGAGGGAGGCGTATTTGGTGTCGACCGTTCCGTCGGAGGTCGATTTCCACAGCGTGACGAGCGGCGTGCGCTGCACGTTGTAGCCGCAGATAAGGCAAACCTTGACGCCGTCGTTTCGCGCTGCCTTGAGATTCTCTTTGATGTGGGCCATCGCGCTGCGATAGGCGAAGATTTTATCGTGCAGACCGCCCTGTGCGGGGACGTTCATAAACCGAACGGCTTCGTCAAAGTATTCTTCGGGCACGAACGCCCAGATGCCGAGAAACGTCCCGAAAATCGGGATCAGGGCTTCCTGAAACACTTTGTCGGCGGCGTCCTGAATGAGCCGATCGCCGAGGGAACACAGTCCGTCGATCACGCCGGCGCCCTTGAGCACGTTTAGCAGCGCGTAGAGCGTGCCTTCAATAATGTCGTCGGCAAAGCCCGTTTCCAGATAGGGGATGGCGTCTTCGCCGTAGCGGGTGAGCGCCGTGGCGTTGAGCTCGATCTTGCCGCAGAACGCTTCGCCCGCGACCGCTGTGCCCAGCAGCGGGCAGCAGCGGCAGATGATCACGTCGATGCCGTCATAGCCGTATTTATCAAGATAAGCCGAGAGAACGACGCCGCCCATGCTGGAGCATTTCAGCTTGACGCTGTCGTGACCCGTGAGCGCCTTGACCTGCGCGATGAATTCATGCAGTCTGTCCGCGTGTTCATAGGGATCGAGCCGAAAGTCATAGTCAAAATAGTAGTCGCTGTCGGGACCGTGCCGATCGCCTTGGGGCACGTTCAGTTCGGGCGTCGTGACGTTCGCTTTTGATCTGCCTTCGCTGTCAAGCGCGAGGTCGCCGAAGCAGGCGTTGACGAACTTCACCAGCGCGTCTCCGATCTGTTCCGCGTTGCGCAGCAACATCGCTTTTGTCAGCTGAGGCAAAACGTCTTTGAGATTGGTGAGCAGAAACTTTGTGTCGATCTTCCACAACTGCTGCTCGTTATCTGTGCCCGCGTCCCGAACGATCGACGAACAGCCGAGCGGCCCGACGTAAATGATGGGGGAGAATCCGCATGGGCAGCCGCCGTCGGCTAAGGCGGGAACGGCCGCGCAGCAGAGGATGACTGCGCACAGGAGCAGGGAAATTATCTTCTTCATGATCGAATCTCCTTGTCGTTTTAAAGCAGCTTTTTTGTTGATTATACCTTGCGATCACGAAAAATTCAACTGCTTATTCTTCTTTGATTGCGTCGGTCTTCAGCCGGTATCGGAAAATAATTCCGAATAAAGTTCAAAATAGCACTTAATTTGATAAAAATACTGTAATTTCTTCTGCTCTTTTGCTATAATAAAATTACATATATCATAAAGAGGTAGAAATATGAAACGAGTCAAACAGGTTTTCTGTGTTGTTCTGACCCTGCTTCTGCTGTACCCCAACGCGTCCTTTATCGGTTTGGGTGCGGACGAGCAGCCGAAAGCGGCGATTCGGTTCAACACGGATTATTTTGCCGTCGGGCAGGAGACCACAGTGATCGTGGACGGTTACGAGCCGGATGAGCTGACATATGAATGGTATGTCGGCGGTGCGCGTGTGCTCCATGAGGGGGCTTCTTATACCCCTGCCGATTATGAACTGGAATCTTTTATCAAGGTCGTGGTTTGCAAAGACGGCTCGGTGCTCGGCGATGCGGAACGCTACTTCAGCCATTTGCCCGTCTGCTACCTCGACACCGCGAACCGCTCGATCAAAAGAGATCGCTACATCAACGGACAGATGACTCTTCAGGGCAACGAACAATACAGCAAAACGAGCCTCTTGTATGACGGAAAAATCCAAATCAAAGGCAGAGGCAATACCACGTGGTACGCGCCGAAGAAGCCGTACAAGATCAAGCTGGACGCCAAAGCTGATCTGTTCGGTATGGGCAAGAACAAGCACTGGGTTCTGCTGGCGAATTACTATGATAAATCGTCTCTGCGCAACAAGCTTGCCTACGATATGTCCGGTGCGATGGGGATGGATTATCAGCAGTCCGTCTGGGTCGACGTTATTCTGAACGGCGTATGTCTGGGTGTTTATCAACTGTGTGAACATGTGCGCGTCGGTTCCACGCGGACGAATATTTTTGATTGGGAAAACGCCGCCGAAGACGCTGCCGGCGCCATCGCCAAGGCGAACGGTCTGAACAAGGAGCAAAAGACCGAACTGGAAGATCAAATGACGACAGACCTTTCCTGGGTCACGACGGATACGGTGACTTATGGTGAAGCGACTTATACCGTTACCGAATACTATACCGTGCCGGAAATCAACGGCGGTTATCTGTATGAGCTGGATTCCAGAGAGGACGAGGTGAGCCATTTTCGAACGACGCGGGATCGAATCGTGAATATCGGCGCGCCGGAATACCTGAACACCAACAGTGAAATGTTCACCGCCGCGCAGGAATACTTTCAGGCGGTGGAGGACGCTGTTTACGCGGATGATTTCTGTACCGAGTATCAGGGAAAGACCGTGCGGTATACCGATCTGATCGATCTCGATTCCTTTGTGATCGGCTGGCTGGTCAACGATATTTTCGGCAACATTGATTTCGGACGGAAAAGTACGTTTTACTATAAAGATATCGACGGCAAGCTGTGTTACGGTCCCGTCTGGGATATGGATTATTCGGTCGATTCCACCGCTTCCGCTTCCGCGCATTATTACACCTTCCGCACGATTCAGGACAACGGCCGCCGTTTTATGTTTGAAATGACGCAGGACCCCGTTTTTGTCGAACGGGCGCGCACGCTGTATTGGAAACTGCGGCACGGCTATCTGGAGGATATGCTCAAAGAGGGCGGCATGATCGACCGTTACAGCGAATACCTGAAAGAGGCGCTGAAAAACAACGACGCGATCTGGAGCAACACGTTCACGGCAGATGAGGATACGGCCGTCATGAAGGACTGGCTGAAGCTCAGAACGATCTGGCTGGACAAGCAGTATACGACAAACGAATCGCTGTATCAGGCGATGCACGCGGCAGATTATACGGAAGGAATGTTCGCGCAAACCACGGACGAGCCTGCTGAACTGAGCATCACCCGGCTCCCGGCGAAGCTGCGCTATGAAGTCGGGGAACCGATCGATCTCACGGGACTGACGCTTTCGGTCACACTGTGCAGCGGCGAAACACAGACGGTCGCGCCGGATTGTTACTATGTCAGTATGGCGAAAACAGGCCGCGCGGAAAACGTCTTTGAGGGCGTCGCCGCGACCCAGGGCGAAAAAACGGTGACGCTCTGTTATCGGAATGTGCGTGCGTCTTTCCCGATCAAGGTGTATTCCGACACGGTCGTGACGGCAGCGAAGCTCATCGATGCGATCCCGTTGGTCGTTACTGCTGCTGATTATGCTGTGATCTCCGCCGCGCGGCGGTATTATGACTCTCTGTCGCCGCAGGAGCAGGCTCAGGTGGAAAACGTCGGGCGGCTTACCCAAGCTGAGTCGGATTTTGACGCGATCATCGAATCGAACCGGCAAAATGATTCGTATATTCTGAACGTCCGTTATGATGGCAACGTCTGTTACGGCGGCAGCAATGTGATTGTGTTTGATTTGATCGACAGTCCGTCGATCCGCGCGATTCAGTTCCTCAATCCGACCGGCAGCTCGCCGATTTATACGGCAGCGTCCGACGGCGTCACCATCGTCAGCGACGGCAGGGTACAGACGTGGACGATCTATTGCTCGCCCAAAGCGGCATATTCCGACGTGCTGGTGGTCGGCACGTCCGAAAAAACGCTGCGTGTGACGTGGGGCGAAATGGAAAACGAAACGACACGGTTCAAAAGCGTCGTTGTTCCAACTGTGGTGACCCCCGAGATCGAAAACGGTCAGTATCGCTATCCCGCTTTTTCCGCTGTGACCGCCGCAACATCTGCCGCAGTGGAATCTGTTCAGGCGCTGTGTGGCGATGACGTGATCGACGGCTCTCTCGTTTCTGACAGTGATGGAAAGCTCTGGTCGTTTTCCGTTCCGCTGAGTGCTTATGGCGATCATGAAATAACCTTCCGCTATACGTGCGGCGGGCAGAGCGTTTTGTTTGACCGCACGGTGCACTGTTATCTGCGTGAGCAGATCGTCATCCCGCCGGAACCTCCCCAACCGCCGACGCTGATTTCCGTGCGCATCGCGACGCTCCCGAACAAGACGTCATACCGCTATAAGAACACGGTCGATCCGACGGGTCTGGTGCTGGAGGAATGTTATGACGACGGGTCGACAAAGCTGATCACACAGGGTTACGCGGTGTCCCCGCAAAAGCTCACCAAAACTGGCACGCAAGCGGTTACGGTTACTTATCAGGCGTTTACCGTTTCTTACAACGTAAAAGTTTCCTACTCCTTCTTCCAGCGGCTCATCCGCATTTTCCTGTTTGGGTTTTTGTGGTATTGATATACATGAAAAAACGGCTCTGCGGTTCCGTTCAAGGAACTTGCAGAGCCGTTTTATAGTGTTTACAGTTTTCAAGTCGTGATCAGGAACAGACAGCAATTGAGCAGAAGCCAGCCGATCGCCGCAGGGATGATCTGTTTGGCAGTGTATTTTTGCTTCACAAAGCGGTAAATCAGAAGACCCGTCAGATGAAGCACGCACAGCGCGGTGATGATCACCATGACGTTTCCGGTCGGCCAGTTGGGCAAAACCAGCAGGGGAGGCATCGCCGCCGCGTAGCGATAGGTGAGAAAGCTGAGAAAAAACACAGCGGTCATAAGGAGCGGGACGAACATCGCCGCCACGCTGAGGAAGGAGCGCGCAACCGGCTTCGACGTTTCGCTCTGCTTGAGCAGCACCAAGGTCGTCAAAAAGGTCAGCACCGGCAGGGCAGGGGTCAGGACGCCCAGCGGCACGATGCAGTTATAGGGCAGGTAGGGCAGGCTCGCCACCGCGTGCTGCCAATAATGGATGACGCCGCAGGTGAGGATCAGCAGCAGGGAGAACAGCAATCTTTTCACGATTTTCATTTCGCACCCTCCTTTCCGCTCAGGGCGGCTGCATTCACGCGCAGCCACACAAAGGGATCATCGCAGCGGGCGATTCGCGTCAGCGAGAGCGGCGCCGCGTCGGTGTAGGTGTTGTTGGGGAGCGAAACGTTGACGCAGTCGCTCAGGAAATAGAAGCGCCCTTTGCCGACGCTGCGCTCGAACGCATTGCCCAGCGTGATCTTGTTGTTGGTGAAAACAAAGTTGTTGACGTTGTTGACCACCATCAGATTGCCGCAGATATCGCGGAATTCGTTGTTCTCGATGCGGATATTGGTAAAGGCATGGGAGTGATTGCTCTTCTCCAATAATTTCGTGCCGACCTCGATGATCTCGGTGCCGATGACGGAACATTCGATGAATTTGTTGTTGCGAACGAGGATGTTGTCCGCGCCCGTTCCCTCGTGCCACACGCCGTTGATATCCATGACGATCTTGATGGCGTTGTGTGTCGTTTTATAGAACGTGTTGTTTTCCACCAGCCCGTTTGACGTTTGCAGCAGCAGGCCTCTGGCGCGATGTTCGTGGAAATAGTTGTTGCGGATAACGTAATTGCTGCCCGTGTTGTCCCTGTTGAACAGGAAGCAGCCCTGTGTGACGCTTTCCGGCAGCTCTTCGGTGAAAATGACCTGCCGCTGGCCGTTGTCCAGTCTCGTGCAGCTTTCGACCTCGGCGGTGAGCCCCATCAGGTCAAAGCGCCTGTTGCGGAACACCACCGTGTCGCCGGCGTCCACGTTCATGGAGCCGTCCGCCTCAAAGGTGAGCGTTCTGCGGTCGTCCACGCTGTTGATCCATCCGATGCCGCTGTTGATGTTCACGTCGTCGTCGCCCTGACGGCTGAAATCGCAGTTTTCGATCAGGAAGCAGCCGTCCGAGTCGTTGATATGGACCGCGTCGGCGTCCAGCGAGATGCAGCGGGTGTCGGCGTGCTCGGGATCGGGGCCGATGAAGATATTGCGCAGGGCAAAGTGCGACGTCTTTTCGCCGACGATGATGCCCATGCCCGTGCCGCCGTAGAGCTTCAGCCCGTCCAGCGTGATGTCACGGCACTGCTCGTAAATATCAATCAGCGAGCCGCCGTAGGCCGTGCTGCGCAGGATGAACGAGTTGCCCGCGAAATGGGTGAACACGCCGTTGTGCACGACGCGGATGGTATCGTCGCTGATCTTGGTCACACTTTTGACCACGTCGGGGTTCTGCCCGTCGTAGCTTTCAATGTAGGTGCCTTTGGCGCCGTAGGTGCGGGTGTCCGCGTCACATTGGCTGATCGCGTAGAACATGTCTTCCCGTGCGTATTGGGGATCGTCGAACACGAAGTCGATCGTGTTCTTTTCGCCCTTCACTTCCACCGCGCGCGCGATCGCGCCCAGCGGCATCTTGTCCCAATCCCAGTCGTACGTCAGGTCGCGGACTTCCACACATTCGCAGCGCCGCAGGGTGAAAAAGCTGCTCCCCGTGTCGTAGACGATCTTGGCGCCGTTGCCGTCGATGCAAACGTCCGTCAGGTCTTCCAGCACCAGCTGACCCGAAACGTAATAAACGCCTTTGTCAAAGAGCACGCGCGTGCCGGGGTTCTCTTTGCAGTAGGCAAAAGCCGCGTTGAGCGCGTCGGCGTTGTTTTCGTTGGCGGGGTCGGCGCCGAATTGCTTGACGGAAACGGTCTGCAGCGCTTCCCGCTTCGGGGATTGAATGTAAAACCTGGTCTCGCCGATGCCGTTCACTTCCAGCGCTTCGCGCCGTTCGTTTGCCGCCGGCTCGGGTTCGATCAGCACTGCGCGCTGTTCGGGCAGCGGCGTCGGCTTCCACACAGCGTAGGCGGCGAAGCCTGCGATCAGCGCGGCGACGCAAAGAATAGCGATGATTTTCTTGATTGGTTTCATTCCGATCTCCTTTCCGGAATTCCTGTTCGGCAATCCGTTTTTGCGGGATTGCTTTTTTCTTATTCATCCTAACAAATGACCTTTATTTTGTCAACTCAAAAAGCGCCGCAAACGGTTTGCGGACGGGACTTTACGAAAAAAAAGAAAAACCCGATGCCAAAGCATCGAGTTTTTTATGGTCCGAGTGGCGAGACTTGAACTCACGGCCTCTTGACCCCCAGTCAAGCGCGCTACCAGCTGCGCCACACCCGGACAGCGCGTATATACTACCATAAGCCGCGTAAAAAAGCAAGTGTTTTTTCAACTTTTTTCCGCTTTTTCCTTTGCAGGTCAGAATCCTTGGATGCCGACGTGCTTCACCATTTCGTCGCGGATGAGGATCAGGCTGTCATACAGCGTCTGATCGTCAAAGTCGTCGAAGCTTTCGCCCGCAGCGTCGAACCGCTCGTTGAGCGCCGCCACATAATCGTACCGCGCGGCGTTGCGGCGGATGAGATCGACCGCTTTTGGGCGGTCAAGCGGCTTGCCCTTGCGCACGGAAAGGGTCAGATGGTCAATATCGTCGATTTCATTGAACAGTTCCAGATCGTACATTTTGTTCTCCTCACAGCACGCGGATGTTGTATTTGCTCCCGCCCTCGAAGTAGTCGGGATCGCGGAACGCGTCCTTGCCGAGTAGGTCGATGAGGTACAGCATCCTCGTTTTCACTTCGCCGGTCTCGTACAGGTCGATGATCCGCCCGCCGCGCATATCGTCATGCGCCGACATGTTATAGCCGATCGCGCCGTCGAGCGCCAAGGTGACGCCGCAGTATTCGCCCTGCAGGGTGTTCAGATGGTCGTGACCGGCGAAAAAGCCCTTGATATCGCCGCGCTGCAGCGCAAAGGTGAACAGCCCCGAATTGAACAGCGTCGCTTCCAGCCTTTCCCGCTGCATGCCGACGGCGTTCGTCTGCTCGGGGTTCTGTCGCACGTAGAGAAATTCGGGCAGCATGATGTGGAAAAACATGATACCCGGCGTTTTGCGCCCTTCCTCTTGTTCCAATCGGCAGGAGGTGTTATAGTACCACGCCACCTGATCGGGGTAGGGCATGGACTGGTTGATGATGAGGTCTTCGGTATGCGGCAGGGAGATGAGCGTATCCTGAGGCAGATGAAACGCCTGATTGGTGTTTTCATGCCCGCGGTGGGAATCCATCGCCCACAGGCGGTAGGCGACGCGCGACCCGTCGGCGGACAGGATCGGGATGATATAATTCCCGACGCCGCTGAGTTCCTCCGGCCCGGCCTCGCCCAAAAAGCCGTCGATGGTCTCATAGATCGCCATTTCTTCGGCGATGTCGATGCCGCACTCGCGGTCGTGATTGCCGAAGACCGCCGCCCAAGGCAGACCGCGCTTGAGGATCGGCTCCAAGATGCGGCAAAAATACGGGCGGATCTCGTCCTTTTCTTTTTCAAGAATTTGATCGCCGCCGATCATCACAAAATCGGGGCGGCTTTCCGCCACGAGCGCCTCAATGCCCTGCATCAGCTTGGGACTGCAGTTTTCGCCCGCGTGCATGTCGGAGATCATCAGCACGCGGAATTTGCCGTTTTCATGAAAGCGAAGAGGTGGTTTGTTCATGTCGTTCCCTCTCAAGTTTCGTCTAATTGGATACCCTTGAACGGAATATAGAGGTGCGACTGGTCGTTGTGATAAACCAGCACGGTGTCGCCGTAGCGCCCACTGCCTTCCTCGTAGAACAGGATTTTCGTCAGCCCCGTGTTGCCGTTGGAAAAGTCAAACGGCGGGGTGGCAGGCAGACCGAGCGCGGCGAAGATCAGAAAGGTGTTGAAGCAGGCGTGCGCCGCGACCAGCACCTTTTCACCGTGTTGAAAACGGTCGGTCAGGTAGCGGATCATCTTTTGACCACGGGCAAGGCGTTCCTCGTCCTCATTAGTCTTGTCGCAGTATACCAGCCGTTCAAATTCCTCCGCGCCGGGCGCGAGGCGGACGTTCGGGTAGGCGGCTTGTATTTCCGTCAGCGTTTTGCCGGGCGGGTCGCCCGTGCCGCATTCGCAGAACAGCGGATGCAGCTCCAGCGTGCGGCTGCCGTTTTCGGGCTGTCTTGACACCACGGCGTAGCCCGTGGCGGTCGCGCGGGCATAGGGCGACGCGATAACGCAGTCCAACGGGATCTCCGAAAACCGCTCGCCGAGCAGATCGGCCTGCTTTTGCCCCAGCTTGGTCAGCTTCGGGTCCCACAGATCCTCTTCGGTTGGCTCAAAACCTTCATAACCCACGTTGCCTTGTGACTGCCCGTGCCGCGCGAGATATAGCTCCAGCTTCAAAATTTGTTCTGACATCGTTGACTCCTTAAAACAATCCGGTATCCGCCTGCACCGCGTAGCGCAGCAGTTTGCGCGGCGAATGACCGCACAGATCGAAGTAGGTGAGGGTGAAAGTGCTGAAGGCGGCGGGGGCGTTTTCGTTGAGCTCGAACACGCGCACGCCGCGGCCGGTGTTGCCGTAACAGCGGAACGACGCGCCCGGGCTCTGGATCACGCGCACGCCCTCGATCACGCCGTCGTAGTTGTTGATATGGTGGTGGCTGAACACGGCGGCGCACACGTCGCCCTGCGCCTTGATCGCGTCGAACTGCCCGTTATTCTCCTGATAGCCGAATCCGGGTTCGCACAGCCGCCCCGTCGCCTTGGCGGGGTCGAGCTTCACGGCCTTATCCTTCGCGTAGCGCACCGCGCCCTTGTCGCTTGGTTTACATTCCAGCATCAGGCGGCGCACCTCGGGAAAGGGAATGTGCTGAAACAGCAGAGAGGGGAGCGGCTGACCGCCGTTTTCGGCTTTCAGTTCGCTGCTGCGCGCAACGTACCAGTCCACCTCTTCCTTCGTTACGCCCGTGTGGCAGCGGTCTTGCGCCTTGTCGTGCCACGCCGTATCGAGCAGCCACAGGTTAAAGCGCTTCGTTGTGCCGTCGCTTGACCAGATCGGCACGGTGTAGTTGCCCACGGGCGCTTCTTCCTCGGAAACAACAAACTGCGAATACTCTCTGTAAAGCGCCAGCACTTCTTCCTTGGTCAGCAGGTTCATGTCGTCATGGTTGCCGAAGGTCATGGCGAAGGGGATGCCTTTGCGCTGAGGCGGCTCTAAAATGACCGCCAGCGCCTCCTTCATCCGCTTTTCCGTCAGCTCTTTGCCTTCGCCGATCTTCTTGGTGCCGAAGCGTTTGTCAAGCAAATGGTTGCCCAGAATGTTGTCGCCCGTGAACAGGATCAAGTCGGGTTTGATTTTGTCATACGCGGCGTCGAGCATGTCGAGCATCGCCGTGCGCGGAAAAGTCAGATCCTGCGCATCGGCGACCTGTAAGATGGTGAATTTGCCGTTTTCGTTGAATTTCAGCTTTTTCATATCAGAATCGGTTGTCGAAAATGCGGGTGGATTTCTTTTCGCTGCGGGGCAGGTCGCCGATGGCAACGCCCTTGGGCACGATCTTCAGACCCACCTTGGTCTTGAATTCGTCGGCGACGGCGAGCTCCACGGCGTCCTTGTCCGCGCCTGCTTCCATTTCAAAGAACAGCGTCATGATGTCGCGCCCGTTGAGGTGGTCGATCATTACCTGATATTCGCTGCTCACGCCCTTGACGTTGCGCAGCACGTCCTCCACCTGACCCGGGTAAATGTTGACGCCCTTGACCTTGACCATATCGTCGCTGCGGCCGATGATGCGCCCGATGCGCGGGAATTCGCAGCCGCAGGAGCAGGGTTCGGGCACGATGAAGCACAAATCGTGCGTGCGGTAGCGGATGAGCGGCGCGCCCTGCTTGCGCAGGGTGGTGATGACGATCTCGCCGATCTTGCCGTCCGGCACGTTTTCGCCGGTCTTCGGGTCGATGATCTCCAGATAAATGAAATCGTCCCAATAGTGCATATGCTCTTCTTTTTCGCAGTTGATACCGATGCCCGGGCCGTAGATCTCGGTCAGACCGTAGATGTCGTAGAGCTCCACGCCCAGCTCGTTGGCGATGCGGGCGCGCATCTTGTCGCCCCAGCGTTCGGAGCCGATGACGCCCTTGCGCAACTTGATCTGATCGCGGATGCCGCGGCGCTCGATCTCCTCGGCGAGCAGCAGCGCATAGGATGAGGTGGCGCACAAAACGGTGCTTTCCAGATCGACCATCATTTTCAACTGTTTGTCGGTGTTGCCCGGCCCCATGGGGATCGCCATCGCGCCCAGCAGCTCGCACCCGAGCTGGAAGCCGATGCCCGCCGTCCACAACCCATAGCCGGGGGTGATGTGGATGCGGTCTTTGTTGGTGATGCCCGCGAGTCGGTAGCAGCGCGCGAACATCATCGCCCAGTCGTCCACGTCCTGCTTGGTGTAAGGAATGATGATGGGCGTGCCGGTCGTGCCGGAGGAGGAGTGGATGCGTACCACTTCCTCGTCGGGCACCGCCTGAATACCCAGCGGATAGCCTTCACGCAGCTCGCTTTTTTCGGTGAAAGGCAGCTTCTTGAAATCCTCCGCCGTTTTCAGATCGTCGGGATCAAAGCCGGCGAGCTTTTTTTGGTAAAGATTGCCGTTCTTTGCCATGGCGGCCTTGATGGATTTGCGAACTAACTCCAGTTGTTTTGCGGAAATTTCCATCGTGTCTTTTCCTTTCTGATTGAGATTCGGAACAAAAAGCGGCTCTTGTCCCGTTCGACAGGGACAAAAGCCGTCAGACTTCTGCGGTACCACCCATTTTCATCTGCAAAGCAGATGCGCTCAGCGGTGTGTGCACACCATTCCATGTAACGGTGGAACCCGTCGCCCCTACTGAGAATTTCTTCGGTTCGGTTTGCCCTCGCGGAGCCATTCACTGTTGCCGAAACACCGCGCTCCCACCGCCCGCGGCTCTCTGAGATCCGGTTGAACAGCTACTATTTCCGCTCATCGGTTTTTCGTTTTTCTGATTGTAACACCGTTTGTTTTTTTCGTCAAGTGGGATTTGCGGCGGCTGCGCGGAAAAAGGGGAAAATCGGGTCAAAATCGAATATTTTGTGTTCATTGTTGGTTTGTCAATGATGTGTTACAAAAATGAGATTAAAAGACTTCGCCGTTGGAGACGAAGGCGTTGACATAATCGGCGGGAGATTTCCAGCCGAGAGGACGCATGGGAAAATGGTTGTATTTTCTGCTGTGAACAGCA
>JAFTEL010000036.1 GCA_017453685.1 Clostridia bacterium
GCCGACCGACAGGCCGTAAATGAAGTGAGTTTCCTCATTGACCACGACTCCGTCGGAAGCCGGCGTGACCACGGGCGCCGAAGCGGCCGTGACGACGGTGACCGTCAGATCCTTTTTGACCTTTGTGATGCGGTAGGTGTTCTCCTCGCCCGTGTCCTCCGGTCCTTTGATATTCTTATACGCGCCGGAGGTCGCGCTGACGGCTTCGATCTCGTAACCATCCTTCAGAATGACTGTGAAATTCAACTGACCGTCACCCGTGATGACAGGGCAGCCGGTATCGCCGTCACGCGCCACGGCGGTCGCGGCGTTTTCTTCATCGGCGGCCGAATAATCTTGCGTATAGTAGACGCTGACAGACGCTACGCCCTCATCGCACGAGAAGGTCGCTGTGAACGGGGCTGCTGTTTGGGAGTCGGTGTAAGCCGTTTCGCCGATCATGGCCGACGCGGTAAAGGTAACGGTGGATGCGTCGGTCAAAACGCTCGTCACCGTGCCGTCGACCGAAACCGTTTCGCCGCACGCGGCACAGGTGTAGGAAAGCGTCGCCGCGCCGTAGTCGGCGCTCCAGACCCACGCCGGGGTCGTGCCTGCGGCGAGAGTTCCGTGCTCGCACGCGACGGTGATGATCGTGACGGTCATCTCCGCGGTGATCTTGGTGATGCGATAGGTATTGGCAAGGCCGGTGTCCGACGGGCCTTTAAGATTCTTATAAGTTCCGGCGGTCGCCGTAACGCTGCTGATCGCATAGCCTTCCTGCAAAACAACCGTGAAGTTCAACTGGCCTGAGCCGGTAGAATCCGGTTCACCGGTATCGCTGTTGCGGGAAACGGTCGCCCCGTCGGCAGCCAGCGATTCGCTTTCGCCTGTATAATCCTTTGTGGTGTAGACTGTAATGGAGCTTACGCCGACGTCGCCCGCGAACGTGACCGCAAAGCCCTCGTCAGCGGCCGGTTCCGTTTCGACCGAGTGATCGCACGCGTCGATCGACACGGTCATGGGAATCGAACGCGTTTCGGTCTCGCCGCAAGCGGCACAGGTGTAAGTCATAACGCCCGTGGCAGTTGAAGAGGCTTCCGTCGTTACCGAGCCGGCATTCCAGTTATGGCTCTGAGACCCGCCCCGGCAGGCCGTCACGCTGTTTGCGGTCGTGAAGGAGGGTGCGCTGCTCGAAACGGAGGAAGGCCAGGACGCCACGATGTAATTTGTGCTTTTCGGCAGAGCATAGCTGAAGAATACGCTGCCGCTGCTGCCCGTTTTTGTGTTGACGATCTTGCCGGTGCTGTAGCTGGTGGTGGACGAAGCGTACTTCTGGTTGCTGCCGAACCAACTGCTCTGCACCGTGCCGTCCATGCCCTTGGTGCCGGCCGTGAACAGGATCGCGCCGTCAACAAGCACCGTGCCGTCGGCGTCGAGGGCGGAGTTGTCGCCGCCCGATTTCATGCTGAACACCGCCTGCCGACCGCCGTACAGATACAATCCGCCGTTGGAATCCAGACCGTCGCCGTCGCAGTTCACATACAGATCTCCGCCGTAGATGTAAATATTATAGTCGCCTGTGGAGGACGAATCACCACCGCCGGGCTGATTGCCGCCGGGACCTCCGTGACCGCCGGGGTCTCCGCCGGGATTAAAAGGGTCGCTGCCACCGCCGGGATCGGAGCCGTTGCTGCTGCCGCCTGCCGCGTTCACGCCGTCGTCGCTTGCCACAACATAGTAACGGCCGGAGTAAAGATAAACGGTGCCGCCCTCAAGTCCTTCGTAGGAGGTGTTGACGGTAACGTCGGGGTCGCGGCTGAAGCCGCCTTCCGTGCCGAGGGTCAGGGAGGTATCGGCGTGCATACCGTCATCGCCGGTGCTGATCGTGAAGACGCCGCCTGTTACAGTCGCGTAGGCGTCGGAATGAAGGGCGTCGTCGCCCGTGTTCAGCGTAAAGGTACCGCCGCTGATCGTGATGGTCGGCTCAAGCCCGGCTTCCGTTGCCCGGTCGCCCGAAGCCTTCAAGCCCTTGCAGCTGTTGTCGGCGGCAAGCGTATCGTTCCACACGCTGCAGCCCTGCCACGTTTGAATATCAAAGGTTCCGCCGTTGACGGTCAGCGCCGTATCGGCCTGAATGCCGTCACCGTCCACGTCAATATCAAAGGTTCCGCCGTTGACGGTGATCGTTCCGGCGGAATCCGTATCGATCGCAGTGCCTGTGGTTTCATCGGTCGCGTCGGGCGCGCTCTTAATGCCGTCGTTTGCCGCTTTGATAACGAAGCTTCCCTGATTGAAAACGATGCTGCCGTCGCAGGCGATGCCGTTGTTGACCGCCGCGCCGGAGACCGTTCCGCCATAATACCGGCCGCTTCCGGTGACGGTGATCGTGCCGGATTGATTGAAGATCAGCGCCGCCGTTGAACCACCTTTGATTCCGTTTTTGGCGTTGGCGACGATGTTCAGATCTCCGTCACCGCAGAAGGTCACGGTCGAGCCGCTTTTTGCCTTGATCGCCGCGCCTTCAAACGCGTCGGCCACCGTCGCGTCGGAGGAGGATTCGTTGTCGGGATCCTCATCGTCTGTCAGGCTTGAGACGCCCTCCAAATGAAGGTTTACCGCAGAGGCTTTTTTCACAACGATGGGCGCGGTAGAAGACGAAGCCAGCGAAAGATTATCCAGAATCAGCGTAACGCCTGCGAGCGACGCGCTGACCGTGATGCTGCCGTCTGAACAACTGCCATTGATGCGGTAGGTGCCTGCCGCGGTAACGGTCAGCGTCGTGCCGTTGACGGCATAGCCGCTGCCCGCCTGGGTTTCCGCAATGCCGTTGTCGGTGAACGTCAGTTCGGCGCTTTGCTCCGCGCGATCGGAATCGCCCGCGTCTTCTGCCGCCGCCGTCCAGCCGGTCGGCACAAACAAGGCAAGGATCGAGACCGCGACCAAAACAGCCAGAAGTTTTTTCTTCATACCTGTGACCTTCTTTCCAATGATTTTCTATTTATGTTAATATAAGATTGAAAAAAGATTGAAGCTTTACAACCCCGTCGCCGGACGGAATCGTAAAGCATTCCTCTTACAGGCTTGTGACGATGGATTGAAAAACCCGGTAAAGGTTCCGGATTACGTGAAAGATCGTTTTGAACCGGCTGATGATCCTCAGTAGCGTTGAAAGCAGGCTCCCGTTTTGCCCGTCGGTCTCTCCGGGCTGCTGCCCGCCGGGTTCCATGCCGCCGGTCGATCCCGTTCCGGCCGTCGCCGTCGCTGCGGAAACGCCGCCGCTTTTCAGCGTGTAGGATGAACCGGAAACAAGTGTGGGACTTGAAAATAAAACATAGCTCGCGGCTCGTACCGCTTGGGCGGTATAAAGAATATTGCCGGACGCGTCGGCGATTTGAATCGTGCTGCCGGTTGTGACGAGATTCGTCTGGCTGCCGCCCGACCCGCCGAAGCCCGGTCTGCCGCCGTTGGTTGTGCCGAACGCCACGTAGGTTCCGCTGTAGCTTTGCGTCATCATGGCGTGACCCACCGCAAGCACCGTTGCGCCGCTGAACGCGCAGCCGTATTCGGTGTCAATAGGGTCGCCGTCGCCCTGAGAGGGCGCATGGATTTCCAGCGTGCCGCCCTCGAGCGCTGCGCTGCCGTTGGAATCAATTCCGTCGCCGTTCGTGACGTTGATATAGACATAGCCGCCGTACTGGTTGTAGCTGAAGCCCGTGCTGCGTTCGGCAATATCGCCGTTGGCGGCATTGATGCCGTCATCCGTCGCGTTGACGGTAACGCTGCCGGAATAGACGTTTACAACGGAGCCTTCAATGCCCTCCGTCGCTTTTTTGACGGTAATCGTCGGGCCGTCAGTTCCCTTTGCGCCGATGTTCAGCACATAGTCGCTCTTGATACCGTCGTCAACGGCGGAAACAGTGATATTGCCGGACAGAAGGTTCAGCTCCTGATCGGATTTCAGCCCGTCGTTGACGCTGGCTGTGATGTTGAGCGTAACCTCTTTTACCGTCAGAGAGGCGGCGGAGAGCAGCACGTCGGTGTAGTTGCCGTCTGCGTCTTCTTCATAAAGATCCGCGCCGCCCTTAACGCCGTTTTTGCCGCAGGCGTTTATGTTGACCGTACCCGTTCCGCAGATGGTCACGTTGGAGCCGTCCTTGCCCTTGATGACCGCGTTTTCAATATCCGGGTACAGCGTTTCGTCGGTATAAATATCATCGTTGTTGTATTGGTCGTCGGAAAGGTTGTTCACCGTTCCGGCAGCGGCAACGATGATCACCTCACTGCCTTTGTTGCAGGTGATCGGAGCCGTTGCCGACGCGGCAAGCGTCAATCCGTTGAGCACCAGCGTGACGCCGGTCACGTTCTTTTTGATCACGATGGTTCCGTTGGCGCAGCTGCCGGAAACAACATATATACCGCTGTCCTTGATAGAAAGGGACGTTCCGTCAATTTTGTAGCCGCTGTATGCGCCCTGCGCGACTGTGATTCCTGCATCTGAAAAAACAAAGCCCGTCGCGTCGGACACGTTGTATGTGGTCATTTCCGCTGCCGACGCGGGGGTGATTGAGGCGCTCATCATACCTGCGATCATCATAAGACAGAGTATGACCGAGAGTATTCTTCTTTTTTGTTTCTTTTTCATTTCCGCTGCCTCCTTTTCAACGATATCTGCGTTGCTTTTCCGGCTCGCAGACCCTATGCCTATGGGTCTGGCGGGACAGACCTTGTAAGTTCATGGGAATCACATCCTTTTCTTTATACTAAAGCACCCCTGCTTTATTCATAATTATGCTGGCGAAGATTGAAAACAGATTGAAAAAAGCGGAGCTTTTTGCTCCGCCGATTTTTTTCTTGTTATTTTGTTCCTGTCAGCGCAGTACCGTTGACGTAGAGCGTATAACCGTTGGAGATGACGTTGGAGGCGTCGCCGGTGAAGCTTGTCACATAGCTGTCGCCCGTCAGCGTCCATGTGCTGGTGCCGTCCAGCGTGACCGCAACCGTGCCGACCTCGGTCGAAACCGACGTGCCGCTCGCGTTCTGGATATTGCCGGAGACAGAGCCCGTAAAGGACGAGCCGTCCGTCAGATTCATGGTGAGCGAGGAATTGTTCCCCACAAGGATCGTGCCGTTGAGCGTCTGCTGAGAAGCGTTCAGCACAGCCGTATTACTGCCGCCGCTCCAGCCGTCGTCACAAACGGAAAGCAGAACGTTGGCGCTGTCTTCGTTTTTGATCGTGACGCCCGAAAGCGAGATGACCGCGCTGGTGTTGGTAACGTGGAACACGTGACCGTTTTGGCTGGTCAGGCTGCCGCCGTTCATGGTGAAGGCGGAAGTGCCGCTCGCCGCGTCTCCGGACATCGACTGGTAGATCATAATGGTGTCGTAGAAGGTCGCTTTGCCGTTGCGTTTGGTGTTGTTGGCGGTGAGGCTGCAATTGTTGAGCGTGATGGAATTCAAGCCCTCGATGCATACGCCTTCGGAAAGATTGGAAACCAGCGTCGCGTTGGAAACCGTAATATCCGCCGTCGAATAGATCGCGGGCGACCCGATACCGTTCGTCGTATACGTGCCGCCGTCAACGGTGACCGTTCCGCCGCCTCTGTCGGTGCGGATCGCGGCGGAGGACTGGCCGCTTGTGGTGACCGTGAGGTTGCTCGCCTTCGTGACGCCGCCGCCCGTGGTCATGATGCCGCCGGAGCCGTCGCCCGTGGTGGTGATCACAGTGTCGGAGATCACGACCGTTGTTCCATCGCCGGCCGCGCCGTTCCGGCCGCCGTTGCCGCCGTAGCAGAAAACGCCGTTCGCGCCGCTGGCGTCACTGGTGATCGTTCCGCCCTTGATCGTCGTTGTGGAACCACCTTTGACCAGCAGCGCCGCGTTCTGGCCGTAGAAGTTGCAGTTATCGCCGCCGTCGGAATCACCGCTCTTGGTCAGGGTGAAATCACTGACCGTAACGGCGTCCGCCGTGCTGATCATCAGTGCGCTTTGATCCGCCGTGGCGGAAGCGTAGGTTTTTTTGCTTTCGGTCGCGGTCACCGTGATCTCAGCCGCGCCGGCGTAAACCACCTCGGAAGCGCTGCCGCCCTGCGCCCCGCCCGGGCCGCCCTGAGGCGGATCACCGTCCGGCTTATCCGGCGGTGCGCCGCCGGGATCGCTTTGATCGGTCGCCGCGGCTGTCGTTTCATCGGTTGTTGTCGTTGTCGAAGCAGCTCCGCACGCCGTCAGCATGACGATGAGCGAAGCAGCGAGCAGAAGGGAAATCAGCTTTTTCATGATTCTTTTCTCCTTTCATTCGGAAAGTGTCTGTTTTACTTGTTATTTTACGGCGTTAGATTGAAAAAAGATTGAAGAAAAGGCAACGCCGCACAAATCGCAGTGTTGCCCTGAACAATTGTTTTTATTTATCGATCGGTAAAACCACGGTAAACACAGCCTTGCCGTTTTGATACGCGGCGCTGATGCGGCCGCTGTGCGCGTCGGCAATGGCTTTGGCGATGGAAAGACCGAGACCGTAGTGCGCTCCCGTTTCGGTTCTCGCTTCATCCGTTCGGTAAAAGCGATCAAACAGATGGGACAGCTGTTCCCCACTGAGCTCATCGGCTTCATTGGTGATGGACAGCACCGCGCTGTGCTTTTCGTGCTTAAGCGTCAGGCCGATCTCATCACCCGTTCCATGGGCAAGCGCGTTATCCAGCAGAATGGAGACAAGCTGACGAAGCTGGTTGGCGTTGCCCTTCACCGTCAGGTCGGGCTCGATCTGTGCTTCGACCCTTTTTCCTTTTTCAAACGCAAGGCTTTCAAAGGGAAGCGTCTCGCCGTCGACCAGCTTGGAAAAGTCCAGCGGTTCTGTGGGGATCACGTCGTTTTCGGCCTTGGAAAGAGCCAGCAGTTGTTTGATCAGATCCGACATGCGCTCGTTTTCGTAGTCGATGTTGTTCAGCCATTCGCTTTCGCCGATCTCCCGCCGCAGCAGCTCGCTGTTTGCCGAAACCACGGCGATCGGCGTTTTTAACTCGTGACCCGCGTCGGAAACAAATCTCTTTTGTTTCTTATCGTTTTCCTCGAGCGGCTTCACGATCCACCCGGCCAGGAACACGGAGATCACCACCAGCACGGCCAGCGCCAGAGATCCGACGATCATCATCTGACGGATCAGGATCGCCTGGTTATTGTTGCTGATCGTCGCGTCAAGCATGGCGACGAGCGTATACGCGTTGCGCTTTTCGACCAAATACGCCATGCTGCCGGTCATGCCGCTCGTTTTGCCGCTGCTCAGAATGGATCCCGCGATCGCAAGAAGCGTTTCCTGACTCTGCAAAGCGTTATTGCCGTTGTTGACCGAAAGAACCTCGCCTGTATCGGAATAAGCAACAGAATAAAACGTGGAAAGCTGGAACTGCGGCTCCTTCTTTTCCCGCCAGGCGTCGGGCGGCTCCGGGTTTTCGCTCTGCGCACCCGCGCCTTCATCCGGCTTTTCGGAAGGCTTGCTGCCCGGCTTGCCGTCTGCGGCCGAGGACGGCTGCTTGTCGAGAGAATAGCGCTCCGCGTACGTTTGCAGCATTTCGATGTTTTCACGCTGCAGCACCGCTTTGTTGATCCCATAAATCGCCGTGAGTGTCACCGCCATGAGAACCAGAAGCGAACCGACAACGGCAAACACGATCTTCCGTTTTGTCTTATGGAACATTACGGCACCTCAATTCATACCCGATCCCGCGCAGCGCCTTGATCTCACATTTTGTTCCGACGAACGCCAGCTTTTTGCGCGCGAAAGACATATAGACTTCTACGTTATTGTATTCCGAATCGCTCTCATATCCCCAAACCTTCAGCGCGATCTGTTCCCGTGTGAGCACGCGCCCCTGATTGGCGATCAGGTATTCCAGAATGCGCAGCTCCTTCTCGCCGAGGCGGACGCTCTGTCCGTTGTCGCATTTCAATACGGCATTTTTTACGTCGAGCGTCAGGTCTTCATACTTCAGACTGCCGTCGTTCGTCGGCATGTTCCGCCTGCCGAGCGCGCGCAGCCGGGCGAGCAGCTCTTTGGTCATAAACGGCTTGGTCAGATAATCGTCCGCACCGCTGTCAAGCCCCTCCACCTTGTCATCCAGCTCGCTCTTCGCGGTCAGCATCAGGATCGGCGTTTTGATCCCCGCCGCACGCGCCCGCGCGGCGACCTCAAAGCCGTTCATGTGCGGCATCATCACGTCGAGTACGATCAGGTCATAAAGACCGCCTTCGATCTCGTCAAGCGCGTCCTCGCCGTTTTCGACCGCCGTCACCTCATAGCCCTCCTGACGCATCAATTCGCTCAGCGCCCGGTTCATTCTTTTTTCATCCTCCGCCAACAATACCTTCAACCCGGTTCACCTCCGTCAGCGTTTCCTTCTATTTTATGGCCGAACCTTGATTTTAGATTGAAAATGACGTTCTTTTTGCTGAAATCTCTGCAATTATTCCGAAGATCCGGGCGCAGCGTGAAGAATCAGAAAGGAAGAGCGATCCTCTGCCGTGTGCGGCGTGAGGCATCACTCTTCCCGCTAAACCCCTGTCGGACGCTCTGGCCGCTCCTCAACGCCGCCCTGTCCTCCCGTATCGCTGAAAGCAATTCAATGATACCGCGGTATTGTCCTCTTGTCAATGGACAGCCGCGCCGCCGAAGGTGTGCCGTTTCGGGCGACGGCACGGTACAGTCTTCGCGACGAGGGTGTTCCATGAAAACAACAGCAACCGAGCCGCGGTTGGTCAGAACGCAGTGATTGACCGGTGATTCTAACAGATTAACCCCTAAACGCAATCTTCACGATTTTCATCTTTACAAGCTTATCGCAAAAACAGATCATAAGCTTATGAAGCAAACCGACGTCATGATAAATATCGCGATAGCCCCGCATATAACTTTTAGCCGAAACCGAGCGGAAGCTTTCACTCCAATCCTTTAATTCATTTTCATCTTCAAGCGAAAAAAACGCGCCGACGTCTGTTATTCCCGCTTCTCTGAGCCAGGTTTTCATCATCATCCTTGCTCCCCGTCTGTTACAGGAATCAAACACAAGCACCGCGCCGGGAAATCTTCCGGCAAGCTCTCTGAACAGCTTTTTTACGTCTTCGGTTCTGAAATAGTAAAACACACCGGTCGCGAAAAATATAACGCCGTTTCCGGCATGGATCCGGTCCATCCAGCTATAGTCATTCAGATCACAGGCGATGTTTGCCTCTCTGTCACCCGGGGGGAGCAATTCATTTCTGATTTCTGCAACATCGGGCATGTCGATATTGTATCCTCTGCGCCGGCCGTTATCGCATTTCCCGACCGTATCATCAAGACCGCAGCCCAGATTGACAACCGATGCATCGGGATGTTTTTTCAGATAGTCTTTCATTTCACAAGCGACGTCATACTGTCTCTGGGCCACTTCGAGCGCGCCGAAAAGCCCCGCGGCAGATTCCATCTTTTTCCGCTTTTCCTCAAAATCATAATCGAGCATCCCGCAGATCCTTTCCGCTTCGGGGTCTGAGAAAAGCTGCGGGAATTGTTCGGAACATACAAGACGGCCGAAAAGCGGAATGACCAATGTTTCCTGAACGGTATTTTTTTCAATATGATAGGGACTCATTTCATTCTCCTTGATCGCACAGCTTTGCTATTTCTTCGGCGAAGATCCCGGGCTTAAGCGCGGCAAGACCGCCGTGCCCGATATGCTCGAATTCCCTGAAATCCGTTTGCGGAAACACATTTTTTATGTATTCCATATCCCGTTTTCGCGCTTTCTTCTCTGAAGACGAATACCAGTATTCAATATGGCCGCAGCCGGTAATGATCTTGTCAGGCATCGCGTAATTATTGCAGGATTCAAAGGTGCGCCAAATGGTTTTTGCGCTCATCATCTTCAGAACATCGGCGGCATATTTCAAATCTTCCTCGCTGTACTCATCGGTTGAAAAAGCCTTTTCAAGCAGTTTTATTCCGCCGAGCCTGCCCGAATAAATAAGCAGAAAATCCTTTGCCGCAATAAGTCTTGTCGCAATATACGGCAGACGGTAAGGCGTTATTCCGCCGTCAATTACCGCATGATCCGTTTGAATGCGGTTGTCGGCAAGAAACCTTGTCACAACCGAGCCGCCCATGGAACAGCCGTAAAGGCAGGAAAGCTTTTTTATTCCGTGCGAATCGAGCCATTCCGCAAGTTCTTTGGCAATCTCTTCGACGCTGGTAAAATCGCCGGGGCAGTCTTTGTCATAGCCGGGCAAGGCCGGAATGATAAGATGATATTTTGCTTCAAGAAGCGGAATGACATATTCAAAATAATCCCACATCACAAGAGAAGGATGGATCAGAACAACCGCTTTTTCGTTTCCTGTTCCGAATTCGTGAACCGTCATAATCTGCCTTTCACTTTTTACAGCGGAAATATACGACAGAGCCGTCCGTATTGACGCTAATATCTTTATAATATTTTTTCAGGATTCCTTTCAGCTCGTCTTCCGTCTGAAACGGCGGCGTGAACCAGCCCTTTTTACTCAGAATGTTATTGACAAGCCAATCGGTGATTTTTGATTTGCCTCTGATATAAAAGCAGGCAATGAATTCGCCGCCGTTTTTCAGCACGCGGAATGTTTCCGCAAACGCCTTTTCTTTATCGGGGAAAGCGTGAAAACCGTTCATACTCAGCACAATATCAAAGCTTTCATCGGGCGTCGGCAGGTTTCCGACGTCGCCTTGAATAAAATCTATATGCTTATATTTCCCGAGCCTCGCTCTTGCCTGAGCGAGCATATCGGCACTGTAATCGAGACAGGTGATTTTCGCGTTTTCGAGTTTTGCCCACTTTTTCTCCGTAAATACCGCCGTTCCCACGGGAACATCAAGCAGCGAGCCTGAAAAATCATCGGGAATACAACCGAGTATCTTCCGTGCAATTTCGTTGTCATCGGTTCCGCTCCAAAATATTTTTATATAAAGCTTGCTGAAAAGATTGCCCTGAGTCATCACATTGTCATAGATGTTTTTGGATGACTTATAAGCGGATTTGATTCTGTCTGCCATCGTGATATCCCCTCTTTATCCCGTTCATAATGTCTTTGATCTGCTGCGCCTGAAATCACTGCAACAGAAAACAAAACCCGGTTTGCTTAATTGGTTTGTTTCTGAAGGTTTACCATATTGGCAAAAACGCCGCCCCGGGCATAAAGCTCATCCGGCGCGCCCTGTTCCGCAGCCTTACCGTCTTTGATCACAACAATTTTATCCGCGCCGGCAACCGTTCTCATTCTGTGCGCTATGATCAGAACGGTTTTATTCTTGATCAAACGGGAAAGCGCTGTCTGGATCAAGGTTTCGTTTTCAGTATCAAGCGACGCGGTTGCCTCGTCAAGCAGTATGATCGGGGCGTCTTTCAGAAATGCTCTCGCAATGGAGATCCTCTGGCGTTCACCGCCCGAAAGAAGCGCGCCGTTTTCGCCGATCCGGGTATGATATCCGTCAGGCAGTCTGTCGGCAAATTCATCTACGTTGGCGAGCTTTGCCGCGGCAATGACTTCTTCGTCTGTTGCGTTTTGCCGGCCGATTCTTATGTTTTCCATGATACTGTTATCAAACAGCGTAACATCCTGAAAAACGATGGAATAAACGCCGAGCAGTGTTTCGGGATCAATGGTTGAAACGTCAACGCCGCCTACCGTGATTTTACCGCTGCTCGCATCCCAGAACCGTGCCGCGAGACGGGAAACCGTTGTTTTTCCGCCGCCGCTCGGGCCAACCAGCGCTGTGACCTCGCCCTGTTTTGCCGTAAAGGATACGTCACGCAGAACACTTTCACCGTCATTATACTTGAAAGCGACGTTTTTGAAAACGATGTCGCAGTTTTCGGGGTGAAATTCTGTTTTGCCTGTCTGCGTTCCTGCGTTGTTCATCTCGTTTGTTCTGTTGATATTCACCTGTATGGCGTTCTTCGCACCGAGATAAATCAGTGTTGCCCCCATCGGTTCATATATTCTGGACACAACGATCAGGAACATAAAGAGCGTTGTCAGCGCAAGACTTCCTTTTACCAGCAGCGCAGAACCGACAAGAGCTGTGGTAGCAATGCCGAACTTCAGAAGCATCTGCGCAGGCACAACATATGCGGCAACACCCAGCTCAGCGGTCATGGATTCCTTTTCATATCTGTTTGCAAGCTTAAAAAAGGACTGCAGGTATTTGTCCTCTGCGTTGTTGCTCTTCAAGTCCTTGGACGCTTCAAGATATTCCTGGACGCCGTCTTCCAGTTCAACCTTTGTTTTTGTTTTTCTTTCGTTGTATTTCATTTGTGCCTTTTTTGAAAGGCCTACGATCGCAAGTGAAACGGGAAGCACCCAGACGCTTGCAAGAGCCATTCTCCAATCAAAGAGAAACAGGGAAACAGCAACAATGACCGTTGAAAAAATCGAGCCGTAAAACTGCGGGATCTCATGGGAAAACGAGTGTTCAATGACGGTGCAGTCGCCTAATATCGTGTTGGTCAAGTCACTCAGATCTTTATTCCCGAAGAAAGAAAGAGGCAGTTTTCGCAGATTCTCCGCAAGTGTAATGCGTCTTTCCTTTGATTCGTTATAGGTTGTAAAGAAGGTTGCGTTGTAACGCCAATACTGCGTGAAATAAATAAGCGCAAACGCGGCAAGAATACCGATCACATAAAACGCGATTCTTTCTTTGCCGATCCTGCCGCCGAGCAGATCGGTCGTCATGTTATAGAGCAGCCCGACAGGAAACATAAGCGCAATATCCGAAACCGTGCAGGCGGTAACGGCCTGAACAAAGCCTTTGGCTCCCTTCTCCGACAGGGCAAAAGCTTTCATGATCCTTCTGATCATATTACGCACCCACTTTCCATGAAACAGATCGATTATAATTATCCCACAGTTTTTTATACAGTCCGTCCCTTGCGGCAAGCTCAGCGTGTGAACCCTGCTCGGCGATCCTGCCGTTTTCAAGCACGATAATATGATCCGCCTCTTTTACGGTTGACAGCCTGTGAGCGATCATAATTACCGTTTTGTTCTTTGAAAGCTCTGCAAACGCTTTCTGAACCAGATACTCATTTTCAGGGTCGGCAAAAGCTGTCGCTTCGTCAAGAATAAGGACCGGAGCGTTTTTCAGGATCGCTCTGGCTATGGCGATTCTCTGCTGTTCGCCGCCGGAAAGATAAATGCCCTTTGTGCCGATAACGGTATCCGCTCCGTTTGGCAGTTTTTGAATAATATCGTCACACTGCGCTTTATGAAGCGCCCGGATCACTTCATCATAACCGGCTTCCGGCTTTGCAAGACGGACGTTTTCAAGAACCGAGGTCTTCAGCAGCTTGCTGTCCTGAAAAACGAAGGATACCATATTCATCAGGTTTTCTGTTTTAATATTCCTGACGTCAACGCCGCCGATGGTAATGCTGCCGCCGGTAACGTCCCAGAAACGGGATATCAGACCCGCAGCCGTTGTTTTTCCGCCGCCGCTCGGGCCGACCAAAGCAAGCGTTTTCCCGTTTTCAACCGAAAAGGAAACATTGTCGAGCGCAGGCG
Organism: Clostridia bacterium; assembly: GCA_017453685.1. Lineage (GTDB taxonomy): Bacteria > Bacillota > Clostridia > Oscillospirales > Acutalibacteraceae > UBA8612. Next base: position 13,534 of record JAFTEL010000036.1, read on the forward strand.
CTTTGCTGCCTTTGTAACGGAATGAAACATGATCGAATTTTACGCTGTAATGATCGGGCAGCTCGCTCTGCGCCGCTTCATCAAGCGGCGGTATTTCAAGCACGCTGTCAATGCGCTGAAAAGCGTCCGCTACCGTCATGCCGCCCTCGCTCATAAACAGAACCTTTGAAAGTGTTGTCGCAATAACGGGTGTGATGATCACATAAAACAGGAAATTAAGAACAAGATCTTCCGTTATGTTTGCCCCCTTTGAAAAAATAAGGACAAGCGCGATCAGAAAAGCAAAAGTGCTGTTGATAAAAAGCTGAAAAAGAAGCATCGGCTGCCGCATACGCTTTGTATAAGTAATACAGAATGTGCTGTAATCAGCGATGGTTTTTTTGAAACGGGAGAAAGAATGAACCGTCTGCCCGAAGGTTTTGACAACCGGAATCCCTCTGACATATTCAACCGCGTTATTGTTCATATCCTCCAGCGCGTCGTTATACAGCTTCATATCTTCCTGCATTTTCGGGCCCATCATTTTTGACATTGACACAAACGCAAGAACGATCGGTATGAGGCAAACAAGTCCGTAACGCCAATCATACACCAGCATGATCACAAGCAGCCCGAGCGGCGTTGCGGCCGCGCCTGCCATATCGGGCAGATTGTGGGCAAGATACGTCTCCGCCGCTGACGAACTGTCGTTGATAATCTTCCTGAGCTTTCCGCTGCCGAAATCCTCGCTGAAATGAACGGGAAGCAGGCGGATGTGTTCAATCATCGCCTTGCGGATATTACCGGCAATGCGAAAAGCTGATTTATGAGAAAGCATAAGCCCCGCAACATATATCAGCATGGATAATAAAGCAAATAAAACGGCAAATATTCCGTTTGAAACAATATGCTTTGCCTCGCTGAAATCAGGCGCAACGGCAATGGCTTCCTTGATTATGTTATAGATCATGATCAGCGGCAGCAGCGCAACAAGAGAACTTGCAAATGACAGCGCGAGCGACAAATAGGTAAGCTTTTTGTGATTTCCCGCATAATCCATTAACCGCTTGAAGCCCGACGGCTTTTTTTCTTTCATAGCGAACCTCCGGATCTGTTATTTTTTGCCGACAAGGAGCTTTGATTCCCTGAGAAACAGCAGCTTTGATTCTTTGGCGCTCATAAATCTGCCGTTTGTTGTATTGATCAGCTCAACCTTTTCATATCCCATATCGTAAAGCTTTCTGATAAAGGAATCCATATCGCCGTATTTCTGCCTGCTGAATATATCGTGAATGGCAAACGTGCCGCCTTTTTTCAGCGTGCGCAGGGTTTCGAGCAAAACGGCCTGACGGTCCTTTGTCGGAATGTTGTGATAAACATAATTACTGACAACCGCGTCAAACTGTTCATCCGCAAAAGGCAGTGCGGTTGCGTCGCCTTTTTGAAACACAACATTTTCCGCTTTTTCGGCTTTTGCATTATCGGCGCAGAGCTTCATGCTGAATTCGGCATATTCCTTTCCCCAGCGGTCACAGCCGATAACCTTTGCCGAGGGGTTTCGTTTGGCGACCGCGATTGCAAGAGCGCCGCTTCCGCATCCGATATCGAGCGCGGTCTGACCGCTTTCGAGTTTCACAAAGCCGGCAGTGCTTTCAATAATATCCTTGGAAAGCCTGCGTCTGCCTGTGTAAGAAAATGCGTTGTACGCAATGACGCTCCAGACAAGATATACGCACATCAAAACCGACGCGAGTGCAAAAACGATGGATAAAACCGCTCTCGCCGTGCCGCGGAGCGTTATGATAAATATCAATAACAAGATGACGGATACAGCCGTTCCGACAGCTCCGGAACAGATCATCCATTTCGGTATCCAGTTTTTATAATCCGGTTGATTCATTTCAGATCGATCCTCCCATTCTTTTTTTATATCCGCAGTCGCAGTAAGGTCCGCCGCCCGCCAGCGTGTATTCTCTGATGAATTCGCTCGCGCCGCCTGCTTCGGTCATATCGTAATCAAGGTGACACATGGCCGGGGTCAGGTCGTAAAGACCGTATTCTTTCATCAGTGTGCAGATGCCGCACTTTGAAAATCTCGCCTCATAGCCGCTGCCGTCGGGATAGGGGATATACTCCATATTCCACGAATACGGATTTCTGTCAGCCGCTCGAAACGCGGCGGTTTTCTTCATTGACACAATATCTTTTTTGCTGAATTTGCCGATCCCGCCGATACGGCAGAAAACGCGTGTGGGCAGGGTCATCATTGACGTTGCGTAATATTCCGTCAGCTTTTCAACAGAAGGTTTTTCATCCATATGCAAAAGGAATGCGATCAGAACGGCGCAGTTGACCAGATTCATCCGGAAGCGGTCGCCCTTTTCAAATCCGGGAAGCTTTGCGATGATTTTTCTGTATTCACCTGCGGCTTTCCGGGTGGTTTTTCGGGCTTTTTCCGGTTCAGACCCCAGAACGCTTATCAGGTTCCTTTGGAAAGATCTTTTATATAACAGCCACATTCCCTGCGGCATTCCTGTGTATTTCATAACGAACAGTTTCACAAAACAGGAATCGGAGATGATATACGGAATATATCCTGACATTTTCGTGTAAAGATAATACCTGAACGCCCATTGCAAAAGCAGCTTGATAAGCGGAACGGAAACAAGCAGCGACGCAATCACAGCGACAGACGTCGCAAGCAGATAGAGCTTTGCGATCTCTCCGTTTTTAAAGCCGAGTATTTTCGTCATGGCGATCGAACGGCTGTTTTTTTCGATCACCTGCTTTGTCAGCAGGAACATAAGGAGCAGGAAGATCAGGACGCCGAAAACCATGAAATAATCCATAAAGCCGATGAGCGATGAAAGCTGGTCAACGATTTTGGTAGCGTCCTGAAGCATGACCGTTGCGAAAATGTCTTCCTCGTCAATATCTTTCAGCTCCGTGTTGCTGAAATAGCCGGTGAAATATTCGTCGCTCTTGTCAAACATCTCAAGATAATCTTCACGCGGCATATAGACGGCGAGAGAAGCGAGATAAGGATAGTCGCCCGCAATTCTGAACGTATATGTTTTGGTTGAATACGGCTCTTTGAGCGTCAGCTCATCGCCGATTTCATAGCCGAACTTTTTCATAACGCCTTGTGAAACAAGCGCCTCGCCCGCCGGAATATCCGCTTTGATGTATTGGCTGCCGTCTTCAATGCCGTAAACCGACACGCCGTCTTTCACATACCCTTCAACATCGGTATCAAGCGTGGTAAGACAGAATTTTTCCGCCTGCGGGTCGGCTGTTTTTACAGTATCGGACTTGACGATATACTGATAATCGGAAACCATTGTCTCCCTTGCCAGAACGGAATATTCCTCAAACATCGGGCCGAAGAGCATGCCGAAAACGGCCAGCGTTCCGCCGAACAGAATACCGAAAAACAAAACGACGTAGGAGCCGGCGTTCTGGAAGAAAATGCGCATGCCGAACCGCTGCAAAAACGGCAATTTCGCGCTCAGGCGAACGGCTCTGCGCCTTTTACGGCCTGAGAGCTCACCGCGGAGGAAATCGAGCGGGGCGGTTTTAAGCCTGCGCACAAGCACCAGTGTGTTGATAACCAGCATCAGCACAACCGAGCTGACCGTTGTGAGCAGGAACGCTTCGCCGTTCAACAGGGTTTTGTATGTCACAAGCGAATAGCTCGAATAATATACTTTTACAAACAGGTCCTCAAAAACGGTGTAACCGAGCACGTTGCCCGCAACCGCCGCAAGCACGGTCACAAGAACGGGCAGCGCGAGGTAGTGCCGGACAAGCTCGCCTCTGCCGTAACCCGAAGCCCGCAGCGTGCCGATCGATCCCGCCTCTTTTGAAATCGTGTTTGAAACGGTCACGGCAAAAACAAAGGCCAGGATCACGAGCATGATGTAAAGCATGAGAATATTTCAAGGTCGATGCCTTTGAGCACCTCAACACGGCTGTCGCCCTGACCGAAGCTCTTTTTCACGGATTTCACTTCAACAAAACTCATCTTAATCGCCATGCGATTCAGAATCCGCACAGAAAAGAGTTGAAAACCTCCCCCTTGCGCCCGAATCGCGCCTCCTTTCTGAATTTCACGAAACTGACTTCTCACATATTGACGATCAATTTCTCAACGGAACAGCCTTCAGCGTATTTGCGGCAGTAAACCTCGCGACATTTCCCGAATTGGCGGAAAGATTTCTTTGCCTTATCCACATCGGCATAAACCTTCCAGCAGCCGAAGCATTTGCAGTTTTTTGCTCCCTGCTCGATAAAGCCCTTTACGTCTTCGGGCGGATAGCCGAGAAACAGGCCGATCTCGTGCGGAAAGGAATCGCAGCTCATCAGTTTGTCGCGAAGGTATCGGATGCATCCGCCGGGCAGATCGGGATTGTAACCGCAGCCGCCAAGAATATCCCTTGCGGTTTCATGCTGCAAGTCGCCTGCAAGACGAGCGGGTCGATAAACGTAAACAAGCGCTCTGCCGTCTCTGAATCTCAGCGGAAGAAAGCGAATGCCTTTATGTGAATATCTGCGGTTGAATTGTCTGACAGATTCCTTCAGACTGCATTCATTTTCAAACAGGCAGGTAAACATATTGCCTGTTTTGATCCCCGCGAGCGTAGGGGAACAATATTGAATGATCATCGCCTCTGACATATGCATTCTCCTTATCGTTTTTGATCGAGTTAGCTGCAGCTAACTCATAGATAAAAAATTAAAACCACTATTATTGAGTTAGCCGCTATCATAGGGTTAGCATAAGCTAACCGCAGATCCTTAATAAACGCCGCCGCGAAACATGCAGTTAGCAGCGGCTAACCATTATTATTATATCACATTATTCTTCCTTGTCAACCCCGGTTTTCTAAGTAATCGCTGTTTCAATCGGAGTGTGCAGATTGACGAAAAGATGTTTCGTCAGCCGAAACAAAAAACGCAGACGAGGAATGCAGGCAAATCCCCCGAAGCATTGGGTCCTATTGGCTCCGCCCGGTGTAAAGCAACCCCTGATTCTTCGATCAGCTCATTCCACCTCAAACGCGAGCAGGCGGCAGCGCTCGTCACCCCATGTTTCCAGCGGAATGAGCCGGACGGCGGCAAACTTCCCTTCTGCCGCATAGCGCCGAAGCCGCTGATAGTTGTTCGTTTCCTCCGCGAGCACACGAACGGTTCCGTCCGGTTCGATCCCCTCCACGCGGAACGCCCGCACCATGGTCTTCGGCACGTAAGCGTCCTGCCAGTTCAACGGGCGGTTGTGCATCATGTTGCGGTGGCGGAACACCTCCTGCTCCGGCAGCGTGGCGCGGTTGAGGTCGCTGTCGAACACGATGCGCACGCGCGAAACGGATCTCGGTTCGCCAAACCGGTAGGTGATCGCCTCGCCCTTTTCGACCGTGACGCTGTTTTCCCCAGCTTGCGTGGGGCGGTCAGTTCCGCTGCGCAGGTTCTCCGCGTCGGGCGAGCCGCACAGCAGCGCCGCCTCCTTCGTCAGCGCCGGGATCGCCCGCGTGAAGCCGGGCAGCCAGCAGTCGTCGTCCATCAGCAGCCGCTGCAATTCTTTGACGCGCGTTTCATACACGCCGCGGGGCGTGAGCCCCTCCTTCACGGCGATGGCCGCCGCCGTGCCCACGGCCTGCCCGCACAGGGCGCAGGTCGCCATCACGCGGGTGGAGCTCATGGCGGCGTGCGTCACGGAGATATTCCGCCCCGCGAACAGCAGGTTTTCGATGTTTTTGGAATACAGGCAGCGGAACGGAATGCCGTAGGGTGACGGCGCGGGATGGAACACCGTCGGTGCGCCGGCAGAACGGAAGCCCGCCGGATCGTGGTCGTCCATGCTCCAGCCGCCGTAAGCGACTAAGTCGTCGAACCGGCCGCCGCCGCGCACGTCGTGCTGCGTCATGATATGATCGCCCACGTAACGGCGGCTTTCCCGCTTGCCGGGCAGCATCCCGACCCAATCCAGCCGCCAGTTTTTGTTCTTCTCACGGTTTTCCGGCGCATTTTTCACGTAATCCCACACGCCGTAAGCCACCTTCAGCAGCTCGTCCCGCACGCGCTCCGTGTCCGCGATGGCGTCGTCCTCGCCACCCAGCTCCATGTACCAGAAATTCTCATAGGGGTCGTCCATGTTCGGGATCCGATAGGGCAGATCCTCTTTGGTGAACCGATACGCCCCTTTCGGCGGGATAAACACGCTGGGGCGCGGTTCCTCCCGCGCCTGGATCAGGCAGCTCATGCCCATGGTTTTGCGGTCGGCCTCAGCCGGAGCGATGTCTTCCCCGAATTCCCCGGCGCTCTCGCGTCCGTAACGGAACAGCGCGCCGGACAGGGGCGCCAGCACGCTGTCGCCGGAGCAGTCGGCAAACAGCGCCGCATCCACAGTGTGAAAGGTCTGCGTCGTCATCTGCCAGCCGGTCACGGAACGGATACGCCCGGCTTCGGTTTGACAATCCAGGCAGGTGCAGTTGAGCAGCAGGGTGAGCCGCTCCTGACAAAACGCCAGCTCATACAGCACGGAATCCCACACCGAATAGTTGCGGTCGGGATTCCGATAGAGGTTTTCCAGCATGATCTCTTCGAGCAGACCGGTCTCGCGCTTGTTGTCGCCCTGCGCGCCGCAGACCCACATGCGCACCTCGCTCGAGGCGTTGCCGCCCAGCATCGGCCGGTCCTGCATCAGCAGCACCCGCGCGCCGTGCCTCGCCGCGGCCACGGCGGCGCATAAGCCCGCCAGCCCGCCGCCCACGACGCAGAAATCGGTGTGATGGGTCACGGTCTGAAAAGACGTTTTTTCATTTTTCATATTCTCTCCTCTATTCTTCCGATCGGCTTCGGAGACGATCCTGTCAGGTCTTATCGTTGCAAGTAGATTATAACACAAAAAAGACTGCATTCCCACTGTAAAGTGAATTTGCAGTCATCTTTTTTAGGGATTTTTTTACAGCCCCTTTGTCTGCATCCCCCGAAGCATTGGGTTTTTCCTCTGCTCCGGGGGATTCATCTTTGGTAGAAAAACAATAGTAACTGAGCTGCGGTTTGAAACGATTTGACGCGGTTTGCGCGGCAGCATGCGGTTCCAACCGAAAGGATTCGACACAGAGAACCGTCCCCTGTGCTTTTTCATGGATGGTTTAAACAGAGAATCGTTAACCTGATCAGATTTCCGCCGTTGTCCTTGAGGTTTTCCAGCCCGCGCTCGACCGCCTCGGCTACATACTTCGCCAGCACCTTGGAGGCTTCCGCCGTATCAATGGGCGCAGTTTGACGGAGCTTGTCCGTTGCGGCAAGCTCGGTATTTAACCCTTTGTTGATGACTTGTTCATATAATCCATCGTGAAGCTTGGGGTCCCTCCGAATCTGTCTGTTGAAGCATACAGTTTTTTGGCTGCACTACGCCGGATCATTGGACAGCGGGATCATGTTTTTGCACTGGGCGTGACTATTGTAATAATTGGTACAGCCATAGAACACGTTGCCGTTTTTTCGATTCATTCTCACGATCATATACCCATCCCTGCACTTCGGGCATTTGAATATATCGTGCTTATGTACTTTGTCATTGGTCATGAAGTCGCAGACCTCCACCTCGTTGGTGCAGATCCACAGGCTCAGACCATAGGTTTTGTTAAACTCATATTTGAGAGGAAAACCGCAAACCGGGCAGCGAAGATGAAAGAGATCAACAACTTCCATATTGAGCTTGTTGCTGTGCGGCAGGTCGTTCTCTTTGATCAGCTCAATCAGGAATCTGGATGGTTTGTGCTGCGGCGTCATGATGTAAACGCGGTTCTTTGTTCGCGTCAGTGCAACGTAAAACAGGCGACGCTCTTCGGCATAAGGCATGCTGGTATCCTCATAAGTCACCAGCTTCATAATGGGATCATCTTCGATCTGGCACGGGAACCCGAATTTGCCTTCAAACATGTTGATCAGCACAACATTGTCATAGCCCAGGCCTTTCGAGCTATGCGCTGTCATAAAGCTGATATTCGCATTTGGGTATGCTTCGCTCTTTACGCCGTTGTTGGGCAGCTCTGAAAACCGACCGGTATTGCAGAGCTTGTACAGATCGTAATTGTACCGTCCAATCAGCAGGATAGAGGATTTCGCCCCAAATTCCTTGATGATCTCACCGATAACAGCTTCCATTTGTGACGCCAGCGCTTTTATGGGCTTAAAACCATCGTCAAACTCATGAATCAATACGGGGTCTTTCAAGTGCTTCGGGGAGATCAATTGCTTTTTGATCTGCGCAGTGTTCTTCTGAACAAATCCACCGGCGATATCGATCAGTTCCTGCGAATTGCGGTATGTATGGGTTATCTTCAGTTCCGTCCCCGCGCCCATAAGCTCAAGGAATCGTGTAAACAACGTGATATCCGAGCCGGAGAAAGCATAGATCGATTGCCAGTCATCACCCACGGCAACCACCTTCGCCTTTGTTATTTCTGAAAGCCGCTTGGTCAGATTGAACCGCTGACGGGCAATATCCTGAAATTCGTCTATGATGATATATTTATAAGGAAGATCGACCCCTTGCTGCTCAATTTCATGCAAATAGGCGTGGGCGTCATTGATCATATCGGCAAAGTCTATCTCGTTGTTCTTTTTGAGTGTTGCCTGATAGTAATGATAGACCTGCTCCGCAATATCAAGGAACAGCAAGGTGCGGGGATTATCGGTTTTCTTTCGAAGAAGTTCAAAGCCCCCGGCGTCGTAGCCTGTGGTTTTGTATTGCTCAACAAAGTTCATCATGAAAAAGATGAGCTTATAGATATATTTGTCCTTTCCGGTCTCAACAATTTTCCGATACACCTCTTCTAAGTTTCGGGGCTTCAGAACGAATCCTTCTTTTTCAAGGATCTCCCTCAAATGATCGAGAAGCGGGCGTCGGTCATTATAAAAAGACCATGTTTCCAGCAGCTTTGTATGGTATGCCGCATGCAGCGCCCTTTTATCCCGGATTTCTTTTTTATACTTTGCGATCTGTTGGGGCGTAAAAATGCGATTGTACCCGCTCTCCGTCAGGGCATAGTGCTCGAGCCAGGCTGTATGTTCGCCCTGCGCAATATAAAAGTCGGGCGTATATTTCTTGCTACGAGACGGCGAATCAAAGGCATACGCGCGCTCGTATTCATAATCCAATCCGTTCAAATAGAGAAAGTTTGCGATCTGAACCTCCTGCACGGAACGCAGATACTCTCCGGTGATCGTTTTTACTTGTTTTGTGCGCTGCTGCTCCACCATTTTGACATATTCGCCCAGGCTGCTTTTTAAGGTCTCATAGTCCTGCGACGCCTTGTACATGTGATATTGGTCGAGGTTATCAAATTTGAAAACGTCCTCTGTCAAATCAAAATAATAGCCCATGAACAGGACAAGATTTCTCATCAACGGCTTGTTGTGGAAAATGGTATGCTCCAGCATGTCAAAGATGATCTTATAGGAGGACAGATTGACCTCCGGCGGTTCGGAAGAGAAGCGTTTGACGATGTCAAAGGCAAATTTATGGAAGGTGCAGATCTCGGCAGGAATATGAAGCCCGTTATTGATGCGGTCTTTCAATTCTCCGATGGCTTTCCTTGTGTAGGAAATAACGATGATCTCTTCCGGATTCACATGTTGCTTTTCCACCAAATACTTGACCTTTGCAGCCATCGTCGTTGTTTTGCCCGCGCCTGCGCCGGCGACAAGAAGACAATAGTCATCATCGGTCACAACGGCGCGTCTCTGCTCATCGTCCAAACGAATGCCGGGGTCGATCTCGTCGAGAATGTGATCAAAGTAGGCCTTGTTCTTTTCAACGGCGGCGTCGACAAAAGCCCCGTTGTGCGCCGTGATGTCGGCGTCTAACGTATGCATTTTGCGCAGGAAGCTTTTCAGCATGTCAATATCCACGCGCAATTGGCCCGCATGGTTTTCGATGTACTGAAAAATCATTTTGTTTTTCAGATGGGTATAATAAGGCCCATATGTTTCCTGAAGATACATCGTATCACGATGGGTGATGTAACGGTTTCGGCTAAAGAGCCGCGTGTAATCACCATCGAAAGAAATCAGGATATTCCCAAGGCTCTTATAATCCGTAACGGTCTGAATCTCTTTCTCCTGCTCTTGAAAGAATTTTGCGGGAAGACCGCAGTGCGGACATTTTTCTGCTCTGTCAGAAATGGAACTGCCGCAATCCGGACACTTTATCAGAGCCATAATCTTTCTCCTCAGTTTGCGTCGCTGCGTTTGTCGATCAGACCAAGCTTTTTAAGGCGCGCGCGGATGCCGTCCTCCGTTCGCTTTAAGGTGATTGCAATTTCAGAGACTGGGACATTTTTTTGAAAAAGATCGATCAGCGTTTCGTCGTAGGTGCTCGTCCAGGGCTGCCCGCGAAAATCTTCGTGACCGGCTGCTTTTATTGATTTCTGATTGTTGATTTCAATGACAGCGTCAATGTTGTCAAGGATAAACTGTTGTGCTTCAGCATTATAAACTGTCACGAGATACATACCGCTTTGACTCACTCTTTCTTCTGTGGTTATCCCGATTGCGTTGCCTTGTTTTGTAGGCGCCTTTGTCTTCTTTCCATCCCCGGTTTCCGTCAGAACAAGGAATCCGCTTTGCAGCAAAAACGTCGTAATGCTCTCATATTTCAACTTCTTCATGACCGATTCATCGATCAGCTCATTGATCCTTTTCGTAATCTCGCTGACCGGTATCGGCGCAGCAGACAGACGATAGTTTTTCAACGCCTCATGGGAAATCGAAAACGCCTGCTTTTTGACCTTCTCTGCTTTCCCGATGTTTCCTCCGTTTTCGATCACCTTGCGCAGCACATCCGAAACATAGAACAAGCAGCGAGAGATCCTGACCTGATTGATACAGTCGTTTTCCGCAGCCGGCTGATCGGTCAGCGGGTTAATGCCATTGGCCAGCTTGTCCAGATACATTTTGGCGCGCTGCATGGTTTCAAGCTCAGTCATGTCCGAACCTCCTCCATCATTTTGCTGTATTCTATCAGCGTTACATTGCCAAGCTGTTTTGCCTTTTCCGCGCAGTCCTTGGTGAAGCCGGATTTAGAGAAGAGGAAAAGGTGCTTGTTTTTGTGCGGGAACAGTTCGCTGTATTCGATTAATGTTTCCAGAATGCATAGGTCGGTGTTTTCGTTCGTCCACTTGCACCCAGCAAAAAGAGCGGTGCTTTTGTCCTGCTCACCCATGATGTCGATTTCTGCCTGACATTTGCGAACGGGATTATTGCCCCACCAGCGGCCGAGAGAGGTGAACTCGACCGGAGACTTGCCGCTGAGCAGCAGCTTCCAGAGGTACTGCCTGCAGATTTCCTCAAACACCTTACCCATGTATTCCGACAAATGCGGTTCGATGCGCTTGTAAACAAGCTCCGCCGCGCCGCGCGCGATCATGGACGTGTTCTCCGGCACGAACCGGTACCAGAAACGGAACATGTTATCGTCGATCGAATAGATGACAGCTTGAATACCGTTTCCAACGCGGATTGAAACGTGAGAAAAGAGGTTTCCGCGTCGCCGATTCCGCTGATATATTCAAGAATACTTGCGCTGAAGTTTTCCGGATTCTGCTTGGCGTTGCTTTCAACGCCCATAAAATAGACGGCGTCTTTACCGTTGATGAAATTGATTGATCAATGCCGTTTTGCCTACACGGCGGCGACCGTAAAGAACGATAAACTCAAATTTGTCGGAATCATATAATCTGTTCAGGGTGGCAAGCTCCCGCTCTCTGCCGATAAATATGTAGACTACCCCCATGTTAGGTTACTTATAATATAGCACACGGCACAAAAAACAGTCAACTGCGATTAGGCAAATCGCAGTTGACTGTTTTCACATTCCCAAGGTGAGTTCCACAGCGGAAGCTGTGGCGGAAGATATTTTGAAACTTTACTGATGTCGAATCTTGTTGTCGAATCATTGCCTTTTTCTTCAAAATGCTGACGCGTACAGAAGAGTCTGTCGACGATTTAACGTATTATTACACCTGCCTGCTCGCTGTATATTGACGCGCCGCTTTTGGTGCAGTTGGTCGATATTTATTTGAATCGGGCAGTCGGATATGAGCTGAAAAAGCAGGGATTCCGAGTTTCATTGCTGCTTTTGCCTCCGTTCCGCTATCTCAATGTCAACGCCACAATCCCGCACAGTGCCGCGCGTCTCCGCGCCGGGATCCTGCTGCGCTTGAATATTTCCTGCCCCGTTCTGATCGTACCCCGGCAGTGCGGGAACGATCAGATGATACCCGTCCTGCAAAAGGGAACGACCTGTCCGAGAAATTTGCATCACACGATACAAGAACGATATCCGGCGCCGCATACGCTGCGCTTTGAAGCGGATCATCTGCCGGCCGGAGCCGTTCCGGACAGGTTAGAACATAAGTTAGCCACCGCTAACCGTAAGGGCTGAAATAAAGTTAGCTTCCGTTAACCATAACCATTGTAATGATTCCAAGCTGTTTTGTCAAGAGTGAACCGCATGGCATTGAACAGATACCCCTGCGATGTTAATTGTATTTACAAAAGAATCCCCCGAAGCATTGGGTTTTCCTTTGCTTGGGGGATTGCTGTGTTCTTTTATTTCAGTCTTTTTCGGATCGTGTTTTCGTCCGTATCCGGGAACAGCGGCCGAAGGTGATCGAATAGCCTCTGACACGGTAAGCTCGATGATCTTTTTACAGACCTTTTAATTTCCGTGGATCCCATTTGCGGCAAGCCATGCTGTCACATCGCCGGTGAGAGCAGACCCTCCGGAGTAATGTACCGATAAGCCCTCGCCCATCACCGCGTCCGGAGCCAGTTTGGCAATGGCGGTCAGACTCTGCCCGAACCTTCCGCCGCCGTGCGAGCAGAACGGGATGATCGTCTTGCCGGAAAAGTCATATTCCTCCAGAAAAGAGGCGATCGGCATCGGGATGGACGCCCACCAGTTGGGATACCCCAGCAGGATGACGTCGTATTCCTCCATGTTTTTGAGATGTTCTGAGAGCTCCGGTCTCGCCTGTTTATGCTGATCCTCCTGAGCCTCCATCAGAACGGTGTTGTAATCCGTGGAATACGGCTTTACCGGTGTGA
>JAFTEL010000037.1 GCA_017453685.1 Clostridia bacterium
AACCCGTATTCGTGGAACATGGAGCTGCTGCCCTATGCCGACGGCAGCGGCTACGAGGCGCGGTTTTCAAAATGCGGCATCTGCACGCTGAGGAAAGAGCTCGGGTTGTTTGAATATGTTCCCGCCATGTGCCGTCTGGATGATCCGATGACCGAGGCAGGCGGCGCGGCTGACTTCGTGCGCGAATACACGCTGGCCGGCGGCGGTCCTTACTGCGACTGCGGGTACAGAAAAAAACAAGCAGGAATGGATCGGGAGGATTCAAACAGATAGAATAAAGCGGCGGCGAGCCATTCAGCTCACCGCCGTTCTTATTTGTAGGAAATATGAAAAGCTCAAAGAAGCAGTTCCGAAACCATGTCTCCGTGTCTTGTTTCATCGTTTTTTACGCTCTCGATTTCAGGGAAGCGCTCGATCAGCGGCTGATAATTCCGAGCCGCGCCGTATTCCCCGCGGGCGATCAGCGGATACAGCCTTTTTCTGCCGACGAGCCGGTAAAGCAGCGTCAGCAGCACGGCGTTTCGCTTTTTCGGCGTCAGCGCGGTGTTCGTCAGTGCTTTGAACACGGCGGCATGGCGTCCCTCTTCCGACGCCAGCGTGAGAAACACTTTTTTGTCGTTTTCTGCTTTTGCAGCTTTTGCCAGCGCCTGATACATCAGCACGGCGTCCAGCTCTCCCTGTTGTGCGCCAAGCAGCGTTTTCTTCTCCTGTTCCGTCATTTCATCCGTCCTCTCTTTGCTGATCGAAGCGCGGAACGGTCAGGCCTCTTCTCCCGCAAGCGACGCCGCGAAAGCGCCCGCGCGGCTGAGGTCTTCTTCGGTCGGTAAGCCCTTGTTGATAAAGATCCAGGAGGCGGCGCAGTGGAATTCCCGCCCACTGACGGGGATGTTGTTTTCTTCGGCCGCTTTTTTGACGGCGCCGACTGTGGAGCGGCCGGTGGCGGAGGTGTTCATATTGACAATCTCCCCGATCCGGTCGCGGTTGCGGGATAAGAACGCTTTGATTTCGGGGTCAACGTCTGCCGCGTACATAGCGTTGATCAGAAACAGACGATCCGTTTTTTCCGTCAGATCGTTTGAAACATCCGCCGCAGGGATTCCAAGTGATTCTGAAACAGCTTCGGCCAGCTTTTTGGTATTTCCTTTTTTCGATTTGGTGTAATAGCGAATCGCGATGGTCATCAGAAACCCTCCTTTTGTTATTTGTTCAGTTCCGCTTGGATCGCCTGCTCCAGCGATTCCGGCGTATCCGTCGGCGCGAAACGGGCGGCGACGCTGCCGTCCCTGCCGATCAGGAATTTCGTGAAGTTCCACTTGATGCGGCCGGACGCCTGACTTTTCAGGAAGGTATACAGCGGCGCCTCGTCCCTGCCGTTGACTTTGATCTTGGCAAAGCGGGGGAACTTGGTGTTGAAGCGCAGCGTGCAGAAGGAATTGATCTCTTCATCGCTGCCGGGCGCCTGAAACGCGAACTGGTTGCAGGGGAAATCCAGAATTTCAAAGCCCTGATCCGCGTAGGTCTCATACAGCTTTTCCAGCCCGTCATACTGGGGCGTGAAGCCGCAGCGCGTGGCGGTATTCACGATCAGCAGCACCTTGCCGCGGTAGGTCTCCAGCGAAACTTCGCTGCCTTTGTTGTCGGTTACGGTAAAATCATAGACGCTCATTTGGTTTTCTTCCTTTCCTGTTCTAAAATTTTATATAGCGTTTGATACAGCGACATGGCTTCTTCCGGCGTCAGGGCAAACTCTTTGGCGATGCTTTCCGGCACGCACAGCGCCTTTTCCTGCAGCGCGCGCCCGCTCTCCGTCAGCGTGATCACCAGCTTCCGCTCGTCCGCGCCGGAGCGTTCTTTGCGGATATAGCCCTTTTCCGTCAGCTTTTTCAGCAGCGGCGTCATGGTGTTGGATTGCAGGAATAATGCTTCGCACAAAAACTTTTCGTTGACTTCTCCCTCTTCCCACAGCACCATCATCACGATATACTGCGTATAGGTGAGGTTCAACTGATCCAGCAGCGGCTTATACCGCCGCGTGATGATATTGGAGACCGCATACAGCGGAAAGCAGAGCTGGTTTTTCAGCCGCAAGGCGGTATATTTCTCGTTTTGTTCGGTCATTTCTTTCACCTCGCGTTCGATTATATCGTACGCGATACGATTTGTCAAGTCTTTTTTTCAATTTTGTGTTGTTTGAATACGGAAAAATATTGGTTGATTTTTCGGCAGAACGATGTATAATATCGTTGTGTTAGCTTCTGCTAACTCCTCTCGTTTTGAGAAACAGTTTCGCAAATCGTTATGCTTGAATCTGTAACCCTTACCGATCCGATGGGGCGGCGATCAAAGGAACAGAAAGGCTGGTTTCACCGAACATGAAAACTGTGATCATCGGGCTTTTGATCCCGTTTATCGGCACGGCCGCGGGCGCCGGCTGTGTGTTTTTCCTGCGCAAGAATCTGAAATTGTCCGTGCAGCGGGCGCTCACCGGCTTTGCGGCGGGCGTGATGGTAGCGGCCTCGATCTGGAGCCTGATCGTGCCCGCCATCGAGCAGAGCGAAGCCATGGGAAAATGGGCGTTCCTGCCCGCCTTTCTCGGCTTCTGGTTCGGCGTTTTGTTTTTGCTGCTGCTCGATCACATCATTCCGCATCTGCATAGAAGCGCGCAGCAGGCCGAGGGGCCGAAAAGCCGCCTGAACCGCACCGCCATGATGGTGCTCGCCGTCACGCTGCACAACATCCCGGAGGGCATGGCAGTCGGCGTTGTTTATGCTGGTTTGCTGTCCGGTTCCTCGAACATCACGGCGGGCGGCGCGCTGGCTTTGGCGCTGGGCATCGCGATCCAGAATTTCCCCGAGGGCGCGATCATCTCCATGCCGCTGTTCGCGGAAGGAAAGAGCAAGCCGAGATCGTTTTTGCTGGGCGTTCTTTCCGGCGCGGTGGAGCCGGTCTTCGGCGCGCTGACGGTGATCGTGGCGGGGCTCGTCGTGCCCGCGATGCCGTACCTGCTGTCCTTCGCGGCGGGGGCGATGCTGTATGTGGTCGTGGAGGAGCTGATCCCCGAAATGAGCGCGGGGGAACATTCCAACGTCGGCGTGCTGTTTTTCGCCGTCGGGTTCAGTCTGATGATGGCGCTGGACGTGGCGTTGGGATAAAAGCATCATGGAAGAGAAAAAGCAAAAGAAGTAAATTGATTTTTACGGTATTTTTTTTGTTTTTTCTCTTGACTATTTTATGAACAAGAATATAATATAATTTAAGTTAGGGATAGCTAACCATTCCTGTCGACAGAGTGATATCTTGTCGGATCGTCATTCTGTTTCTTTTTTCTGATTTTGGTTAGCCGAAACTAACGAACGCCGGAAGCCGGCGTCAATGAGAGGAGAAAAAGCCATGAAACGAACCAAAAAAGTCATCTCACTCGTCCTGTGTCTGGTATTAGGGGCGCTGCTGCTGGTGCCCGCGCTCGCTTCCATCACGGACGTTGACGTCTCCCGCCCCGCCAACGCGCACATTACGTTCAACAAGGACGGCAAGCTGAAAATTCTGCAGGTGGCCGATATTCAGGACGATGAAGTGATCGACCCCCTTGCCAAGCGATCGCTCAAGCGCGCCATCGAAGCCAGCGACCCCGATCTGATCATTCTCACCGGCGACAACATCGGCGGCTATTCCTGTGACACCAAAGCCGAAGCGCACACCGCGATCAAAAGCTATATGGACGTGTTCGAGAGCTATGGCATTCCGCTGGCGATGGTCTTCGGCAACCATGACGACGACCGCACGCCCTACACCAAGCTGGAGCAGATCGCACAGTATGAATCCTATAAGTGCTTCATCGGCTGCGCCGGCGTCGTGACGGACAAGACCGTGGGCGACAATTACACCATCAACGCCGGTACGTATAACATTCCCGTCTTTGAGTCGAAGAACAGCCAGAAGGTGCTGTTCAACATCTGGTGCTTCGATTCCGGCAACTACAACCCCGATGATTCCTACGGCGGCTACGGCTACGTGCTGCCGGATCAGATCGACTGGTACAAGGCGAAATCCGACGAGCTGAAGGCGGCCAACGGCGGCAAGGTCGTGCCGTCCATCGCGTTCCAGCATATTGTGCCGCCGCAGATCAAGTACGCGCTCAAAGAGGTGCCCGCCGGTACCGACGGCGCCGTGGCCTTTGCCGGCTCTTACTACACGCTGCCCGACGGCACCGATCTGACCACGAACTGGCTGGCCGAGGCGCCCTGCCCGCCCAACACCGATTTTGCGCCCGGCTATGCGCAGGTCGACGCCATGCTCGAACAGGGCGACGTGAACGCCGTCTTCTTCGGACACGACCACATCAACGCCTACGTCGTGGATTACGAGGGGATCGACCTTGTTTCCTCCCCCGGCTGCACCTTCGCTTCCTATAACGACAGCCACCGCGGCTTCCGCGTGATCACCATCGACAAAAACGACCTGAGCACGTATGAGACCTATACCATGACCACGGAAGAGCTGCTCAGCGACAACGCGCTGTCTTACCTTGCCGTGAAGATCCGCTATTTCTTTGAACGGGTCGGCGATTTCTTCGAGGACCTCTGGGATCGGATCACGGTGTTTTTCGGAAAGTAATATCACGATAATAATAAAAGAATGCTGCCCATACGGTAACGGACCGGCAGCATTCTTTTGCCATTTATTCCATTCCATTGAAATGGGGTCAGACGAAATTGAAAAAGCAAAAAAGCGGCAGAACGTATCTCTTTCCGTGGGTGCTTTTTACCGCAACGAGTTTTCTGTTTTACGTGGCGACGGCGTGGATCGGGTATTATCTCATCCTGCAGCAGTTCATGCTGATGAGCCGTTACTTTTCTTATTTGTATGTGTGGATCCTTTTGACGGAATACATCGCGCACCGCATCGAAACCGGCGAACTGCGCCCGCGGCGCGCGAAAGACAAGAAAGAAAAGACAAAGAAAAAATCGTTTCTCTTTTTGAAGCGGCATAAAACCGAACAGACCGAAGACGACGCTCAACCGATCGAGACGGCTGACGAACCCGACGCACCGCAGGAGGACGAGGCAGACGCGGCGCTGTCGCGGCAGAAAGCCCTCAAACGGCTGACGGTCGTTCACCTCGTCGTGCTGGCGCTGATTTTGGTTCGCTTCACGATGATACAGTTTCAGTCGTTCTATCTCGGCACCCTGTCGTCGGACAACAGCTACAGCATGATCTTCATCGGCTTGAGCGTGCTGGCGGCCGCCGTTTATTTCATCGCGGGGAACTGGATGAAGGGGCTGGAAGAAAAGCCCGGCAGTTTTACGGCGCGCGGGCTGATCCTTTGCAGCGCCGCCGTCTACGGCGTTTCGGCGCTGTTCTTCGCGCTGAACGGCATCCTCAACATTCCGTGCCTGAAGGTGCTGGCGTGGATCATCCGGATCGCGATGCTGGCGGTGGTGCTGATGTTCCTCATCGGCGCGGCCAAGGGAATGATCAAAAAAGACCTGCTGCATACGTTCGATTATCTGTTCCTGCTGCGCTTTGCCAAAGGGGAAGAAAAAAAGAGCTTCGCCGATTTTTTAGAAGAGAACACCGGCCTTTCGGTCAAATCCCTGTGGAGCATCCGCTACGCGGTCGGGCTGCTGCCGACGGCGATCCTGTCGCTGTGCGCCGTGCTGCTGATCGCCTCCTGCTTTTACAAGGTCGACCCGCAGCAGCAGGCTGTCGTTTACCGGTTCGGCCGAATTCAGGAAGCCTCGCCCGTGGGCGCGGGACTGCACGTGAAGCTGCCGTGGCCGATCGACAAGGCCGATATCTACGACACCAAGCGCGTCAAAGAGGTGCTGGTCGGTTACGAAAAACAGCAGTCGGCCGACAACCTCTGGACGCAGGCGCACGGCGGCGAGGAATACCAGCTGCTGCTGGGCAACGGCAACGAGCTGGTCTCCGTCAACATTAAGATCGCCTATACGATCGACGACCTGCGCCGCTACGTCACCGCCTACGCGTCGCCCGAGGATATTCTGACCGCGAAGGCCTATGAGATCATTCTCAGCCGAACGGTCTCCACCGACCTCGACACCTTCCTGAGCGAAGACCGCAGCGGCCTGTCCGAATCGCTCGCGGAAGAACTGAACCGCTTCTGCGCGGAATCCGGCATCGGGCTGCACGTGGGAACGGTAACGCTCGAAAGCATCCACCCGCCCATCAACATCGCGGATGTCTATCAGGGCGTCGTCAGCGCGGGCGTGCAGAAAAACACGCTGATCATCAACGCCAAAGCGACCGAGGCGGAAAAGCTCGCGGCCGCCGAGCAGGAATCCGCCGAGCTGGTGCTCGCGGCCAAGCGGGATCAGACGGATCGACTGGCGGACGCGCATTACGAGATCGACGGTTTCTTAGCCGCTGCCGAGGCGTACCGGAAGCACCCCGACGCCGTCACGCTGAGCAAATACCTCGACACGTTCCAGACCGTCGTTTCCGGCAACAAGGTCTACGTTTTCATCGGCGACCTCGACCCGTCGGATTATCTGGTCGATTTTTCGGGGGCTCACACGGTCGTCAGCGGCTCCGATTTCGTGCAGGGCGGCGAAGCGGACAACAGCGAAGCGCAGTAACCTTTTGAAAAAGTGGGAAGGGAAAGAAAGATTATGAAAAAATGGATCAAATGGGCGTCGGTGATTCTGCTCGCCGTCATCATTTTCGTTTACGGGTTCAGCTTTACGGTGCGGGAGGGCTCTTACGCCATCATTTCCCGCTTCGGCAGCGTGCGGAAGACCTGCACAAACGCGGGGCTTTATTTAAAGCTGCCCGCGCCGTTTGAAAAGGTGATCGTGTTCGACGCCAAGAGCCAGTACATGGATTCCGGCTACACGGAGACGCTGACCAACGACAAAAAGAATATCATCCTGCAAACCTACGTCATCTGGCACGTCAGCGACCCGCTTCAGTTTTACCGGAGCGTGGGCGATATCAACAACGCCGCGACCTATCTCAACGACCTGACGTCCAACGTCAAAAACGGCGTGATGGGCAGCTATGAGCTTTCCGCTTTGGTCTCGACCGATCTGGACAATATCCGCATCGACGAAATCACCAAAGAGATGAAGGAGCGCATCGCCGAAAAGGCGCTGTCGGATTACGGCATCGCCGTGGAGGACGTGCGCATCAAGCGCATCGCGCTGCCGGAGGACAACCTGCAGAGCGTGCTCGATCAGATGATCGCCGACCGCGAAAAGCAGGTGACCAAGCTGCTTTCGGAGGGACGGCGCGACGCCGCGCAGATCACCGCCGAAGCCGACGCGAAGGCGGCGCAAATTGTTGCCGACGGCAAAAAAGAGGCCGCCAAGATCAACGCGGAAACCGAAAAGAAGATCGCCGCCATCTACGGCGAAGCCTATGACGCGAACGCTCAGCTGTTCGTCTACCTGAAAAAGCTCATCGCGCTGGAAAACGCGGTTTCCGCCGATACGGTCATCATCATGAACGCGGAGGATTCGGCCTTTGACATCCTCGAGTCGGATCATTGACCGGCCTTGCCGATAGGAGAAAACAAGATGAAGCAGAAAAGCATGGAGCTCTTTGAGGGGTTTCTGAACACCGGCATCCGGTATTTCAAATGGGTGGTCGTCGCGGCGCTCGCCATCATCCTGCTCACGGGCATCTATAAAGTGGACAGCAGCGAGGTCGCCGTCGTGCTGCGGTTCGGCGCGCTCACCGGCGCGACGCAGGAGCAGCAGATCAAGCAGCCCGGGCTGCACGTTTCGCTGCCGAACTTTATTGACGAAGTCGTCAAGGTGCCGGTCGAACGCGTGCAGGAGCTGACCGTCGGCTCCCTGTACGGCAGCGGCAACCTGATGGGCAAGGCGATCCAGTCCAACGGCTACGTCATTACCGGCGACAGCAACATCGTGCGCATGAATATCGCCGTGAAGTATAAGATCAGCGATCCGGTCGCCTATGCGCTGCGGGTCAACAATATTGTCGCGACGCTGCAGGGGATCGTGTCTGGCGAAATGACGGCGCTGGTCTCCGGCACCACGGTCGACGACGTGCTGACCACGGAAAAATCCACCCTGACCTCCCGCACCATGAAAAACGCGCAGACCGTGATCGACCGCGTCGGTCTGGGCGTGACGCTGACCAACGTCGAGCTCACCGAGATCACGCCGCCCTGGGAAGCCGTTGAAGCGTTCAACAACGCGACCACGGCCTCCGTGCGCAAGGAAACGCTGATCCAGCAGGCAAAGGATTACGAGGAGTCGACCATCCCCGACGCACAGGCGAAAGCCAAGCAGCTTGTCGCCGACGCGAACACGGCGCAGGCGGACAAGGTCGCCAAGGCGACCGCCGTTTCGTCGCAGTTCATGGCGCTGTATGAACAGTACAAACGGAACCCCGACGTCGTTTACAACGGCGTGTTCCGCACACGCGTCAGCGAGGTGCTCAAGCAGAGCGGCGCGACCATCGTCGTGCCCGACACGAAGGGCGGTTCGACCCGTCTGATCCTGCCAAGTAACCGCTGATTGAATCGGGGTATGCAGATTGGCGAGCGAATTTTTCGTCAGATGAAACAAAAAACGCAGGCAATACTGGATGTATTAACGAGTATTTTTGTGATATATGACGGAAAATAATCCGTCAAGATGCGTGCCTGCGATTAAATCAGTGGTTACCCAAGCGGCAAAAGCGCCGGATAAACCAAAAGGAAGGCAACGATATGAAAAAAATCGATCATATGGCCGAGGAGTCGCTGAAGGATCGGTCGGTGACTTACATTTCCGATAAAGACAAGAAAAAGCTGTCGGGCGCGATCGCGTCAGCCGCGGCGGCGCTGGTCTTTTTTGCCGCGGGGCTGCTGCTGAATCGGATCGACCCCGCGCAGGCTTCGGTGGCGGAGCTGCTGTATCTGATCAGTGTGCTCATCATCGGCATCCCCGTTCTGGCGACCGCCGTAAAGGGGCTGCTGCATAAAGACGTCAGCGCTTCGATGGAAATGCTGGTGTCCGTCGCCATGCTCGTCGCCGTGCTGGACGGGCAGTTCATCGTCGCCGTGCTGATCCCCGTCATCCTCACGGTCGTGCACTTTTTTGAAGAAAAAAGCATCATGGGCGGGCGCGACGCCATTGAAGGACTCAAGCAGATGCAGGCGCATTCCGCCCTGCTTCTCGTCGACGGAAAAGAACGGGAAGTGAACGCCGAAACGCTGAAAGAGGGCGACGTCATCCTCGTCAAATCCGGCATGGCGCTGCCCATCGACGGCACGGTTTTACAGGGCGAAGCCAACATGGATCAAAAGTCGCTCACCGGGGAATCCCTGCCCAAAAGCGTGGGCAAGGGCGACAAGGTCTACGCAGGTACTACGAGCATCGACGGCCTGCTGACCGTTCGGGTCGACAAGGCGTATGAGGACACCTCCTTCAACCGCATCGTGCAGCTGTTGGAGCACGCGGAAGAAATGAAGCTGCCGGAAGCCCTGCTGGTGGATCGCTTTATGAAATACTATATCCCGTTCGTGCTGGCAGTCGCGGCGCTGATCTGGTTTTTCACCAAGGATATCTCGCGCGCGGTCGCCGTGCTGGTGGTCAGCTGCCCCTGCGGGTATATGCTGGTCTCCTCCGCGCCCATCATCGCGGCGCTGGGCGCCGCCTCCAAACGCGGCGTTCTCATCAAGAACCCGGCCTTTATCGAAAAGCTGACGCAGGCGGATTCCTTCATTTTTGACAAGACGGGCACCATCACCAACGGCACGCTCGAAGCGGTGGAAATCAAACGGTTCGCCGCCGAAAGCGAGGAAGAACTGCTGAAAACCGCCGCGGCGGTCGCCCACGGCTCGCTGCACCCCGCGTCCAAAGCGATCGTGCGGCTGTGCAAAGAGCTGGATTATGACATGGATTACACGATCACCGAAACGGCGGGCAACGGCGTGACCGGCAAAAAGAACGACGACGTCATTCTCCTGGGCAGCCGCCGCTATCTGGAAAAGACCGGCTATGCGCTGCCCTGCGACGACGCGGAGACGGGCTCGACCACGTGGGTGGCCAAAAACGAAACCGTATTGGGCTGCGTGGTGTTCCGCGATATCCTGCGCGACGACGCGGCACAAACCTTTGACGCGCTGCGCCGCATCGGCGTCAAGCGCATTTCGGTCATGACCGGCGACAATCGGGTGGAAGCGCAGAAGATCACCGAGAGTGTCAGCGTGGATGAGCTGCACTGCGAGCTGCTGCCGGAACAGAAGCTGGAGCTGCTCAAAAAAGAAAAGGAAGCGCACACCGTCGTCATGGTCGGCGACGGCATCAACGATTCCCCCGCGCTCAGGGAAGCCGACGTCGGCGTCGCCATGGGCGCGATGGGCTCCAACACCGCCATTGAAAGCGCCGATATTTCCCTGATGAACAACACCATGAGTAACCTGCCGTTCATCGTTCTGCTGGCGCGCAAAACCAAGGACGTCATCGACCAGAACATCATCATTGCCTTCCTCACCAGCTTTATCATGATCTTCCTCGCCGCCATCGGCGTCATCTCGCCCATCCTCGGCGCGTTTTTGCACAACGCCGGTGCGTTCATCGTGCTGTTCAACAGCGCGCGCGTGACCAAAACCGAAGAAGAGCAAGAAGACGAAGAAGACGAGGAAAAAGAAGCAGAAGAACCCCGCAACGCCCCCGACGAACCCGCTGAATAATACACTTGCCTGTTTTATGACAACCTTTGGGATCTATTCAGTTCCTTCCTCTATGACGCAAAAACGACACACCGTTAATCAAGGCTGTATAAAACCGAAAACCAAGAACCGCAGCAGGATCATCTCCAAGCTGCGGTTCTTTTTTGGATTTCAGGGTATTCATTTACTATGCTTCCGAAACATAACGCTTCTTTTTCACGACCGTCCTCGTGATCAGGACGGTTCCGACGCCTGCGGCCAGCACGGCGGCGAAGGAAGGGATCAGTCCGATCCCGAAAACGCCCGTATCCGTCACGTAATCGGGGATGCACTGGTTTTCCGCTTCGATCCGGTGGCTGGAGGTGGAAACGTCAGCGGAAGAAAGCATAAAGTCGTCCGACCCGTTGAGCGGCGCGTCTTCGTGTTCACTGAACCAGAAATAGAACGGCCGGGGATTCTCCGGAAGCGTATATCCGGTCGGCGCGACAGTTTCCATGACGCAATAGGCGGTGTCCTTGCTGTAGACCCTCGTTCCGTTGGCGTATTGATCGACCGCTTTGATCACGATCTTGCCTTCCGTGTCGGTCGTATAGGTCTTTTCGGTCGCGACCCACGCATGGGTTTGATCGTCCCAGGTGTAAACCGTGAACACGGCGCCGGCGAGCGGCATGCCGTTTTCCGAATCGATTTTAATGAGACGGTATTCCTCATAATCCGATTCGCCGTACGTCTGGAAGTCCTCGACCTCAAGATGGGTGTCGTGCTCTTCGCTTTCCTCCGCGTGCCCTTCCAGCGCAGCCGTGTTTTCCAGCGTGATGCCGTCGGCCATCGAGCTGTTGATATGGTAGCTGTACGTCAGCCGCAGATGCGTGCTGTCGGGCACTTTCATCTCGATGATCGCCTGCTTGGTGTTGGGATCGGTGGGATCGTTTTCCGTCCGCGCCGTCCATTGGACGTTGTGCAGCGTTGTCCAGACGCCGTTTACTTCCTTTTCAAGGGTAACAGAGTTCAGGTTGAGGATCGCTTCGCCGGTACCCGTTCCCTGCCTTGCCGTATAAGACAGCACGTCCCGGAACATCAGCCATTCGGGATCCAGTGTTCCGCCGCTGCTCGTGAGCAGGTTTTCGGCAGACGGGTTAATGTCGACCGTATAAGTGATCAGGTGCGTGTTTTTATCCCAGACGCCGGTCTTATCGACCACTTTTTCCATATGAGTGGCGTCGATGATGATCTCGTTTTCCGCTTCGCCGTATAGCAAGGGGAGGTTCCGTTATGGAACCTCCCCTCTGTAAATGCTGCACGCAGGTTATCGACCGGTTGTCGGGACCGTGACCGTTACCCTCGTTCCGCCGCCCTCGCGCGGCGTGATCGTCAGGGTGCCGGAGCACATCAGACCGAGCCTCTGCCGGATATTTTCAAGGCCGATATGCGGCTCGTCGTCTTCCACCGGGTTGAAGCCGGGGCCGTCGTCCTCCACGATGATCTCGCTGGCCTTATCCGTCTGCCGGGTGAAGATCGAAATATGGATCGGCTTATTGCTGCCGCACAGGCCGTGCTTGACGGCGTTTTCAACGATCGGCTGCAGCGTCAGCGGCGGCACGCGGAACGTGGTGTGCGGCGTATCAAATGCCACGAACAGGCTGTCCTCAAACTGCGCCTGCTCCACAGCGAGGTAGGCGCGGGTATGCTCCATCTCCGCCGTAAAGGGTACTGTGTCCTCGCTCGTGAGCGCGGTGAAGTTCCGGCGCAGGTAGGTGGTGAAATCCAGCGTGACCTGCTTGGCCTTCTGGGGGTCCTGATCGCACAGGTAGTAAATGCCCATCATGGTGTTGCTGATAAAGTGCGGCCGCATTTGCAGCACCATGATGTTGGCGCGCTGGTTGGCGATCTCACGCTGCTGGCGCGCGTATTGGATCACGTTGTCCGAAATGATCAGCCCGAACATAATCAGCGCGCACAAGGCCATCGCGAAGACAATGAGTATGGAGGCAAAGACGAACATATGCAGGCACACCGCCGCCGTCATCGGCAGGATATAGATCAGCTGCGCAATGAAATACCGCCTGGGGATCTTGCTCCGCCTGCGGAGCGTGCCGACGATATTGAGCAGCATCATCACCGCCAGCGGCAGCAGAAGCACCGCGAACAGCGGACCGCGCAGACACTCGCCGTCCGACGTCGTGCGGTAGAAAACGTCGGTGAACTGGGCGGCGATCAGAATGGCGCAGTAAACGCCCCACAGTGCCGTCACGGCTTTGAACAGTAAGCTGTCTTTGATGCTTTCGCCGCAGCTGTGCAGCAGAAAGAGCGTCGACATCCAGATGAGCACCGAAAGGAGGAAAAACTCCATGAACCAGATGACCTTTTCCACGTTCGCCATCGCGGGATTTTCCCAAAAGATGCAGTCGACCAAAAGAACGACCGTACACAGAAAAAGCATCGAAAACAAGGTGATGAAATAGCTCTTGTTCCACCGGTCGGTCAACGGCATCGCAGCGCTGAACCCGACGCCGAGCGCCATCAACAGCAGCATTGCGCCGGAGAACGAGTATCCGACGATTACCTCACGTCGCTCATAAGTCTTCGTCTCCTGTCCGCAGCGGATATCGCAGAGTCTTGAGCTGTTCCCTGACGCCCTGCGGCGTGATCGGCTTGAGCATAAAGCCGCTCGCGCCCGTGCTCCACGCATCAAAGGCATAACCGCTGTACGCCGTCAGGAACACCACGTTGGTGTGGGGATTGATCGCGAGCAGGTCGCGGCACAGCTCCAATCCGTTTGTGTTGCGCAGTTCGATATCCAGAAAGGCGAGCGCGACGCGGTTCGCCCTTGCGTACTCGATCACCTCGTCCGCGTCGGTAAACCCCTTGACCACCGCGTGAGGCAGAACCTCTTCCAGCACCGGCAGGCCGCCGTTCAGGATCAGCTTGCGGTCATCCACCAGAATGACGTTCGGCCCTTCGTCGCTCTGCTCATCCGCGGTGAGCAGTCTATTGATGTCCACGTCCAGGATTTCGGCCAGTTGAGTCAGCATCATGGCGTCCGGCAAACGCTTGCCGGATTCCCAACGGGCCACCGTGGAACGGGTGACGTACAATATGGCTGCCAGCTCCCGCTGCGTCAGCCCTTTTTCGATTCGCAGCTCTCTCAAAGCTTCCGCACAAAATTGGTTCATACGATCGTTTGCTCCGCTCTTTATAACAAAATATCTATTAATTATAGAATAAAGCAAACGATTAAACAACACTTTTTCATAAAATAAAAGGTTCCATTTTGGAACCTCCCGTTGTGTAAGAAACGCAAGAAGAAAAGCAGCGCATAAAACAAAAAGCCTTGAAAATTTTTTGTTGGCTTTCCGTTCGCGTTCGGCTATAATAGCAGAAGAATATACCAAAGCGAGGTATTGCGTTATGGCGGTGAGGATCATGTTTGTCTGCCTCGGGAGGAAACGCTCCCGGCGGTAAAACGCACCTTACGGCGCAAACCGCGTCAAATCGCTTCAAACCGCAAAGCGGTTACTATCTTTTTCATACCAAAAACCAATCCCCCGGAGCAAAGGAATGATCCAACGCTTCGGGGGATTTCTTTATGGAAACTGGAGCCTGCTTTAAATCATAAGGATTTTTTTGCTTATCACTGCTAAAACTTATTAAATTTTCCTGTTCTTCAAAAAAATTAACCAAAACGGGTTGATAAGCAACATTGTTTCTGTTACAGTCAAAACGGTTGGTTAACCAAGTTAGGTTAAGGAGGTAGAACCGTGATTACAAGTGTGGGAAGATTCCTGAGAAAGCTGCGAATAGACCGCGGCGAGATACTTCGCGACATGGCAAACAGGCTCGGCGTATCGTCTGCTTTCCTTTCCGCCGTGGAAAACGGCAAAAAGAAAGTGCCTGACACGTGGATATCGAAATTGGGAAAGTATTATTCGTTAAGCGCGGCACAAATTGAGGAGTTGAAAACTGCCATTATTGAATCCAGCGATACGGTTGAGCTCAACATTCGTAACGCATCCCCTGCAAACCGCCAGCTTGCCGTTTCGTTTGCCCGTCAGTTTGATGAGCTTGACGAAGAAACAGCCCAAAAACTGTTCGATATTCTGCACCGGAACGAGGAGGAACAATAATTGAGCGAATTTATCGTAGAAGCAAAATCACGCAATGATTTACGAAATCTTGCAAGAGATTTCAGAAAAAGACTAGGGAAACGCTGATTAAATCAGAGTGTGTGAGGGAGCGAGAGATTTTTTCGTCAGATTGTGCAAAAAAGCCGCCGCTTTGCTGACGCAAAACAAGGATTTTTGGTGCAATATGACGGAAAAAGATCCGCTCCCTCGTGCGCTTGTGATTTATTCAGTGTTTCCCTAGGTATTGATAATCAGCTTTGGATCTCATATTTTACCTAAGGAGGATTAACAACAATGACAATAACAGATTTTGTCGCGAACTATATTATGCACGACAGTTTGATTGATAAGGTCGAGATTCTCGAAAACGGTTCAACTATAGTACTTTGGATTGATTTTGCATTTTGGATGCAGAATGGATATAACGAAACCGATCCTGAAACCGGCACTCTGAAAGTTTCTTTTTTCGGGGTTACTGATTATGAGATCCCTGAAAACGTCAATTGGGAAGAGGTCAGTATTTTAGACATGAAGCTGGATGAGGAGCAAATTGTATTTGCATTGATAAATGATATGTCTGATGATTATTTGGAAATCATTATTAATGCGGATCATGTATCAACAACGGTCGGCAATGATATGGAGCAGAACGATGGTTAAGACATTAAGAATTATGCTTGAATATCGTTGCTATCCCGTATGGTTGTACGACGAGGACGGAAACATAGTTGATACGCTTCTTCCGGAAGAACTGCGCGATGATTCTGAACTGGATTCTAAATTTGACGATCTTCAGGCTCGTTACGATGCTCTGTACGTTGACAACGCACATGAATTTGACTATGTCGGATTCAAGGATGAAGCCGACAAGGAAGCATTTCTGAGGGACTGGCAGAATGCACTAATGGATCTCCGAGAAAAAACGCAAGGACGTTATGTTATTATCGATGAGATCCAAAAAGCTTTTCCTTGATCAAATAAAGCTGAAGGGGTGCTGATGTTTTGTCAGCACCCCTTCGCGCTCAGAATCGCCCGTCGACAACCCAGAAAAGCTCATCGACCGGGAACGCTTTGAAAAGGGGCTGGAAGAGCTCGTCCGCGTCCTGCAGCCGCATACGATCCTCGTTTACGGTTCCGCCAATTACACGTGCTTTGACAAGCTCATCGATCAGGGGATCAAGGTGATCTCCTACACCGGAAGCACCGCGTCGGCCTTCGATAAAAGGAGGCGGACGAGATGAGCAAGGGCGATTCACATCTTTTTACAGGAACAAGCGGTGAGGGACGCGCTCTTATTGATGAAGTTATGGTCAAACTTCGCCATCAGCGTTCTTATCCCTTTGATACGCAAAAACGCGCGGTCGTGAGCAGTTCTTTTGGTAATGTATATTATAATACAGATACAAGTTCCGGCAAAAAAGTTCAATCAATTAAATATTTTTTTATTGTGCAAAATTTGTTCCTGTGATAGAATTATCACCGGAAGGGATGGTCGGCGGATGGAAAAAACTACGGATCTGACACTGCTTGTGAAAAGAGCACAAAAAGACCCGGATGCATTTGCGCAGCTTTATGCACAGACAATTTCGTTTTCCTGTGCCGTGGCACGGCGTTATTTAAGCAATCCGCAGGACGTGGAAGACGTGCTGCAAATGTCCTATATGTACGTGTCTAAATCATTTTCTGACTTGAGGGAGCCGGAAAACTTTTTGAACTGGATGCGGATGATCGTGATTCACGAGTGCCAAAAGTGCCTGAAAACCAGCAAAAAGTTCTCGGATTTGACACGACGCCAAAAAGAAGCTGCCGTTGACAAAGATGAAATAGCCGAATGGACGGATTTTCTGGAGCAGTATGAACGCTACGAGGCGGTTTGCCAGATTATGGACAGCCTGCCCAATGAACAGAAAATGTGCGCCGCACTGTTCTATTATGACGGAAAGTCGGTTGAGGAAATTGCCGAATTGCTCGACGTACCGCAGGGAACGGTCAAAAGCCGACTCTATCACGCACGCAAAAAGTTTGAAAAGTCGTTGAAAAAGCTGTCCGATCAAGACGCCGCCTTTGCCGGCGTGCCGCCGATTCCGGTGCTATGGTCGTATTTCAAGTGCAGCGAAAGCAAGACTGCCTCGATCGCCTTGCGCAAAAGCGTTTGGTCATCGTTGTTTGCGCAGGGAGTCACTTCAAGCAGCGCCGGTTCACTGGCTTCTGCCGGTCTGGCGGGTACCGCCGTATCCGCCGGCACGACCGTTCCGACGGCAATCAAGGCAGCGGCGATCGCGTTGACAGCAGTAACGGCAGTTGGGGGCGGCGTAACGGCAGTGAAGCGTATTCAAGCCGACACCTTACCGAGCGCGGAACCCGTAATGACGGCGACAAAAGCATACGAGACAGCAAACAGATTTTCGTCGTCCGAAACAAGCGACGGTGTGCCGGAACAGGCAACGGTTACCCGTCAGAGTACGACAGATTCCGCTGCGGTTCAAGCTCCGACGGGTACCACGGTTCGAGAACCCGCGCCGTCGGACGGCACGACCGCCGCTGCACAGGAAACGGTACGGCAGACGGAGTCAGCAATACAAACCACCGCAAAAAGTCAAGTCAAATCAACGACAGGTGCGTCCGTCGCGCCAACCACAACTCCGTCGACACAGTTGACTACGGCGGTTCCTACGCGGGCGCCGACGACGCAGCCGACCACGGCTGCGGCTCAGTATCAGATGACCGGCGGCGTGCTGCGCAGCTACACCGGCAGTGAAAGCAGCGTGTCGATCCCGGCAACCGTCAACGGCGAAACCGTTACGGCGATCGGTTCCAGCGCTTTTGCGCAGAATGAGACCGTGCGCTCCGTGCAGATCCCCAACGGCGTAACCCAGATCGGTCAGCAGGCTTTTTCCGACTGCACGTCTTTACAGTCGGTGAGCTTGCCGTCCTCACTGAGCTCTATCGGCGCCGGGGCTTTTGACGGGTGTACTTCTCTTTCTTCTGTGACCGTGCCGAACGGCACGACGACGATCGGCGACGACGCGTTTTCCAACTGCAGCTCTCTGAGGCAGATCACCATTCCGTCTTCGGTCACAAGCCTTGGCGACGACGCGTTCAGCGGCTGCGACGAATTGACGATCCGCTGTGCCGAGGGCTCGGCTGCCCATACCTATGCGAAAAACAACGGCATTTCCTATCAACTTGTGGAGGGAATATAGATGAAAAAATACTTTCGAGCCTTTTTGGCGCTTTTGCTGACGGTCTCGTTTCTCACGGGTGTGACGCCTGTACTGGCTCAGGAGATCGACTACACCTGCGGCGAAAACCTGACGTGGTTGCTGGATGCGGAGACAAAGACCCTGACCATTGCCGGAACGGGGAAAATGCGAAACTTCAATTCAAGCGGAAGCACCGCCGCGCCATGGCTCGGCTTTTCTTCTTCGATCGAATCTGTTGTGGTTGAGGACGGTGTTGCCTCCATCGGGGATTATGCTTTTTATAGCTGTAATTCGATCAAAACAGCCGTGATCGGCGAGGGCGTTCGCGCAATAGGCAGGTACGCTTTTCATTATTGCTCCACCCTGCAATCGCTTGCGCTGCCTTCCACCTTGCGCGAGATCGACCAGCAGGCGCTGTGCTACACCAACAGCCTGCGGAGTATTACCTTCCCGAACGGCTGCGGTCTGCTTTGGGTGAGTCCAAAGCTCTTCAAGCCCGGTACGACCACAAATTCAAGCCTGTGGTATAACTCACAGTCGAACGGCTGCGTGTATCTCGGCGACGTTCTTTTTGATTATAAAGGGACGATGCCTGCCAACACCACGCTGCGCGTCAGAGAGGGCACGCGCGTGATCTTGGCGGACTTTCACGATCAGACCAATCTGGTCGGGCTGGATATCCCTGACAGTGTTTTTTCGATCGGCGGCTATGACAGCGGCAGTCTCGGCACGTTCGACGGGACGACGTGGCTGCAGGATCAGCAGCAGACGGCGCAGGGCATGATCTATGCCGGAAAAGTGGCTTATCGGTTCAACGGAACCATGCAGGCCGGGCAGGAGATCGAACTGGCAGAGGGTACGACCGGCATTGCCGCGTATACCTTCAGCGGCCTTTCGCTTCTTTCCAAGCTGATCCTGCCTTCGTCTCTTATCTGCATTCAACGCTGCGGCATTGAGAATTGCAAGAATCTGCAGGCGCCGGATCTTTCCCACGTTCAATATTTCTACGCTTACTCTGTCAATCTTTTTTCGGAAACCCTGACGGTTCCCGCGTCGCTGCGTTGGGCGCAGGCGTTTGCTTTCTCGCTGTCTTTCAAGACCCGTCAGATCGTTTTTGAAGATCAGGCGGTTCTTACCGAACTGCCGTACAGGGTGCTGTATGATGGAAATGCCACAAGCAGCACCGCCTATATCCAACTCGCCGACAATCTGGAAAAGCTGAACGCGGAGTCTTTTCTCCTGAATGGGCTTCAGAAAATCATGATTCCGCCCTCCGTGCAGGTGATTGAGCCGAAGTTTGCTTACCAAACCAATACGGGGGAGATCAAGCCCACCATTCAATGCTTCCGCGGCTCATACGCCCACACCTTCGCGTTGGAAAACGATTATCCGTTCGAGCTGTTGGACGACACGGCGCTGAACACCGACGCCCTCAATCAACAGTTGGCGGCGGCGCAGGCTGTTCAGCGTGAGCTTTATACGGAGGCTTCGCTGAGCACTTTGGACGCGGCGGTGGCGGCTGTATCGCTCGGCGCGCAGACGGCGCAGACGACGGTCGACGCCTGGGCGGCGGCTATTCAAAGGGCAATCGGCGGTCTGGTTTATAAGCCCGCCGATTACACGGCGGTCAACGCGCAGCTTCAGGCTGCGCAGGAGCTTGATCGCGATTTATATACGTCGCGGTCTTTACAGTCTATCGACGATGCCATCGCATCCATTGACTGGTTGCTGCCCATCGTGCGGCAGAACGAGGTCGACGGCTACGCTCAGGCCATTGCCGCGGCGATTCAGGCTGCCGTTTACCGACCGGCAGATTACGGCAGAGTCACCGAGGCGGTGCAGGCGGCGCAGAACGTTGAACGCGTCCTGTATTCCGCATCCTCTCTTGCCGTGCTGGATATGGCGGTCAGTTCGGTCGTTTACGGGCTGGACGTCACCTGTCAGGCGCAGGTCGACGCCTATGCGGCGCAGATCGATCTTGCTGTCAGCGGGTTGACCTATTGCAGCGTTGTGCTGCGCAATGAGCCGCACGGCGTTCTGGTCAGCGCAACGGCAAAGGAGATCCATCCGGAGACGCAGCTCGCGGTTGATGAGATCGACCCGTCGGTTTTTGAAATTGCCGATTTCGCGGTCGGCGGCCATATCAAAAGCGTTCGCTATTATGACATTACGCTGCTTCGGCAGGCACAGATCGTGCAGCCGAACGGAACCGTCGAAGTCAAGGTTCGCCTGAGCGACGGCGTCGATCCGGCGAAGTGCCGCGTGTATCACGTGACGGAAGACCTGGTGGATCCGCTCGTGCGCGTCGCTTCTTCGCTGGACGGCAATTACATCGTGTTTTATGCCGATCATTTCAGCGAATACGCCGTTGTTGAGGTGGAAACGGTGCTGGAACGCGTTGCGGTTACGGCTTTGCCGCAAAAGGTACTGATCCCGGTCGGCAAGACGTTTGCGAGCGACGGCCTTCAGGTAACGGCGTATTTCAGCGACGGAACGCAGCAGGTCGTTACGGATTACGATCTTTCTGCCGTTGATACCTCGTCCGTCGGCGAAAAGACGGTGTCGGTATACTATACCTTCAACGGAATTACCAGAAGCGATCAATTTACGGTTCTGGTAACGGCTGAAACGGCCGCACGAGTTGAAATCACGGTCGACGGTGCGCCGACGCAGTACTTTGACAAGAGGGTTCGGCTGTTTCAACCCTACGCCAAAGAGAGTGTTTCGCTGAAATGCAAAACGACCGCAAATGAAAGCGTCCGCATCGAGTGGTCGTCAAACAATACGAAGGTACGGGTGGATGAAAACGGAACCGTAACCAACAAAGGCTGGTTTGGCGCCCGTAAGGCGATCATTACGGCAATCGTAACAAACGGCGCCGGTAAAGTGATCGGCCGTGCGCAGATCACCGTGCGTTTCTACAAATTCGGTTTTCAGTTACGAAGATTGGAAAAGCAGGAAACGGTGTACCTGCCAAATGACATCGGAGATTATCTGTTCCTGTAAGTTTATCCTTTATCAGTTTCGGGCTTCCGACGCGGAAGCCCCTTTTTTATGCTTTTTTGCACTTTTTTCTCGCTTTTTTGAACCTTTTTACGTTTTTCAATATCTATATTCTATAGAGGGGTATGCAAAAAGAATTACAAATGAAAGTTGACTATCTTCATACAAAAAGTCAACCTAATTCATACTTGTTTTTGTTAAACTGTGAAGAGAGGTATCAAAATGGTTGAATTTGGCACGTTGCTGAGAGATTTACGCAAACAGTCCGGTCTTTCGCAAGAACAGCTTGCCGAAAGAATCGGCGTCACCAAGTCTGTTATCAGCTATTATGAACTTTCTGAGCGTATACCGTCGCCGGACGTACTGATTAAAATCTCTGATGTATTTCACGTTACGACGGATTATCTTCTGGGCAGGGACGATTGCATGACGATAAACGTCAGCGACCTGCCTCGTGAGGATGTTGAACTGCTGAAAAGCATTGCAACCACCTTGCGCAGGAAGAATCAGTAAGCAGACGGATCTCGGCACGGGCTTTCCTTACGGGTCAGTTTCTGTCTGCCCGCTGAGAATAAAAACGATTATTGATGAAAGAAGGTTTTTCGATGAAAAAAGCAAACCGGTTCAAAGTGCTCGCGGCAGCGGCGGCGGTCGTCCTCCTGTTTACCTCGTGCGGGCTTGCCGCGCCGCGAAAGAGCAGCTCAAGCCCCGTCGTCAGAAAAAGCGACGAAACCCCGGCGGCAACCGACGCCGTGCAAACCGATGCGGCGACCAACGGAGAGAGCGGACAGGAAACCACCACGGCCGGCAGCAGTGGTTCCTCCGGCGGCGCCGGCGCCTTGAGCAACGGCACGTTTTTGGTGAACGTTAACGGGTTAAAGGCCGTTTCCGCCGCCGATCCGTTCCCGATCAAGGTTGAGAGCACTCGTGCGGTCGAAGACGCCTTTTCCGGTTATTCTTATGAGGGCAACGACGCCATCGGGATCACCGTTCGCAACGACACCGACAAAATCATCAAAGGCTTAACGATTCATGTTTGCTGTTATGATTCCGCCGATTATTACGTTGAAGTCAACGCGGGCGGCGCGGTCTACGCGCAGCAGACGATTTACTCCACTTATGAATGGAGCGATATGAACCTTGCCCCCGGTGAGTCAACGGAGATCGGCGCGCGGCTCAAGAATGCGGAAGAAATTGCCGGGATTCAGGCGATCGTGGCCTCTTACACGGCCGCCGACGGGGAAAAGGTTGAAAACGGAACCGTTGCGGCGTGGGCAGCAAAGATTCCCGCATAAGAGCTATTCTTCTATTGTTGAAAAAAATAAAAATATATAGAAAGCAGGTTGTTTCATGATGAAAAAAGCAAATGGTTTCAAAGCAATTCCGGCGCTCGTGCTGGTGCTCGCGCTGCTCACCTCGTGCGGGCTTGCGAACAAAAGCGACTCCGGCAGCAAAAAAACGGACGACGTGCCCGTTTCGCAAGACGCGGTCGTGACCAGTTTAACGGCGAAAAAGCTGTTCTCGTTTGAGAACGAGGTTTCAGACCTTTACGAAAGCGCTCTGGTCTATCGTCAGGATGAAAAGAAAGGCATCCGCTTGTACAGCGGCAAGGATACCGGCGCGGTTTACGGCTACGTTTATATGGATACCGACGACGGCCTGTTTTATGTTTCTGACAATTATGAGAATTATGATAATAGCGATACGGTCAGCAGCGTCAACGTTTTCGGCGTTCTTGACCCCGCCACGGGCAAAGAGTCGGATTGTAAATACGCCTGCTTTGAAAAGATGAATGACCGTTATCTGCGGGCGTATACGGCGACGGCAAAGGCCGACGAGGACACCGACGAGAAAACGATCAAAAAGGGAAAACACTTCGTCAGCCAATTTGAAAGCGGAACGGAGTATCTTTATGAGACGCAGGTATTCGATCTGAAAACCGGCGAGATCGTTGACGCAAACGAGATCAAATACTTTGATTCCTACAGCAACTCGGGCAACAAGTCGTTTTCCGACGGTTCCTACCTCATTTCAACCACCGAAACCGATACCGTTTACAATACCGACGATCAGGTGCTGTTCACCTACAACCCCAACCAGTATCAGATCGATGATTACAAATCGGGATATTATATCGCGAAAAAAACGGTGAACGGAACGTCCACCTACTACCTGCTCGACAGAACCGGCAAAACGCAGTCCGCTGAGTTCAGTTCAAGACCGGACGTGGTCGGCAAAATGCTGACCGTTTTCAACAACAATTCCTCCTACGATTGCTATTGGTTTGACGGCACGCCCGTGTTGAACGAGACGTATGAACACGTTACTTATGACGAGTTGTCGAAGGATCTTTACGTTCTGGAAAGCAACAACAAAAGCTATACCTTCATCAACGGCAGCGGCGAGGTTCTGCTGACGGTTAAAGAGAGCAAGAACGTTACCGTTGACCAATACAACGGCATCGTCAAGCAAACGGATAAGGACGGAGCAACAGGCTATTACAACTTTGAAAAGAAGGATTATTCTATCACGGCCTACAGCGTGAGCAATGAGAATAATATGTTGCTCAAGGTTTCGGACGGCGATAATCGTTACGATCTGGTCGACGCGACGAACGGCAAAACGCTGCTGGAGGGTTACGGCTCCTCCTTCCGTTCCGGCAAGCCCAAGGACGGCTGCTGCTTCGTGGCGGCGCCGCGCACCGAAGGCGGTTACGATATTTATAAGATTCAGAACAAGGTCGACGCTGTGAAAAACAGCCTGGCTGACGACGCGCTCATTTCCGATAATCAGCTTCTCAAAATCTACGAAACCAAAGAGGCCATGTTCACCGAACTGGAAACGGCGCTGAAGAGTGCCGGTCTGAGCGCTACCATCGACCGCGATAACGGTGAGATCATGTTTGACGCGGCCGTCGTGTTCTCGGGCGACTCCGCCGACGTCAGCGACAGCGGCAAGCAGTTGCTTGACGCGTTCATCAAGGCCTACGGTTCGGTTCTGACCAACGACAAGTATAAGGGCTTCATCGAAAAGACCGTCGTCGAGGGGCACACTGCGCCTTTGGCCACGAGCACTTACGAAAGCGGTCTGCCGCTGTCACAGTCCCGCGCCGATAACGTAAAGAAGTACTGCCAGACCATTGACGCGACACTGGCGCAGAGCTTTGAAGCCAAGGGCTATTCCAACAGTATGCCGATTTATAATCTGGACGGCACGATCAATCAGGACGCTTCGCGCCGCGTTACCTTCAAGTGCGTGATCAACAACGAATTCTGATTCTGTCACTCTTTGCGGCTTACTCCCGATGAAACAAATCGGGGGTAAGCCAACCCTTGCTATTTCAGCACTTTTTCCATCTGATTTCGTTTCCTGCGAACAGTATTACTATCACGGTCGACGTTACCGGCTTTGACGAAATCAGGAAGAACGATAAAGTCTGTTCCGTTACGGACATTACCTCGGTCACAACGAAGCCGTCTCTTGCCGCCTGCAGTGTGAAGTGCGTGCCTTTCATGACAAGATCAGACCAAGATTTAAACATTTGAAAAGAGGAACACATGTTCAATCTTCCAAGAAAGAAAAAACAGAAAGAAACACTCGATGACGTCAGTTATATCGAAGAAATGAAACAGAAAAGAGGGCTTTGGCAGCAGTATGATGTTCTGTTGGCAGCGAATGGTTACGGTTGGGATTACATGGTAGCTACGGCTGCGTACATGGAGTCGGCTGATTTGGACGACATTTCTTCAATTACGATCTCTGAAATGGCAAATATGCCGGAAACAGAACTCATTGACTCTTACAGAAAAACGCAGGGATACCTCAAAGATTTTGAACCGTTATCAATTGAAAAAGGTCAATTGGCGATAGCCGGAATCAGCCGGACATTAAAAGCCCCTGTTAAGATTGTAATGTTTAATCAGACAAGAGTCTTAAGGGTTTTCACAATTATCGACGACAGAGTAATCTTATTAAAATATATCGAAACCATTATCAGAAGAAGTTTTGGTACAAAAGACGCGATGAAACTGGCCAAACCCGTTTCAAAAAAGAAATAGTGAGCACAGCTCTTTTTGATCTGCGGTGTACTCCGATATGGAGAAATCAATAAAAAGATAAGGGGTGTCGAACAACATGGATGGTTTGTTGGACAATAAATGCATATACTGTATGACCGGCGCTTACGACAGCGTTTCGGGGATTTGTCCCGTTTGTCATCATGACCGGGAATACCAGAACGCCGATCACCAGCTTTCGGTCGGTTCCGTGCTCGGCGGGCGTTACCTGGTGGGGCGCGCGCTGGGGCAGGGCGGCTTTGGCGTTACCTACATCGGCTGGGATATGCACAAAAGTGAAAAGATCGCGATCAAGGAGTATTTTCCGAGCGGCTGCGCGGCGCGAAAACGTGATAACTATACGCTTTCCCCTTACGACGATTCGGAAAGCCGGAATATCTATGAAGCCGGAAAAAACCGGTTTCTTGACGAAGCGAAACGGTTGAAGGAAATCAACGACGTTGCCAACGTCGTGCGTGTCAGCGCGTTCTTTGCCGAGAACAACACGGCGTATATCATTATGGATTACGTCGACGGGATCACGTTCAAGAAGTATTTGTTTGATCGCGGCGGTAAAACCAGCCTCACCGACGCGCTTGAAAAGCTGCATCCGGTGGTGACGGCTCTTTCCCAGATTCACAAAAAGAATATGCTCCACCGCGACATCAGCCCCGACAACATCATCCTTTCGCCGCTCGGCGCGGTTTTGATCGACTTCGGCGCGGCGCGGGAGTATTCCTTTGAAACCCCGACATCCAAAACGATCAACGTCAAAACGGGCTACGCACCCATGGAACAATACGACACCCACGGCAAGCAGGGGCCTTGGACTGACGTTTTTGCTTTCGCTTCCACGATTTATCGGGCGGTTACCGGCATCCTTCCGGCCAACGCCATCAAGCGCAGCGAAAACAGCGACGAACTGCGGCTGCCACATGAGCTGAATCCCGACGTCAACCCGGCCGAGGAAGCTGTTTTGCTCAAAGGCATGGAAATCGACATTCAGAAACGGTATCAGGATATTGACTCTTTTTACCGCGATCTGATTGCCGCGCACGCGACGCCCGGCTTTGTGCCGACTGCGGAGCGAACGCCGAAAATCAAAAAGACCAAAGAAAAGGCCAATCAGGTACCTAACCAGACTTTTAACCCATCTTTCAATCCGACGCTTAACCCGACCGAAGTCAAGCCAAAGAAGAACATTTTTGCGCTGATTACAGCGATCGTGTTTTTCATTTCCTCTTTATACAGCTTTTTCTTTTTTGTCGGTGTGACGTCGAACGATGATCTCTACGCCGGGTTGATGTTGCAGTTGATTCTGATCATCGTCGTGCCCTTGACCGCCGGCGTGTTTCTGTTGCGGTCGTTCGCAAAGGGAAAAAGCGACGTGGCGGCTGTCATTCAGACCGCGCTGCTTGCTCTGTGGCTGATTTCGCTGGTGAGCACGATCCTGTTCGACGCAACGTACGGCTATTACCGCACCAGCGACTTTGACGATTTATTTGGCATGTTGATTTATATGCACGTGCCGCTGCTGACCGTGCTGAACGTGTTGTTTGGGATCTACACCAAACAGAAGCACGGGAAATGGTTTGAAGCCGTTATACTGTTTTCAAAGAAAAACTAAAAGGGAGAGGTTGACATTATGAATATCAAGCAATGTTCGGGTGGGCATTTTTACGATGCGGACAGATACGCTTCCGGTTGCCCGTACTGCCAAACGCAGAACCCCGTGACGGGAATGACAACTTTTTTCGAGGATGAATCCGCACAGTCGCAGCAGCCCGCCGCGCCGGTGCAGGACGTAGGCGCGACCATGCCGCTGTATCAGCCCGCGCCGCCGGTTCAGCCGCCGCAGCCCGCCGCGCCGGTGCAGGACGCAGGCGCGACCATGCCGCTGTATCAGCCCGCGCCGCCGGTTCAGTCGCAGCAGCCCGCCGCGCCGGTGCAGGACGCAGGCGCGACCATGCCGCTGTATCAGCCCGCGCCGCCGGTTCAGCCGCAGCAGCCCGCCGCGCCGGCACAGGACGCAGGCGCGACCATGCCTGCAACGCAGCAGCCCATTCCGAATCAAGGGGCAGCCACGCCGTTTTATGGCGGTAGCCCTTACGGGCAAAACGGCGCTATGCCTGCCGCGCCGGACTTTTTCGCCGCTCAGCCGGTTAATGGGAATCAGCCGATGAGCTATCGCGACTTTTTCAAAAAATTCGGTTCCAAGGCCGCCAAATCGAACGCGTTGTGCGCCGGTGTTTGGGCGGCGGTCACCGCAGCGATAACGCTGATTATGGTGATAACCGGAACGTACGATGCGTCTGCCTTGCTCGACGCAAGTGTTTTTGCCATTCTTGCTTTCTTTCTGATCTGGCAAAAGCGAACGGTTGTCGCTGCCGTTTATCTGGGCTTTGTTATCCTTGAAATCGTTTTAGTGCTTTCTCAGGGCGTCATGCCGACTTGGGGCACTTACGTCGCCGTCTTGACCGCGACCATGAATCTGGTTTTCTGTATTAAAGTGGGCAAGGCTTATAAAACCTACAAAGAAACGGGCAGGTTCCCGGAAAAACCCAATTAATCGAACCAATATACAACGCATGAAACGGGGGATTCGGCTTGACTTTGATGGAGTTTATCAGAGCTTGCGCCATTCGTATCCTTTTGTCAACAACGGCCGTTTTTTTGCTGACGACGCTCGTCTTCCTGATAACGACGATCGTGCTTGCCGCGAAGTACCGCAAGGTGCTCCGGCGCGGAAGCGAATCATTTTCATTGGCAGCACAGCCGCTCTGCTTTGACGTGGCTCTGCTGCAAAACCAGGGCAAGCGCGAATACCAGCAGGATTCATTTTATCTGTCCGATCAGAACGATTCTTTGCTCGTGTCGGAAAAAGGTCTGCTTGCCGTTGTAGCGGACGGTATGGGAGGCTTGCAGGACGGTAAGGCGATCAGCAGCATTACGGTCGATACGTTCAAAAAACAGTTTAACGCCTGCACGACGGGCGAAACGCAGAAATTCCTGTCAGAGTGTGTTTATCAAGCGGAGAGCGCTGTGGACGCCTATATGTACGCCAGCTCCATGAAAGGCGGCAGTACGGTGGTGGCCACGCTGATCCGCGGCGGCAAGCTGAGCTTCGTCTCCGTGGGCGACAGCAGTATCTTCCTTGTCCGAAATAACGAAGTGAAGCTCTTGAATCGTTATCACAACTACGCTTCCGTGCTCAGCAGCAAGGTTCGGCAGGGGATGATTTCCCAGCAGGAAGCGGATAACGACCCGATGCGTTCCCGCATCACTTC
Organism: Clostridia bacterium; assembly: GCA_017453685.1. Lineage (GTDB taxonomy): Bacteria > Bacillota > Clostridia > Oscillospirales > Acutalibacteraceae > UBA8612. Next base: position 28,321 of record JAFTEL010000037.1, read on the forward strand.
TTATATCGGCATGGGTGAAGTGAATGAGATCGACGCAAATACCCAACCGATCGCACTGCGTCCCGACGACGTTTTGATTCTTTGTTCTGACGGCGTGGCAAATGCGCTGGGCAACGACGCGTTGCTGAAGCTGATCAACGCGGGCAGCTTTTCGGAGCTTGGCACGCGGATCGAAGAGAATATTTTACGGCAGGATTTACAGAATCAGGATAATTTCACTGCCGTTATGATCAAATGCAAGACAAGACTGCAATAAAGGAGATCAATCAAATGAGATGTGAAAAATGCGGCTTTGATTTTGACGCTTCGCTGGGCAGATGCCCCAAGTGCAACGCGTCGGTGGAGTTTTCCGGCAACACTCAGTTCTATCAATTGGCCAGAAAATCTCACGTGAAGTTCAAAGAAATCTTTTCGGGTACTTTCCGCAAGCATCCCGTCGGTACAGCCGCAAAGATCTTTGCAGCCGGTACGCCGGAAACAACGCCCGCACCAGATAAAATGCTGACGGCGTGGCAAAAACCTTGGCTTTATTCCCGCTTTTTGATCGCCGGAATTCTGTTTTTGGCAGTCGGTTACTTCCTTGCTCTTTTTTTGAATCCAGGTTTGCTTGCCGTTCTCGGCTCCTTCGGCGCGATGATAACGCCTTTTGCCGTTCTCATCTTTGTTTGGGAAATGAATATCCCACGGGATATTTCGTTCATCAAGGTTATCGCCTTTTTTGTAGTCGGCGGCGTTGCGTCGATGCTCCTGACATTTTTGTTCGGACTTGTTTTTAGAGAAGGCTACGAAGCGCCGATCGCCGCCTTTGTGGAAGAGCCGGCCAAGCTCCTGATTATCCTGCTCTTTTTTCACCGAAACAAAACGAAATACGGATTCGGCGGCATGCTGATCGGCACGGCGGTTGGCGCCGGCTTCGCGGTGTTTGAAACCGTTGCCTACGTTTTCAACTCTTTCATGGAAGGGGGGGTTGAGGACGGACAGTCCACCTTCATTCTCCGCTCGATACTGGCGATCGGTTGTCATGTCACGTGGGGTGCGATTGCCGGAGCTGGCGTTGCCTTGGGAAGAAAAGGCAAAACATCCGGAACAGGGTATCTGACGTCTCCGATATTCTACGGCTGCGTTGTTGCCAATATTTTTCTGCACTTTGCGTGGAACGGCGGGCTGGGATTTGACGGTGTCTTGTGGCTTCTCACAGTGTTTGTGGATAGCATTTTAGCGCTCGTTCTTCTTTTCATTCTGATCAACCTGTGCCTGAAGCAAGTCGTCAAGGCATACGACGACGCCCGCACGCAGGTGTTGAATATGGCGCCGGCCGCTTTTGCCGGCGAGCCCGTTCAGACACCGGCTGCTCCGTCCTTTGAAAATTACACTGCGCCTGCTTTCCCGTCCTTTGAAAGCTATACGGCGCCCGCGGCTCCGTCCTTTGGCGGCTACACCGCGCCCGCAGTTCCGGTCAATGTGCCTGCCGAAGACCATACCATGCCTATGACTCCCGTGCAGAACGCTCCTGCGGCGAAGCCGGTCACGGTGAGAACGGCTGTGATCCGCTCCGCTTATCTGAGACTGGAAAGGCCGATCGACAAGGTGCTGACGATCGGCAGAGACTCTGCCGGCGACATTGTTTTTCCTGCCGATACCGCCGGTGTGAGCAGAAAGCATTGCGCCGTTATGGCGTCGGAGAATGGTATGGTTTATGTGATGGATCTCGGATCGTCTGTCGGAACCTTCTCTCTGGACGGCAGAAGGCTGCCTGCGAACGAATGGACGCCCGTTGATCGTGGCTTCTATGTTGCCGCTCAAACCTATGCTTTCACCGTTCAGGCAGCGTCATACAGCCGATAATCGGCAACTTGTTTTTGCGGCTTCGATTCGGCGATTAGCTTGTTAAGGAAAGAATAGCATGTTAGTTGATATTCAATGGAACGGACAAAGAAAGACGATACCGATCAAACAGGACGTCGTAACAGTCGGCGGCGACCAAAACGATACTGTCTTCCTCGACAAATTAAGTCTGCCAAAGGCTCTTTTTGTGATCGAAGCAAGGCCGGATCATTCCGTATTTCTTAAGGCAAAGAACGGTACGTATTACAACGGACAGAGGTTCAAAGCCGGGGGAATGAAGATCGGTGATTCATTCATTTTCTGCCGCGGCAATCAGGAGATCGTTCGGATCACCGCCCGAAAAGAGCTTCCCGTCAAAACGATCAGCCTGCCCAGGGAACTGACGATCGGGAAAAAAGACACCTGTTTGTTGCGGGTTTGCGACGATAAGGTCAGCCGGCTTCATGCGACGTTGACTTTTCGGGATTCCGTCGCGGAAATCACCGATATGAACAGCACGAACGGCACCTTTGTCAACGAGGTTCGGATCAAGAGGCAGGTTCTCCGAAACAATGACGTCATTTCCATAGCGGGCTATAAGTTTTTGTATCGGGACGGAAGTCTGCTTTTTGAAACGAATCCGCAAGTTGAATATTTGGGCGACAGCCTGCCTGTTCACAGCGAACATTATCCCGTTATCTATCCCTCGCCAAAATTGGCGCAGGCGGTGAAATATGAACGGCTGGATATTCAGCCGCCGCCAAACATTGGCGCAAAGCCTGAAGCAAACTGGTTTTCTCTGATCGTGCAGCCGCTCATTACGGGCGGGATCATGGCGGCTATTTTTTTGATCATTCCGATGATCACCAACGTCAGCTATTCCCCGTTCATGATGCTGTTTTCCCTTCCGATGATGCTGATCAGTGCAATCAGCGGCCTGATTAATCACAAAAAGCAAAATGAGAAATACAGGGAACGGTTTGGAAAGAAGATCGAAAAATACGGCGCTTATATTAAAAAGATCGATCATGAACTGTCTTTATCGGTTGGAAATCAGCTCCACATTGCGCTCGAATCCAATCCGCCTACCGAAAAATGCCTGGAGATTGTAACGGGGGAAGGAAAAGAGCTTTGGAACCGGACGATCCTCGATCCTGATTTTCTCAGCTTTCGTATCGGTACCGGAGCGGTGGAGAACGCCGTTCCGATCAAGGTGCCCAATAATGAGATGGATCTGGAAGAGGATAAGCTGCTCGCAAAAATCAAGAAGGTAGTAGATCAATACCGAGTCATTCCCAATATGCCGCTGCTGGTCGATCTGAAACGGCATCCGGTGGTTGGCGTATATGGCAGCGACAGAGAGAATCTGTCTCTCGTTCAGAATTTTATTCAACAGCTTGCAACCTTTCACACTTATAACGATCTGCATATCGTTCTGTTGACGACGGAACAAAAATACGAACAGCTTTCGTGGATCAGGTGGCTTCCTCATGCCTTTTCTTACGACAGAAACAGTCGTTACATTGCCTTAACCAACGCGGATGTGAAAAACGTTCTGAAAACGGTTATGAACGATATGCGCGGCCGAGTTGTCAAAGAATCGGAATCGGCAGGCGGAAAGTTCGAGTCGTTGATGCCGTTTTATTTGTTTGTGATTACCGAACCGCAGTATATTACGAACCCGGAGCTTCAGCCACTTTTCCCGCCCTTTGGCTGCGGCAACGGCTCGGGCGCAATTCTGACGGTCGATTATTTTGAACAGCTTCCCGGCAATACGAGCGCCTTTATCCAGGCTTCAAACAGCGGGTGCTTTTTCTATGAAAAGGGCAGCGCGAAGGAAAGGCAGCCGTTCGCGCCCGATTTCGTGTCCGACGCAGCCGGAGAAGCGTTTGGTCGAGCGATCGCTCCGCTTCGGGTGATTGACAGCGAGAATACGAAGCTGCTTCCTTCAAGCGTTTCTTTTTTTGAAGGGATGAGAATCACCCATCCGCAGGATTGGCCGCTTCAAAGATACTGGAGCACGGCGAATTACGTTGAAAGCATGTCTGTTCCCATCGGAACCGGTGAGAACGGTGAAGTGTTCCGCTTTGACATCAACGAAAAGAAGGACGGACCCCACGGCATCGTGGCCGGCAGATCCGGCTCCGGTAAGTCGGAGCTTCTTCAGGACTGGATCCTGTCCATGGCGATGCATTTTTCGCCTACCGACGTGTCTTTTGTTCTGATCGATCCCAAAAAAGCGATCACACAGTTGTTGAAAACGCTGCCTCACGTGGCGGGGACAATCGAAGAGATCGAAAACAGTCACCTGATCAATAAATGCTTTCATGCGCTGAATGCGGAGATCGGCAGAAGACAGGAATTGTTCAAAAGAGCCGGCGTTCAATCCATTTTCAAATACAACGAAAAGCGGGCGGGCAATCCGTCGCTGGAACGGTTGTCGATCCTGTTCGTTGTGATTGACGAGTATGCCGAGTTCAAACGTCTGTATCCTGAAATCGCCAAGGAAAACATCGACGCCGTTCTCAGAATCGGCAGGTCGCTTGGTGTATATGCGATCCTGGCAACTCAGAATCCGAGCGGTATCGTTACCGATTCCATGGAAGCAAACGTTAAATTCAGGTGGTGTCTCCCTGTCGCAGAAGAGAGCTACAGCGTCGAAATGCTCGGCAGCGGTCATACGGAGGCGGCATACCTCAAGAATCCCGGTCGGGTGTATGTCAAAATCGGAAGTGACGAATTCTATTTGGTCCAAAGCTTTTTTACCGGTGCGCGATTCAACCCCGATGCTGACAAAAAACGTGTGGTCAAGATGCCTGTTGCAATCGTAAAGCCGGACGGCACCAGAGAGAGATCGCTTGAAAACAACAAAACCATCGGCGCCAGAAACTATCAAACGGAAGCCGAACTCATGGTTGAATACTTGCACGAATATACGCGAAAAAACAAAATTCCCTTTGCCAGACAGATCTGGACGCCGTTGATGCCGCCGCAGGTTTTCCTGCCGGATCTTTTGAAGCGTTCGTTCGACGGCTCCGCCTGGCCGAAATCCGACGGAAGCTTATCCGCGGTCATTGGGTTGGTCGATAACCCGTTCCTTCAAAGCCAGTACCCGCTCAGGCTCGATTTTTCCGGCGAGGGTCACCATTTCATCCATGGCGCGCCCATGAGCGGAAAAACCACGTTTTTGCAGACGGTGATCATGTCGCTTTGTCTTCTCTACTCACCGGAGGAAGTCAACATTTACGGACTTGATTTCGGCAGTTGGACGTTGGGCATGTTCAGAGATTATCCGCAGATCGGCGGAATCGCCAACAGTAATGAAGAAGAAAAGATCCACAAGCTGATTATTCTGATGCAGGAAATGCTGAAAGAGCGGCGTGAATTGTTCAGCTCCGTTGGCGTAGGCAATCTGAAGGTTTACCGGGAAGTCACACAGAAGGTCATCCCGTACGTTGTTTTGGTCGTGGATAACCTTCAAAAGGTGATTGCCTACAATCCCGATCTGGCTGATTTTTTCCAGACGCTTGTTTCCGAGGGCGCCAATTACGGGATCTTTTTGGTCGCAACGTTGACAGGTCTGAGCGGCGTGAGTTACAAAATCACCGATCAGGTTAAACGTAAGATCGCGCTTCAAATGAATGACGAGAGCGAGTATGCCGCCATTTTGGGATTGAAATCGTTTGCCCTGCGTCCTCTGTCAACGGCCGGCCGTGGATTGGTCGAAGTTAACAAAGCACCGATGGAATATCAAACGGCGCTGCCGGTCAAATCCGAAAGTGAATCCGATCGGATCAAAGAAATCCGAAACGTCGGAATCGTGATGGGGAATGCCTGGCACGGTGAATTGCCCAGACCGATTCCGATCATGCCCGACGTGATCCGCTACGGCTCGATCCGTTCCGACGGCATCACACTCGGCCTTCGCGTGCGTGACGTCAAGCCGCTGGTTTTCAAGCCGTCAGCCTCTCATTTCTTACTGATTTCGGGCACGCCCGGTTCCGGCAAAACCAATCTGCTGCGCGTGGCAGGCGCCCAGTTTAAGGAGCATTATTCCGCAAAGGTTATTGGAATGAACACGCAGGAAGCCCATTTCGATGACAGTCTTTATGATGAATATCTGACTTCGGCGGATGAGATCGACAATTATTTTGAAGAGCTGTCAGCTGAATTGAAGCGAAGAAAAGACGCGCAGCTTCATAATGAGCCGCCGGCTGACTGTGTCGTTCTCCTGATTGACAATTTCAGAAGGTTTTATGAGTGCATCAGTGACAGTGCCGCCAAAAGACTGGAAGCGCTGATCAAGCTCGGAAAAGGATTGAACGTTTTCTGTGTCATCGCAGACGACGCGTCCTCGTTTGCCAAGGAATTCGGCAGAACGGAGCCGTTTACCACGATTGGAAACGGTCGATACCGAATCCTCCTGGGCGGAAACTACAATATGCACGCGTCGTTTGATACCGATTTGACATACTCGGAAAAAAGTGAGCTGCTCAATGAGTGGGAGGGCTTTTATCTGGATGGCAAGACAACGGTCAAATTCAAAGGAATGAAGGGAGCATAACTGTGAAGGAATTACGTTTATCCGCGCAAGAGCTATTATATCTTTGCGCGATGCGCGGCGTGAAAGAGGTGGCAGGTGTTGAAGACGTTTTCCTGTCTGTCCCCGAAGAAAACCTTGTCGGCATCGCGGCCCAAACAAGAGACAGCCTTGTCGGAAAAGGCTGTCTGAAAATGGACTTTGACGGTAACTACTCGTCGGTCAGGGAAACAGATGAGTTGATCGATATTATCACGAGGTCGGAAAAAAGGATCGCGTTTTTCGGGACGGACGGCGGAATCAAAAAATTCGGAATGATTTATATGATGCCCGACGCCGTCTGCCTTTCCGAGTGCAGTGACGACCTGTATACCGTTCAGCCGATCACGGCTGAGGATGTACCCGCGTATTTTGCGCCGTATTTCCTGTCCGATCAAGTCAAAGCAGGTCAGAACCGCGTGACGGCGGTCAGCGCAAAAGCGCTGGCGAACGCGAAAGAGCTGTTTGAAAACAACAGAATAGCCGAAGCCCGAAAAGTGCTCTGCGAGGCTGGGGCAGACGATCAGACGGCCGCTCTGTTTTTCGCCTCTTACGGCGGCAAGGCGCGCTATTTCAGTATGAAGATCGACAGCCTTGTTCCTGACGACGTATATTCCGACGGCATGATTTATATTTCCGACGGAGCAGCAGCGCTTGACGTCCATTTTGATCCTTTCGATGAAGACGACGTTTTGATCCTTGAGTCAACCGATGCGAAAACGGAAAAGGAACGGTTTGAATCACTCCTCGGCAGGCTTCAATCGGTTCCTGTTGAAGCGGGGGATAATTGACCGCTATGGAAAACAGCGTGATCGTTACCGTCCGATATGCGGTCGGCCGAGAGCAGCGGGAAATGGATTTTGAACTGCCTTACGACGTTCCGGCAGGCCCGCTCTCCACTGACTTTTTGCGTTTTCTGCACGAAAACGGATTGTGTCCGTACCCGAAGAATCATTATTATTTTTATTATTTTTACTGCGGCAGGCGGCGGCTGAACACCGAAAAGACGCTGCGCGAAAACAAAATCTACGACGGCAATATTCTGACGTTTGCGACGTAGGAAAACCGGCCGATACAAGCGTCAGCCAACAAGGGCGATATAACAAAAACGAGGAGGGGTTCAAGTGGCATATAAAATGTCGTTGGACTATACGCTGGCAAAATCACTTTTGAAATCGCTTGATAATCTGGTCGATCCCGAAATCGCCGATTATTCCGGTTCGTTGGGCAAGCAGATCATCATGCTGGAGCAATGTGAAATCTACAACGAATGCCAAGGCGCGTATGCCAAGGCCACGGTTGAAAAACTGGATCAGCTTTACAAAGAATGGCATGACCTCATGCTTCAGATCAAGAATTGCAAAAACAGCATCGCCAATAAGATCGAGCAAATCCACGCTTACGATATGGAGCAGCAGGCAAAGCAGGAAAGACAGGCAAAGGCGAGCGGCTACCAACCGATCAGCAGCATAAACGTGAACGATTATTTCGTTGATTCGAATGCGGGAGGCTACCGGGCAAAGGTCAATGCGGTCAACAGCGCTTTTCCGAAAGCACAGACTCAACTGTACGAAAACGGCGGGGGAGGGAATTGCCACATCGCGGCTATGACAAGGCTTTTGAACCGGAAGGCCTATTTGGACGGTCACGGTACGTCGACCTTTTCGGTTGAAAGCGTTTATACCTCGGCCGGCGCGACCAACGTTACAAAAGTCGGCAATTACCGTTCCGGCGTGAAATACAAATACAACGGCTCAACCGGCGGCAAAGCGCCTTCTGCGCGCTATACGGCAGGGAGCGTTTCCTATCAGGCCAACAAAGTGTCCAAATCCACGCTGTCTTCAGCCAGCGGCGGCGCAGACGCCTACATGACTTCGCTGCTCAATTCGCACCCGGAGGGCGTTTGCGTCAGAACCAACGATCATGTGGCCGTGATAACGGACTATGAGATCGTTGACGGGAAGGTTCAGTATTATGTTTCCGATTCGTTTGCGAACGGCAACGGTATCAGCAAAAGCGGCAGGATCCGCATAGAGGATTCCAGCCTTTACAACGGTGTTTCCAAGAATACGAAATTCTATAACATGAGTGGATTCGACTATATCAGTTATTTGACCTGAAGAAGCGAGGGACGATGAAATGAAAATTGGGGTAACCGCAAACTACGTCAATATCACTTCCAAGATGAGAAATCTGGCGGACGGCGACGCCAAAACGTTCAAAGGCCAGTTGGATAGGATCAGGCTCGGACTCAACACCGCCTATCAGGGGCAGGATAACCTGACGGGGGAACTGCTGCAGCTTGAAAAAAAGATCGACGCGTTTTCAACCAGAATGTCCGGTCTTGCGGCTGCGTTCAATCAGGGCGCGTCCGATCTTCTGACGAGCGGCAATCAGGCGGTCAACGTCGGCGAGCTTGCGCCGCTTTCCAAGGAGCTTGACTTTATCCTTTCCAACCCGACTACGGCGCAGATGATTGCACGCAACCAGCAGATTCTTGCGGCGAGAAGTTTTACGGAGAAATATCAGAACGGCGCTTTCGTTACGTCTCCGCTCCTCAAGGGTCTGACCGGCAGTCTGTTTGCCGGCGCAAGCACTGCGGCGCTGCTTCCGCTGCTCAATACCGATTCATCGAGTGAAGGCGTTGACGGTTGGTTTAGGGAGCATAATCCAAGCGAATACCAAGAAGCTGAAGCTGAAGTTAGACGCATGGCAAATCAAAAAAGCTTTAACGAGCTTGAAGAAATGAAAGACTCATTCGTTGACACTTCAAAATACGGCAACGAAATTAAATGTCACGGAAAAAGCTTTAACAAGCACTATACCTTAAAAAGCGGTGGGACTTCTTCTTCAAATTGCACATGGTATGCTGCGTCAAGATATGAAGAGATAAACGGGAAAGGCTCATTATACTTTTATTCTAAAGTGAGTGGCGATGGCGGAAATTGGCATAATGCTATAAATAAAGATTATTTTACAGTTGATAAAGTGTTTAATGATGACAGCGGAAAAAGAATAAACGACATTTCTGTTATCAAAGGAAACACATTGGCTGTAAGCGACAGAGGAGACAGCAATGCAAATCACGTCGTATATGTCGAAGGTGTTGCAACAGATCCAAACGGAAAAACATTTGTTTATTACTCCGAAGGAGGAAATTGGCAAAAGAATCATGGCTTAGAGGGGAAAATTCAAAAGGTTGAAATAGAAAAATTTGCAAATGAATATGAGTATATAATTTCTGCTAAATAATTATTGGAGGCAAACATATGGCTCTCTTATCAGCAATCAATGACCGCGTGTCCTTTACGGTGGATACCGACGGTCTCAACAACAGGGCGCAGGAAGTCGCCGATAAAGCAAACGATTACCGCCAGATCATCCGAAACTACACGGTGCTTACCATTTCGCTTTCTTCGGTCTGGCAGGGCAATGCGCACAATCAATTCACGGCCACCTATCAGAACGCGCTTCCGGTCATCGGCAAGCTCGCCGATCTCTGCGATACCGCGTCGGCAGCCATGAAGGAATACGCCGCCGGCGTTTCGTCCGCAGATGAAAACGCGGCAGCCAAAATCAGAAGTTGTTTTTAAGCGCTTTTTCGCAGTTGCCAATCTGCTGAAATAAAATTATTACTTAGGAGGTAAGAAAAATGGCAAATCCCGGCTTGATCAGCATCGACTATGCAGGCGCAATGGAAAAGGTTCAGAAGGCGAGAGGCTATAAGGCGAGTCACGATGAGGTCATCACGAACCTGAAGACCCTCATGAGCAGCCTGAACGACGTGTGGACCGGTAACAGATCCACTCAGCTTGCCAACGAGTTCGCGAGCTTTGAGGCCACATTCAAGAATTTCTCTCAGCTTCTTGAAGACTATGCCAACAAAATGGAAGCGTGGGCAAACGGCTTCAAGGAGTACGACGATTCCGCATCTGCAAACTAAACGATCGGCGAGGGGCTGCTGCCTTGGATGACAATCCATTGCAACAGCCCCAAAAGCATTTTTTGGAGGAAGGTGATGAAACGTGAGCGATAACGACGGCCGATTCCATTCGGAAAACTATTTTCCGCAGCAGAATGACGCAAATCAAAACCAGACCGGTTTTTATACGGCTCTTTACGGCTCTTACAATCCCGTCGACCCGCCCCCGGCGGAAAACGCAGGCAGAGCGGAGCCCGCCGATAACGATTGGCTTGATCTTGATATAGAGAAGGAGCTGCCCAAAAGCGTCAGCGCGAAGAAAATCATACCGGTGGCGGTCGCTGCCGGCGTTGTTCTTCTTTTGATCGTGATCGCATTGGCTGCGCAGGGCAAAAAGCGCCCTTCGAGCAGCGGAACGCCTGCCGTATCGCCGCGCGATGCCGAGACCACTGCGGCCGCGCAGGATGATTTGCCCGCCGTGGCGCACGTCTATTTTGACGCTAACGGCGGCAGGGCGGATTACACGGAGCGAACCGGCTGCATCGGCGATGAATACGGTCAATTGCCCGGCGCGAAAAAGGACGGCTGCGAGTTTGTCGGCTGGTTTACCGAACGGGATGGCGGTGAACCGGTCACGCCGTATTCGGTCATTCATGCAGCGGACGAAACCGTTTACGCTCATTGGACTGAAACGGCAACAGCAACCGAGACGACGGTTCCCAAAACAAATGCAGAGCCGATTACACAGCGCCGTACCGAACCGCCGACGAAACCGAGCACTCAGCCGAGAACGGAATCCGCGAGCACGTCCGCAGTTACCCGATCAAATACTGTTTTGCTGCAAAACTCGGATATGATCGTGTATTCACCGGCGGGTTTTGACGTCGTTGATTTGAACAAGCTGCTGCCCGAAGAGAACGTTTCTTACCATTTAGGCTCCACGGGCGTTATCGGAAACGACTCGTACTACACGAATCTGGACTGCAAGGAATACGTCGGCGACGGAGGACATACGGCTGCTTGGTTTGCAGAGACGGACGCCGCTGACATATCTACGTCAAGCTATACGAGAACCGTCAACGGTCTGACCTTCAGTTGTGTGGATTACAAAAATGAAAATGGCTGGTACGGTACGGTTCTGTATTATATCAGCGATGGTCATCTGATTGAGATTATCGCCTCCTCCGGCGCACGAAGCAGCATCTGGCCAATGTTGGAAGCGTGCGTTTTTGGGCAGTAACCGTTATTGCTTCAAACGTCAGAGGAATGATTGTGGCTTTTACGGTTTGTCGCGGAATTTGCGTCTAAAGCTTTACAGTGAACGCGCACAGCCACCGCAGCTCGCAGGTTATTTTCTGCACTCATGTCATGTAATTCAGATACCGCTTTATGAATGTTCCTCATTGAACTGCCGGACATATCCGAGTATGTCGCGGTCACTTTGGTGGCGAGACAGTCAAGCAAGGAAGATGAGAAAAAACAGGTCTCCGATTTTGACAATTTTGTTCAAAAGCGGAGACCTGTTCATTATTTCAAAGATTCTTTCAAAGCAGTTTCTGGTCAAAAGTTTTCGTATCATAACCAAAGATATTGGTCCACTGTTAAAGATAACAAATACACAGTGAATATCGACGGAGGTGCTGGATGTTGGGTTTATGCAACGTTTGTGCAGGGCGTTACATATGGAAAGGTTGGAAGTGGCGCAAAGAAGTATTTCAAGAGAAAAGGAAAAACACTAACAGAAGCTACGTGTAAAGAGATCATAACGCGATACGCACAGGCGGGTGAGCATATCAGAATTGATGATCCAGACACGGGGTATACCCCTAACGATCATTCTTTAGCTTTTGTTTCCTGCACGAATTCCGGTCTCTATTATATGGACTATCAAAATGATAGTAACCCGTACATTTATCTGAATTATACTACTTGGAAAAAGTTTGCGGATACTTGCAATAAATGCTCAAAACAAGATGTTTATTTGTCGAATCCGAACACCAAAGAAAACCAAAGTCTTGTGAAGCCTGGGTCAACAACGATAACGGCAGATTCTGACGTTGCAGTGAATTCGCCATAGACTATTTCATGGAAAAAGGTTTCAGAGGCAACAGGTTACCGGATTTCGATAAACGGTCAAGTAATTGACTGTAAAGCCAACCTTACGGGAACACGGCTGGAAATTTGACAGCGTCAGCGATCTGCCCCGCATGCTTCGCGCCGTCGGTACCGTGAACCACAAAACGGCGGAACGGCCCTTGTGCAAAGTGGTTTCCTTCACCGAGGTCAGATACGATCCTTCGGATTTTGAAAAATACGCTTCCGCGCAGCCGGCAAAAATGACCGCCGGGACGAACGAAAAGGACGGCTTTGCCCTGATGGGGACCGGCAGCGGACGGGAGCTGATTGAAAAATGCTTTTTTCTTCAGCATTGCCGGAATGACGCCGAAAGCCTGCCGGAGCCTGTCTGGTACGCGGCGATCACGAATCTTGCGCAGACGGCCGATGGGGAAAGCGTCATTCACGAGATCAGCAGTCCGTATCCGCGTTACACCTATGAAGAAACGCAGAGAAAATACATCCACGCCGCGCAGGAAAACAAGCCCGTGACCTGCCGATATATCAAAGAGCGGCTCGGCTTTGACTGCGGCAAAGACTGCGGCGTTAAGGCCCCCGTCACGCTCGTTCACAGGAAAAAGCAACAGGAGTCTGCGTGGGAGAAACCGATCCCGTTTGATGCGTTCACGCTGCCGGCGTTTCCGGTCGACGCGCTGCCGAAGGAGATCGCGGATTATGTGACGGCTCTTGCGGAAAGCACCCAGACCCCGGTAGACATGGCGGCCTCATCCGCGCTTCCCGTTCTTTCGGTCTGTATGCAGGGAAAATACAAAGTCCGCGCGAAAGCAGACTGGTGTGAACCGGTGAACACCTTCGTGCTGAACGTCATGGAACCGTCCGAGAGAAAATCCGCCGTAGAAAGCGCCATGGTTCGCCCCATAAACCGATATGAATCCGAGATCAACAAGCGCATTGCCGCAGGAATCGAATCCAGCAAAATGCAAGGCCGCATTCTAGAGCGCCGACAGAAGGCGCTCGAAGATCAGGACGCCAAGGGAAAGGACGTCAAAGCCGAAATGGAGCGTATCGTTCAGGATATCGCCACACATAAGGAACTGAAGCCTCTCCGGTTGTTTGTGGACGACGTCACGACCGAAAAGCTTACCCAGATCCTGTCCGACAACGACGGCCGTGCCGCGATCCTCTCTACCGAGGGCGGCATCTTCGATACGCTTGCCGGTATCTACACCAAGAGCGTCAACATCGACGTGGTGCTTAAGGGATACTCCGGCGATTGCATCAAGGTCGACCGGATCGGCAGAGGCAGCGAAAGCATCATGGATCCCGCGCTGACCATTCTTCTGATGGCGCAGCCGAGCGTTCTGTCCGGTCTGATGAGGAACGATACCTTTCGCGGGCGCGGTCTTACCGCCCGGTTCCTGTACTGCGTTCCGGCGTCTTTCGTCGGAAGCAGAAAATACCGTTCCATGACCGTTCCGGACGACATTGCGCAGGCGTATGAAAGACGGATCAAAAACATGCTGGAAGACGCGTACCCCGAAGAGCCCGAGCTCATCACGCTCTCGCCGGAGGCGGACGAAATGATAGAAGCCTTCGCCGAGGAACTGGAGCCGAAGCTGAAGGAGGAGTATGCCGACATCAGCGACTGGGCGGGAAAGCTCGTTGGAAACACGCACCGCATTGCCGGGCTGCTGTGCCGCGCGTCCATATTCCGTTACCCGGATTATTTGGACGATCCGGAGCCTCTGGTGATTGACGCCGCCACAATGGCAAACGCGATCCGCATCGCCCGGTATTTCATCGAGCACGCCCGAGCGGCGTTTTCGCTGATGGGTGCCGACGTTACCGTCAAGCAGAGCAAATACGTTTTGAACGCGATCAAAAACGCCGGACTGACGGCGTTCAGCAAACGCGACATCATGCGTCTGTGCCGCAGCTTCAAAAAGGCGGATGAGCTTCAGCCGGTGCTGGATCACCTCGTCGATTACGGTTACGTTTCCGTCAAAGAGCCCGAACCGTATTCCGGAAAAGGAAGACCGCCCGCACAGACCTATGTCGTCAATCCGTGGCTCTTTGAAAACGATCCCTCTTTTTGACTCCGTCCTTTTTCGCCTTTTGTCCCTTCCGTAACGCAGAGAAACAATTAAAAGAAAGAAAACAATTATTTCTTCTTTTATCTATTTCTTTATCCATTCTCTTCTTCCTGTTCGGACGCGTAAAAGAAAGGACAAAAATCAGCAGCACAGCCAAATGCCGTAAACCAGAAACAAGCAATGAAAATGATCCGCGCCGCAGTCGATGCTTCCGTCCCACCAAGGGGGAGGTCAAATCTCCGGGGCGAGCGGCTGCGGACAGCGGCGCGGGGGTTCCTGTGAAAAAACGGCGGAATCAGAAGGGCAATAACCCGCCGCGTCCGGTTCTTCGGCGCCGCCCGCGGTCTCGCCAAATGTTATCAAAAAGTTATCTTGATAATGATACCAATCAGAGTGATATATCAATAAACTATAGCTTTTGAAAGGAGCGATCACGATGCTGACCAACAAACCCGTTTACATCGAAAACCCGACGGTGGAACCTTATGACCTGCCCATTCCGCAAAAGTTTTCTCTCTCGGTGAAAGAGGCCGCCGCGTATTTCAACATCGGCATAACGAAGATTCGCAAGCTCGGCGAAGCGAACCTCGATTCCTTCGGCGTGCTTTCCGGGAACCGCGTGCTGATCATCCGGGAACGGTTTGAAGAATTCCTGCGGAACTCGCAGGAAATATGAAACGCAAAACAAAGGAGCGGATAAGACATGATGCCGAGAAACAAGGGCAGGATCCGGCGCGACAGAAAGAACCGCATTCTCCGCCCCGGCGAAACGGTTCGGAACGACGGAAGGTACCAGTTCAAATACCACGTCAGCGGCAAGCCTCATTACGCTTACAGCTGGAGGCTTGAGCCGACCGACCCCGTCCCGGCCGGGCGAAAGCCGGGGCCTTCCCTGCGAGAGCTTGAAAAAGAGATCAGCAGCCGGTTCGACACGCTTTCCAATTTTGAAAAGAGCAGCATGACGGTGAGCGAGCTGGTGGCCAGATATCTCAAGGCGAAAACCGGCGTGAAATACTCGACCAGGCAGGGCTATAAAACGGTGGAAAAGCTGCTGGAAGCGGAAGATTTCGGAAGCCGGAAGATCAGCGAGATCAAAACGTCCGACGCGAAGCTGTTCCTGATCATGCTGCAGCAGGAAAAAGGGAAATCCTACAGCTCCATCCACAGCATCCGCGGCGTTCTGCGCCCGGCGTTTCAAATGGCCGTGGACGACGACGTTCTTCTGAAAAACCCGTTCGGCTTTGAGCTTGCCACCGTTATCGTCAACGACTCCGTGACGAGAGAGGCGATCACGCGCGAGCAGATGAGAAAGTTTTTGAACTTCATTCAGGACGACGCGATTTACGCCAAATACTACGACGCCGTTTACATTCTGTTTCACACGGGGCTGCGGATCTCGGAATTCTGCGGCGTTACGGTGAAGGATATCGACCTGGAGCACAAAACGTTAAACGTCGATCACCAGCTGATCCGGACGTCCGAAATGAACTACGTTTGCGAAACGCCCAAAACCGCCGCCGGAAAGCGGGTCATCCCGCTGACGGACGACGTAGTGGACAAGTTTCAAAATATCCTTGACGACCGCTGCCCGCCGCGAAGGGAACTGGTCATCGACGGGTATTACGGCTTCCTCTATTATGACAAAAACGGCCTGCCCTGCGTCGCGATGCACTGGCAGCACCGGTTCAACCGCATGGTCGACCGGTATAACGATATCTACCGCGTTCAGCTGCCCAACATCACGCCCCACGTCTGCCGGCACACCTATTGCAGCAACATGGCCAAGTCCGGCATGAACCCCAAAACGCTGCAGTACCTGATGGGTCACAGCGATATTTCCGTCACGATGAACACTTATACGCACGTCAGGTTTGACGACGCAGAAGAGGAGCTGCGGCGGCTGGAGGATTTCCGGAAGGCTCAGTCGGAAGTCGAGCGGCAAAACGGAGCCGCCCCGCCGCTGATCAAAGCTGTTTGAAAAAGGAATCAGAATCGTTTAACCAAGAACCGCAACATGGGGTTGAATTCCATGCTGCGGTTCTTTCAGAGAAAAACCAAAGTATTGATATATAATGCACCCTGTGGGTCACGAACGGGATGGTCTTAATAATCTCAAGCATAAAAGCTCACTGCGCTCATGCACTAAAGATGATGATTGCGGATCAGATCGGCAATTTGCCTGAATACGGCGGCGGAGTTGAACGCCTCGGCCGTTATGAATGGAACACCCTCGTCGCGAAGACTGTACCGTGCCGTCGCCCGAAACGGCACACCTTCGGCGGCGTGGCTGTCCATTGACAAGAGGACAACACCGCGGTATCATTGAATTGCTTTCAGCGATACGGGAGGACAGGGCGGCGCTGAGGAGCGACCAGAGCGTCCGACAGGGGTTTAGCGGGAAGAGTGATATCTGCTTCATCAATCTTCCTACCGTCTTTCATCGTGAGTTCTTATTCATAACTTCGCTGACCACCAAATCCATCTGATCTTTTCCCCATTCATGGATCTGCTTCAAGATGGGAATCAGTGTCTTGCCACGTTCAGAGAGGGAATATTCAACCCTTGGAGGAATGGAATCATAATTCTTTCGTTCAACCAAATAGCTCCGTTCCAGTTCCCGAAGGGACTGCGTCAGCATAATATTAGTGATCAGAGGGATGCCCTTTTTAATTCATTGTAGCGGAGCGTCCCTTCATCTGTCAAATGCCATAGTATCGGCAGTTTCCACCGCTGACCAAGAATCGACATCGTATAAAGGACCGGGCATATTTCATCGGTAGTCATTTCGCCGGATTCCAACAGCTCAGTCAGGTCTTCTGCTTTCATCTTATCCTCCATTCTAAGGCAGAAAAAACTGCGTACTATCATTTTACTTCCCTTTTCGTTATAATACATCCTGCAAGCACAAAAAACAAGGAGAGGTATGACAATGAAAGCGATTTTTATTAATGGCAGTCCCCGGAAAAACTGGAATACGGCTCAGATGTTGGACAGTGCCATGAAAGGTGCCGCTGATGCTGGGCTTGAGGTAGAGCGAATCAACTTGTTTGATTATGAGTTTACCGGCTGCCGCAGCTGCTTCGCATGCAATATCCAGAACAGCAAGACAAATGGAGTCTGTGCAATCCGCGAAATCATCCGGCCTGTTATCGAGAAATGTCAGGACGCGGACGTGATCATTATCGGCAGCC
>JAFTEL010000038.1 GCA_017453685.1 Clostridia bacterium
CATTCCGAAAAGAAGTCATGGAATCTGTTCCTGATCCTGGCTTTGTTCCTTGTTGCCGTTTTCGGTTTGGCGGCTCTGACGTACTCCTGGCTGACAGATTCGGCGTCCGCCGCTCCGACTGACGTCAACGGTTCATCCGTGTCGGGGGCATATATCGACGACTTCTCCTATGAACTGCAGTATTCCTTTGACGGCGATTTTGAGGATGATTGGAATAGCTCTGATTGGTATGATGCGTCCTCTACCGGTCTGGGCGGCGTTCCCGTGAATTACACTGACAGCAACGCGTCCGATTACATCGGCAATTTGAAATATCGCATGATCCAGCACGGTTCCATCAAATCAACGGCTCGCATCAAGTTCAGCTATCAGTGGTTCAAAACCGAGACGCTCACCACGGCGCATGCCGGTGACGAACCTTCCACGCACAGAAACGCGCAGCAGGGCTTTGCATTTACCTTGACGCCTTCCTGGAGAAGTGGTTGGGTCGACTACAGGAACGACGGTTATTATTATTATCGCAACACGTCCTACGTGCTCCCGCAGGAAACCGCTGTCCCGATTTGTAACGGCTTCAGCGTCAGTTCCGCCGCCGCTGATTTCGGCGGGCAGCTGCGGATCGTCGCTTTGCTGGACGGCGTTCAGTTCAACCGTTACCGCGAGGTGTGGGGTCTCGATTCGTGAAACAGCTGAGTAGGTGAAGACAATGGCGAACAAACGAAAGAATAAGAAAAAGAACGCGGCAGCCAAACAAAAGGCTGCCGCCGCATATATGAGCAAAAAGAACGCGCCGGTGCAGAAAGCGCAGGCGCATAAAGCCGCTCCTGCGCCGAAGGCGCAGCCGACCGAGGTGAATCAAGCGAAGGAAACTCCGGCGAAACCGGTTCCGGAAAGAACAACTCAGCCGAACCCGACTCCGGAACAACCAATGCAGCCCAAACCGGCTCAGGTAAAGGCGACTCAGCCCAAACCGGCTCAGGCGAAGGTGAATCCGGCGGCGAAAAAGCCGGCTGCCAGGACGCCTGCCCCTTCGGGCAAACCGCGCCCTAAGCGCAAAAAGCAGCCGCTGAAGCTGAAAGATCTGCGCATGGATCGTGTCTTGGCGGTAGTGCTGGTCTTCCTCGTTCTGGTCGCGGGCGTGACCGCGCTGGTTTACTGGCTTTCCACCCGCTTTGTGGTTCCGGACGGCGCCGTTTTGAATTACCGCGGCATCAATTGTTCCACAAGCGAATTGTATGAGATTCAGGTCGACGCCATCGAACAGAGCCGTTTGGCGAGCGAGATGAAGCGCAAGGGCGACGTGAAGAAGTTTGAGTATTACGCTGCCGATAAGCTGATCATTCCCGACAAGGGCGAACCCGGCTGGCTGAATCTGTCCAACGCGTTCAACAACAAGTGCGTTTTGCTGGCGTCTATCGTGGACGAAGCAGGCAACGTCTGCGCCCGCACGAGGGGGATCCCCGCCGGTTACACCTATGGCGAGATCACGCTCAGTTGGTCGGTTCCTTACGGCACGCATGATATGCACCTTGTGGTCAGCGCTTATGACGTTAAAACGTATGAGCTGGTCGGCGTTCAGTATTCGGATTTGACCGTTCAGGTCGGAACAGAAGAGGAAATGACCGATGGCTAAAGCAGAAACCGAAAAGAAAAAGCTTTTTTCCTCTGACACGAACGTGAAGCTCGCGGCGGTTTTAGCCGCTTTCAGCGTCTTGCTCCTGTCGCTGACAGTGTGGATGCTGGCTCAACTCGGCTTTTTCCATATGCTTTGGGGGCTGGCGATCCCGCGGGCGACGCCTTATCAGGGCGTGATCTCGCAGGAGAATCAAATCACCGAGGTGCCGAAAGGGGAACTTCGCTTCCGCCTGAATGACGAGGTCGTTTTCAAAAACGCCTACGGCAAGGGTACGCTGATGTTTGAGAATCCGGCCAGCAGCGCCTATGTGTTGGAATTCAGCCTTTATCGGGTGAACGATCGCAGCAACGCGATTTACGTTTCGCCGAAGCTTCAGCCCGGCGAATGTCTCATCAACGACAAGTTGGACAAGCCGCAGAAAAAGGGCAATTACGCCTGCATCTGCATTGTCCGCGCCTATGACAGCGCGGGGAATTACGTCGGCAAAAACATTGTCGATATCAGTATGACCATTGAAGCCAACTGAACAACCGATTTTTCAGCCTGCCGCATTGCGGCGGGCTTTTTTCATGCGGAAGGGGAGTGCGAAATCAGGTCAGAGGTCAGAGTTAAGAATTAAGAGGCATCCTTGAATTTTCATTTTTCATTATTCATTAACGTCGTTATCCACACCACAAATAGAGGGAAATGGTTATTGAATGAATAATGAAGAATGAAATCGCTTCGCTAATGAATGATGAATAATAATTTGGAGCGAAGCGACCCGCAATTCCGCATTTCGCCTTCCGCATTCCGCATTTTGTCATATTCCCCCGGACAGGCTCATATTCTTTGAGCAGGGAAGGGGGAACGGCCAATGAAACGAATGATCGCTTTGTTTCTGCTGATCGGGTTTTGCCTGTCCGCTTGTTCGCGCGTGGGCAAGGCGGACAGCATGGACTTGCTTTCGGCGCTGGAGGAGCGCGATATCGACGTGTTGCTGGATGAGGTCGTGAGCGGCGCCGACACGAGGACCGAGAGCGGTTACGTCGGCGCCGTGCGGCTGAGCTTTTGCTCCGATACAAGCGGAAAGGTCGAACGCATTACGCTCACCTGCCTGAATGCGTCCGACCCCGATTTTTTGCGGCTGTCGCAGACCTTGGCGGAAATATACTGCGGCGTTTCCGCAGAGCTCTTTTCCCGCCTTTGGCAAACGCTCACCGCCGATGCCGAAACCGGCGGCGTGCAGCAGTGCCGCACGGAACAGTATCAGTTCACCTATTCCGCCGACGCCATGGGCGCGGTGTTTGTCATTGATGATCAGCTTCTTCACCCGAC
The DNA here is from genome assembly GCA_017453685.1 of Clostridia bacterium. Lineage (GTDB taxonomy): Bacteria > Bacillota > Clostridia > Oscillospirales > Acutalibacteraceae > UBA8612. The sequence goes on from JAFTEL010000038.1 coordinate 2,954, forward strand.
CGAGCCGCCGAGCGTGACGGTGCGCGCAACAGTACCTTTACTGAAAGAATCCGAATCGGCGCCGCGGTGACGGCTTGCACGGCGGCGGTGGGGGCGGCGGATTGTAGCAGACGAGAATCGTGTCGTCGCCCACCACGTCAACGTCGCACCACGGAATGTGCAGATCGTTTTCGCAGCCGCAGCGGAGCCATTTTCCGCCGCGGCAAACGATCAGGCAGGCGACCTGACCGGTGCGCACGTCGATCTCCAGATCGCACACGTGACCGAGTCGGCAGCCGTCTTTTTTGTTGATGACTTCCTTCACCCTCAGTGTTTCAATGCAGTGCTGCAAGTTCAACCCTCCTTTCTTAAGGCAATACCGCACAATTCACGGCGCACGTCTTGCTTGAATCTTATTTCGTCATCCTGCACGATTTTTCTTGTAAACCGACAGGTTGACGGCGAAAAATCTGTACAATCTGACGAAAAATCTTACGGCGCAATCCGCACACTTGAATTATGCGGTATTGCCTTAATGGAATCATATGAAAGATTTTTTGACAGAATACGCAAAAGTCTTCCTTTTTTATTCCCGTTGTGCTACACTGATTCCAATGCAAATAGAGGGGGACTGTGCGTGAAATTTTTGAACAACAAACTCAGCGTGTTTTTACGGCAGCTGGAACCGCTGATGATCGATGAATCCGCTGAACTGCTCGACTGGCAGTTCAAGCCCTGCGGCTACAAGCCGTCCGGCGACGATCTGCCCGCGGTGGACGACACCTGGCAGACCATCGGCAAATACGATCTTTGGGGCGAGACCGAGGACAGCCACGGCTGGTTCTACAAAAAGGTGATCCTGCCCGATTCGATGAAGGGCAGGGCGGTGCGCTTTTATTTCAACACCGTGCCCGATCATGCGAACGTGAACCGCGAGCCGCAGTTTTTGGTTTACGTCAACGGCGAAGTGACGCACGGGCTGGATCAGAACCACCGCTACGTCGATCTGCCCGAAGGCGACGAATTCGACATTTTCGTCTATGCCTACACGGGGCTTCATTCCTGCCGTCACTATCTGGTTTCGAACCTGTTTGTGGTGAACGACGCCATTCAAAAGCTGTATTATGACCTGAAGGTGCCGTCCGACGTGCTGAAGATGTACGACGAGAACGACAGGGAGTATAACGATATTCTCACACGCGTCAACGCGGCGGTGAACATGATCGACCTGAGTGTGCCGCGTTCCGAGGCGTTTTACAAAACCGCCGCCGAGGCGCTCGACTGGCTGGAAGAAAACTTCTATAACGGTTTCTGTGAGGATCAGGGCGTGAACGTCATCTGCATCGGCCACACGCACATCGACGTGGCGTGGCTGTGGACGCTGGCGCAGACCCGTGAAAAAACCGTGCGCTCCTTCTCCACCGTCGTCGCCATGATGGAAAAATACCCCGAATACAAATTCATGTCCTCGCAGGCGCAGCTTTATCAGTTCGTCAAAGAGGACAGTCCGGCGACCTATGAAAAAATCAAGCAGCTCGTCGCCGCCGGCCGGTGGGAAGTGGAAGGCGCCATGTGGGTCGAGGCCGACTGCAACCTGACCTCCGGCGAAAGTCTGGTGCGTCAGGTGCTCTTCGGCAAACGCTTTTTCCAAAAGGAATTCGGCGTGGACAGCAAGGTGCTCTGGCTGCCCGACGTGTTCGGCTATTCCGCCGCGCTGCCGCAGATTCTGCGCAAGAGCGGTGTGGATAAGTTCGTCACCTCCAAGATCAGCTGGAACGAATACAACATGCTGCCGTGCGACACCTTCCTGTGGAGCGGCATTGATTCCACCGAGATCTTCTCTCACTTCCTCACGGCGCAGCGCTTCCGCAAGGGAGAGGCGCCCAGAACAAACACCACCTACACGGCGATGCTCGAGCCGGATTATATCAAGGGCACCTGGAACCGTTACCAGCAAAAGCACCTGAATAACGAAGTCATCATCACCTTCGGTCACGGCGACGGCGGCGGCGGCCCGATGGAAGAACATATTGAGACCCATCGCCGGCTGCAAAAGGGCTTCCCCGGCGTGCCGAACACCAAGATCGAGTTTGCGGGCGACTTCTTGACCCGCGTGAAAGAACGCACCGAAAACAACCCCAAGCTGCCCAAATGGGTGGGCGAGCTCTATCTGGAATTCCACCGCGGCACTTACACCTCCAACGCGCTCAACAAGCGCAACAACCGCAAGTGCGAGTTCCTGTATCAGAACATGGAGCTGTTCTGCGAAATGGATCGCTTGCTCAACGGTAAAGCCTATCCGCAGGAGATCATCAACAAGGGCTGGGAGTGCATTCTCCTCAACCAGTTCCACGACATCATCCCCGGGTCCTCCATTTTTGAAGTGTACGAGGAAAGCACGCGCCAGTATAACGAAATCAAAGAAGACGGCAACCGCGTGCTGGATGCGGCGCAGACCGACCTGCTGGGTAATATCAACACTGACGGCGGTATTGCCGTATTCAACCCGCTCTCCTTCACCCACAGCGGCGACGTCGAGATCGACGGCAAGCATATTTACGTGCGCGATATTCCGGCGAAGGGCTGGAAAGTCGTGGCGGGCGACGAGAGCAAGGGCAGCGTGACCGTTGACGAAAAACGCATGGAAAACGACTTCTTCGTGCTGGAATTCGCCGAGGACTATTCCATCCGCCGTTTGTACGACAAGCGCGCCTGCCGCGAAGTGCTCCAAGAGGGCGAACGCGGCAACGTGCTGGAAGCCTATGAGGATTTCCCGCGCGAATACGACGCCTGGGAGATTTCCTGCTACTACAAAGAAAAGCGCCGCGAGATCACAGACGTCAGCGGCGTGGAAGTGATTGAGGACGGCAGCCGCAAGGGCGTGAAGATCACGCGGAACTTCCTTCGCTCCGTCATTTGGCAGACGGTCTGGTTCTACAACGACACCGACCGCATCGACTTTGAGACGGCTGCCGATTGGAACGAGGAGCACCTGCTCATCAAAGCCGCTTTCCCCGTGGCGATCAACGCCGATAAGGCGACCTATGAGATCCAGTTCGGCTCCGTGGAGCGCCCCACCCACAGCAACACCAGCTGGGACGCCGCCAAGTTCGAGGTTTGCGCGCATAAGTATGCCGATTTGTCCGAATGTGATTACGGCGTGAGCCTGCTCAACGACTGCAAATACGGTCACGATATCCACAACGGCGTCATGCGCCTGACTCTCATCAAGTGCGCGACGAGCCCGAATATCCACGCCGACCGCTGCCACCACGATTTCACCTATTCGCTGCGGCCTCACGTCGGCTCGTTCCGCCACGCGGGCACCGTGGAAGCGGCCTATGATTTGAACAATCCCTTGCGCGCTCATCCAATCGGGAAACAGAGCGGTTCGCTGCCCGAATGTTTCAGCCTCGTGTCCTGCTCGGCGCCGAACGTCGTGGTCGACACCGTGAAAAAGGCGGAGGACAGCGACAGCACGATCGTGCGCCTGTATGAAAGCTGGAACAAGCGCGGCAGCGCGACGCTCACCTTCGGCGTGCCGTTTGCCAGGGCGAGCCTTTGCGATTTGATGGAAAATGAGCTGGAGGAGCTGCCGGTCAGCGACAACAGCGTGACCCTTCCCGTCAAGCCGTTCGAGATCATCACCATCAAGCTGAAATAAACAAAAAACAGCCGCGTGCGGTTCGCTGAACTGCACGCGGCTGATTCTTTTTTGCCTTATTTCTTCACGGTCGTTTTTTCAGGCGCGTTTTCAGGTGCTTTCCCCAGATAGACGATCTTGCCCTTTCCGGCTTCGCCTTCCAGATCGAGCTTGGTGAAATCCTGATAGGTGCCGTCTTCAAAAACCAGACGGATATCGTAGTTGCTCTTAGCGCCTTTCGGATAGGTGATCTCAAGTCCCATGTTCTTGTGGAAAACGTCGACCGACAGAATATTGTCGCTCCATTTTGCCGCGGTGGAACGCTTATAGTAAAGTTCAACGGCGTCTTTCCCGCTCAGGTTGGCGACGGTTACTTTGCCGTAGGTAACGGTGACGTCTTCGCCGTCTTCCAAATCAACTTCGCCGCTGCCGTCCCGCACGCATGCGGTGATCGAGAACAGGCAGACGATGGCTAACAGGGCGGCAAGCAGTTTTTGCATGGTTTTCATAGTCAAGACTCCTTTTATCGGTTGATGATTCCGACCGATCCGCGGCCGTTTTCAATGGCTTTATTTTATCATCCCCCCTGTAAAAATGCAACAAAAAGCTTGAAAAAAGTGCGGACTATGGTATAATCAACCTATATTTTTACGCAGAAAAGAGTGATTACTACGGAATACGAGTTTTCCAACCGTGTGTCCGGTCTTCAGCCTTCGCTGATCCGTGAATTCTTCAAGTATAACGGCCTGCCGGGTTATATGCCTTTTTCGGCGGGCAACCCCTCGTCCGAGACTTTTCCGGCCAAAGCCATTGAGGCGATCGCCGAGGATATTTTCAAGAATCATCCTGTCACCGCTTTGCAGTACGGCATCACCGAGGGCTACACGCCCCTGCGTGAAACGCTCAGAGCTTTCAGCCGCGAGCGTTACGGCATCGGCACGGAAAACGACGAGCTGATCATCACGTCGGGTTCGCAGCAGACCATGTACCTGTCCACTAAGGTTCTGGTCAACGAGGGCGACACGGTTCTGTGCGAGAACCCGTCCTTTGTCGGTTCGCTCAACGCCTTCCGTTCCTTCGGCGCCAGGCTCTGCGGCGTACCGCTGGAGAGCGACGGCATCGATATCGCCGCGCTGGAGCAGGCGATGAAGACGGAAAAGAACATCCGCTTTCTCTATACCATCCCCAATTTCCAGAACCCGTCCGGCGCCACCATGTCGTGGGAAAAGCGCAAGGCGGTCTACGCGCTGGCCAAAAAGTACGGCGTGCTGATTCTGGAAGATAACCCCTACGGCGAACTGCGCGTCACGGGCGAGGATATCCCGCCCATCAAGTCGCTGGATGAAGACGGGCTCGTGATCTACGCCGGTTCGTTTTCCAAGGTGCTCGCGCCCGGCATCCGCGTCGGCTACTGCGTGGCGCCCAAGCCCATCATCGCCAAGATCACGGTCGGCAAGCAGGTGTCCGACGTGCACACGCCCGTGTTCTCGCAGATGCTGGTGGATGAGTGGATGAAGCGTTACAGCATTGAGGAGCACATCGCTTCGCTGCGTTCGGTCTACCGCCACAAGCTCGACCTGATGTGCGACCTCGTTGAAGAGAAGCTGAGCCGCTACGTCACCTACACCCGCCCCGAAGGCGGTCTGTTCGTGTGGTGCCGTTTGAATGACAACATCCCCATGATGGACTATTGCAGCAAAGCCGTCGCCAACAAGGTCACCATCGTGCCCGGCTCGGCGTTCCTGCCCAACGACACCGACACCACCCAGTGCTTCCGCATGAACTTCTCGACCCCGACCGACGATCAGATCAGACAGGGGATTGATATTCTTGCGGATCTGGCGTCCCAATACTAATCCTTATTTTTGGAGAAATCACTATGGAAAATGCAGCTGTGGAGCGTAAGCCCCGCGTTCTGAGCCTGATCCAGCCCACTTCCGTGCCGACTCTCGGCAACTACCTCGGCGCGTTCAAAAACTGGAAAAAGATGAGCGCCGATAACGATTGCCTCTTCGGCGTGGCCGATCTGCACGCCATCACCGTGCGGCAGGAGCCGGCGCAGTTCCGCAGGCTGTCCACCGAAATGTTCGCGCTGTTTCTGGCGATCGGTCTCGATCCCGAAAAAAGCGTTCTGTTCCTGCAGAGCCATGTGCCGCAGCACGCGCAGCTCGGCTGGCTACTCAACTGCTACACCCAGTTCGGCGAGGCGGCGCGCATGACGCAGTTCAAAGAAAAAAGCCAGAAGCACGCCGATAACATCAACATCGGTCTGTTCGCTTACCCGACCCTGATGGCGGCGGATATCCTGCTGTATCAGGCGAACTACGTGCCGGTCGGCGCCGATCAGAAGCAGCATCTGGAGCTGACCCGCAACATCGCCGAGCGCTTCAACGGCATCTACGGCGATACCTTCACCGTGCCGGAACCCTATATCGGTCAGGTCGGCGCGAGGGTGATGTCCCTGCAGAGCCCGACGCAGAAAATGTCCAAATCCGACCCCAACCCCAAGGGCGCGGTGTTCCTGCTCGACACGCCCGATCAGATCATGAAGAAATTCAAGAGCGCCGTGACCGATTCCGAAGCGGTGGTGCGCTGTGCGCCGGGGAAGGACGGCATCAATAACCTCCTTGCCATCTACGCCTGCTGCACCGGCAAAACCATGGAGGAAAGCGAAGCCGAGTTCGCCGGCAAGGGCTACGGCGAATTCAAAACCGCCGTGGCGGAAGCTGTCATTGAGGAGCTTCGCCCCGTGCGCGAAAACTTCGACCGCGTCATGGGCGACAAGGCTTATATTGAAGACTGCATGAAGAAGGGCGCGGAGTCTGCTTCCCGTCTGGCGCAGCGGACGCTGAGCAAGTGCATGAAGAAAATCGGCTTCAAACAAATCTGATTTTTAACTAAAAATTAAAAATTTGATATTGACAACCGCCGCAGGGTTGTTATATAATGTGGAGCATACAATGAGAATTTGCCCCTGCAAATTGCGGAGGGAGGGAATGCAAATGAGCAAGGTAGAAGTGAAAGAAAACGAATCCTTAGACAGCGCACTCAGAAGATTCAAGAGACAGACCTCGAGAGACGGCGTCATTCAGGAAGTTCGTAAAAGAGAACACTATGAAAAGCCCTCTGTTAAGAGAAAGAAAAAGTCAGAGGCCGCTCGTAAGCGCAAGTATAAGTAATTACCGAAGGACGGGCAAATGTTGCTCGTCCTTTTTCGTTGAGGAGAAAAATAACGGAGCTTTTGAGTATGGAATTGACGAACCTGATCCGCATTCTGCCCAAGGATATTGACGCGGCGATTCTCACGGATCCGTCCAATCGGCTGTATTTCACGGGCTTTTCCTGTGACGCGGGCGTGTTGATCATCTCGCGCAACGGCAGCGTTTTCCTGACCGACAGCCGCTATATCGAGGCGGCGCAGGCGACGGTGGATTGCTGCGACGTGGTGCTGCTGACCGATGAAAAGCAGCAGGTGGCGCAGTATCTCAGGCGCTTCAACTGCTCCAACGTCGGCGTGGAAGCGGATTATTTCACGGTGAGCAAGCTGCGCGATTACGGCAAAATGTTCAAGGCGGAAGGCTTTAACGCCGTATTTGACGGAAGGCTTGATAAGTGCATGCGCCATCTGCGCAGCGCCAAGTCCTTCCACGAAGTCCGCAGCGTCAAAGCGGCGCAGCGCATCGCCGAGCAGGCGTATCGTCACGCCGTCAAATTTATCAAGCCCGGTCTGACCGAAAAAGAAGTCGCCCTCGCGCTCGATTTTTACATGCTGCGCCACGGCGCCGAAGCCGTTTCGTTTGAGACGATCGTGGTCAGCGGGGTCAATTCCTCCAAGCCGCACGGCGTGCCGACCGATAAAAAGATCAGATTCGGCGAATTTGTCACCATGGATTTCGGTGCTGTCGTCAACGGCTACCACAGCGATATGACCCGCACCGTTGCCGTGGGCGAAGTGAGCGACACGATGGCGGAGGTTTACAGCGTCGTGCTCGAAGCGCAGGAGGCTGCCATTCGCGCCGTTTGCCCGGGCGCCGCGTGTTCGGCGGTCGACAGGGCGGCCCGCGAGGTGATCGAGCGCGCGGGTTACGGCGAAAACTTCGGCCACTCCACCGGTCACGGCGTCGGCGTTGAAATCCACGAAGCGCCGTCGGTTTCCGCGAAAAACGCGGCGCTGCTGCGCGCGGGCAACATCATCACGGTGGAGCCCGGCATCTATCTGCCCAACCAGTTCGGTATCCGCATCGAAGATATGCTGCTCGTCACCGAGGACGGCAGCGAAAACCTGACCAACGTCGAAAAAGAACTCACCGTACTGAACAACTGAGAAACCAGAGGAAAGAACGATGGATAAAGCAAAAAAGGTTTTGGTGATCATCAACCCGAAATCCGGCCGCTTCACGGTAAAAAAGCAGCTTTGGAACATTGCCGATATGTTCACCAGCGCCGGCATGGAAACGACGGTTTACACCACGCACAAACGGGGCGACGCCACGGAATACGCCAAGCTTTTGGCCGACAAGTTCGACGTCATCGTCTGCCGCGGCGGCGACGGTACCTTTAATGAAACCGTCAACGGCGTGATGCAGTCGGGGATCGACGTGCCCGTCGGCTACATTCCGAGCGGCACCACGAACGATTTTGCCCACAGCATCGGCGTACCGACAGACGTGCAGGAGGCGATCGACTTGATCTGCGGCGTTGAGCCGAAGCTGCACGATATCGGCCGCGTGCGCAACAACGGGCGCTATTTCAATTACACCGCTTCGTTCGGTATCTTCACCAAGAGCTCTTATTCCGTTTCGCAGACCTCGAAAAATCTGTTCGGTTATCCTGCTTATATTGTTTCCGGCTTGAAGGAGATCAAGGATTACCGCTCCATGAACCTGCGCATCACCTGCGACGACGAGGTCTATGAGGGCGAATATGCCTTTGGCGGCATTTCCAGCTCGCTGGTCATGGCGGGACTGATCAAATACACCCGCGATCAGGTGAAGTTTGACGACGGCATTTTTGAACTGAATCTGGCCAAGCTGCCCAAGAACGCTTCGGAGTGGCTTGAGGTTTCCAAAGACGTTTTGATCTCCCACTCCTACAATCCCAAATTCTTCACCCTCAGCAAGGGCAGCCATTTCATCATCGAATCGCTCGACGGGCAGGAGATTCCGTGGACGCTCGACGGCGAATACGGCGGCTCGTTCAAGATCACGGAGATCGACTGCATCCAAAAGGCGTTCCGCGTCTACCGCAGCTAAGGCAACACTGCACCATTCGCAGCGCACGCCTTGCTTGCTCCTTTTCCGTCATCTCGCACAATCTTTCCTTGAAAGGCGTCAGCCTTCCTGCGGAAATCTTGCACAAGCTGACGAAAAATAACCCGCGCAATCCACACACCGGAATGATGCGGTGTTCCCTTTGAAACAGAAAATATCAGCGACCGTACCCGAAAAGGATACGGTCGCTGTTCTTTTTTACCGTTATGCTTTGCCTGCTTGCTTGCTCAGCGCCAGAATTTCGCTCCCCGAGAAGGAATAGACCTTGTCGCAAAAGTGGCAGGAGACTTCCGTTTTGTCGTCCTTCGCCATATCTTCCAATTCGGCTTTCCCTGTGCTGATGAGCGCGTCCTCCACGCGCTTGCGGGAACAGGTGCAGCGGTATTCGGGCGTGCTTTCGTCGAGCACGTTCATCTCAAACGCGGGCAGCGCTTTTCGGATGATCTCTTCCAGCGTCATGCCGGAGGAAAGCATCTGCGTGAAGGAGGGGAGACCCTCCAGCCCTTTTTCCACGGCGTCGATGGTGTCATCGTCCGCTGAAGGCAGCAGTTGGATCAGAAAGCCGCCCGCCGCCTGAACGGAGAGGTCGGGGTTGACCAGCACGCCCAGCGCGCACACGGTCGGCGTCTGCTCGCTGACGGCGTAATAGCTCGTGATATCCTCCGCGATCTCGCCCGTAGCCAGCGGGATCTGCGCGATATAGGGCTCCTTCAGCCCTAAGTCCTTCATCACGGTCAGCGTGCCGCTGCCGATGCAGCCGGACACGTCCAGCTTGCCTTTTTTGTTCAGTGGAATTTCCACCACGGGGTTCTGCACGTACCCGCGGCTGTTGCCCTCGCTGTCCGCCACGGCGATGACGCTGCCCGCCGGTCCGTCGCCGCTGATGCGCAAAGTCACGCTGTCGTGCTTGCCCTTGAGCATCGAGCCCATCATGGCGGCGGCGCTGAGCAGTCTGCCCAGCGCGGCGGAGGTGACCGCCGAGGTCTTGTGGATTTGCTGCGCGCGTTCCGCGATGTCGGTGGCGTCCACCGCCAGGGCGATGACGGCGCCGTCTTCTGAAATGGTTCGGATCAGTCTGCCCATGCGATTACTTCTTTCTTGCCGTGAAGAACCACCGCTGTGCATCCGCCTTCGGCTCGTCAACGGTCAGTTCCTCATAGATTTTGATGTTGTCAAAACCGGCTTCTTCCAGCCAGTTTGTTAAATCTTCCTGTGTATACGCCCGCTCGCAGAAGCTCTCCTGCGTGCGATAGTACGCGCCGTCCTCGTCCTGCTCAAAAATATCCAGATCGATGGTCACGGTATCTGTGGTCGGATCGAGCGTGTTCTGCCACACGCAGTAGACCTCGTTCGCGTCATAAACAAAGGTGTTGTTCGCCAGAATCTCGCGGTGCTTGTAGGGGGTGTTCACGTCGAACACGAACAGCCCGCCCGGCTCGGTGAAGAGCGAAACGCCCGCAAAGGTCTTTTTCACGTCTGCGGGGTCAGTCAGGTGGTTGATACTGTCCAGCGTACAGACCGTGCCGCGCACCGTGCCGAACAAGTCAAGCGACTGCATCGGCTGGCACAGGAACAAAATATCCGCGCCCTGTTCGGCGGCGTTATTCTGCGCGACGCTGAGCATCTCACCGCTGATATCCACGCCGATGACCTCGTAGCCCAGCTTCGCCATTTCGCAGCTCAGGCGCCCCGTGCCGCAGGCTAAATCGAGCAGCAGCCCGCCGTCCACGCCGCCGTCCTGCAGCAGGCGGTGGATATACCGCGCGCGCTTTTCGTATTCCACGTTGTCGGTCAGACAGTCGTACACCGCGGAAAAATCACCGTAGCCGCTCATTCTTCCTCCAACCGCTTAAAGATCTCTTCATAGCCGTTGCAGCCGTAGAGCAGGGAGCGGTTCACGCGGCTGATGGTCGCGGTGCTCGCGCCGGTCGCCTTGACGATCTCGCTGTAAACGTGCCCCTGGCTGAGCATTTTCGCCACGACCAGACGCTGCGACATGGATTTCAGTTCCGGCATGGTGCACAGATCGGAAAAGAAGTTGTAACATTCCTCCATATCCCGCAGCTGGAGCACGGCCTTGAGCATGAATTCAATGTTGGCGTCGTCACGAATGGATTGTGCCATGATCTCGCATCCTTTTTTGAAAATTGCTTTATGATTTTAACACATTAAATCCCAAAAGTAAAGCGATTTTCGGTTGATTTTCCGAAACAATTATAGTATAATACCCGCAATTTATGAAAACGATAGGAGAAAAGATATGAAAGACATTTTTCAAGCGCCCTTTGTGCAGGAAATGAGGAAGACCACCGCCAACATGTACCGGCTGGGCTGGGATGAACGCAACGGCGGCAACATCAGCCTGATGATCGACGAAGCGCAGGCGGCGGAGTATCTCGATCTGACCAAGGTCATCCGCACCATCCCCACCGGCTTTGACGCGAAGCCCCTCATCGGCAAGCTCTTCATCGTCACCGGAACGGGCAAGTATTTCAAAAACGTGATGGACGACCCCGAGACCAACCTCGGCATCATCCGCATCGCGCAGGACGGCACCACCGCCGAGCTGCTGTGGGGTTATAAAGACGGCGGCAAGTTCACTTCCGAGCTGCCCGCGCACCTGATGAGCCACATGGCGCGGCTGGCGGTCGACCCCGACAACCGCGTGATCATGCACTGCCACCCGACCTACACCCTTGCCATGAACTACGTGCACGAGCTGGACGAACGCAAGATCACCCACACGCTGTGGGAGATGTGCACCGAGTGCATCGTCGTCTTCCCAGACGGCGTGGGCGTTCTGCCGTGGATGCTCTGCGGCACGAATTCCATCGGCGAAGCGACCGCCGAAAAGATGAAGGAATTCCGCCTGGTCATCTGGGGGATGCACGGCATTTACGGCGCTGGCAAAAACATGGACGAGACCTTCGGCCTGATCGAGACCGTGGAAAAAGCGGCGCAGATCTATATGCTCACCGCGCATCTGCCGCGCCTGAACACCATCAAGGACACGGAAATGCAGGAGCTCGCCGAGTTCTTCGGCGTCAACTACCGCAAGGATTTTCTGAATCTGTAAGAAGCTACTAACAACGGGCGCGCTCAAATGGGCGCGCCTTGGATTTCCAATACAGGGAACCGATTTATGAAGAACGATATGGCATTACACTATGACCGTTTGATCGACGAAAACAACGATCCCGTGAATGATCCGCCGCCGCTGAAAGAATATATGGACAAATGGGACGGACAGGCGTTCCTTGAAAAGCTTGAAGTGAACGCCGACAAAACCGTTCTGGAGATCGGCGTCGGCACGGGTAGACTGGCGGTGAGAGTCGCGCCGTTTTGCCGGGCGTTTACGGGCATTGATCTTTCGCCGAAAACGATCATTCGGGCAAAGGAACACTTGGGAACGATCGACCGTGTTACGCTGATCTGCGGCGACTTCAATACGTATGATTTCAGCGAGAATTTTGACGTGATCTATTCCTCCTTGACGTTCATGCACATAGAGGATAAGCAAAGCGCTGTCAACAAGGTTTATCGTCTGCTGAATCCGAGCGGCAGGTTCATTCTTTCGATCGACAAAAATCAGGAACCCTTTATTGATTTAGGCTCGAGAAGAATCGAGATTTACCCCGATAACCCCGAGGACACGGAATCGTTTTTGAAAGCGGCAGGCTTTGTGATAACCGAAACCGTAGAAACAGAGTTTGCCTGTGTTTTTGTTGCGGAAAAGGGTGAATGATGGCCATGTGGACGATCAAAGGAAATGAAGAAAAAATAAAATGGATATTCTTTGACGTCGGTTCAACATTGGTCGATGAATCGGATTGTTACCAATACAGAATCGATGAAATCGTAATGGCAAATCGCATGGATCATGAAGAATTTGTCTCCTGTGTCAAGCGTTGCGCGAAAGAAAACGCTTTTCCCATAAAAGCTGCGGCTCAAAAGTATGGCGTCAGCGTACCGCCTTGGCGGTGTGAGCTTGAAAAGCTTTATCCCTGCACAAAGGAATTGCTGAAACGGCTTTCCGAACAGTATCATCTGGGGATCATTGCCAATCAGGAGCCGGGAACACAGAGCAGACTTGAAAATTGGGGCATTAAGAATGATTTTGATGTTATCATTGCCTCGGCGGAAAGCGGCTTTTCAAAGCCTGATTTACGAATCTTTGAAATAGCTTTGAGACAAGCCGCCTGCGAACCAAACAACGCCGTGATGGTCGGCGACCGACTGGATAACGATATCCTTCCGGCCAAACAGCTCGGCATGAAAACCGTCTGGGTCAGACAAGGCTTTGCACGGTATCAACCGAATTCCGACATGCCCGACCATACGATCCAAACACTGGAAGAAATCGAACGAATCCTGTGAATCATAACCGGACGCACACGGAGAAATTTCTCCACGAGTGTCCGGTTATTTTAGTGTTCATAGCTTTATGAAAAAGGAGCAATTCTTGTCTCCCCTGCAAAGGGAGGTGCCGAACGCAGTGAGGCAGAGGGGTCAACTTTTATTGTTACTTAATCTCCGGCGGGAGGCACTCCAATATCTCCAGCGTGTCTTTCCCGGTGGAGCGGATGGTGTAATCCACACACTCCGCCGGCTTGAACAGGCAGTCGCCGCTCCTTATTTCCACGCTTTGCCCGTCTTCGGCTTCGAGCACGCCGCTGCCGCTCACCACGGCGAGGCAGCAAGCTCTGCCGCTGTTCTTTCGCAGCAGTTCGCCCGCCACGCGCACGCGGTCGAGCCCGAAGCAGGGCGTGTCGGCATAGGTGATGAGCGTTTCCACCGTGCCGCCCTCCTGTCGTTCTACGATGGCGGGGTGCAGGGTGTAGCGGCTTTTGAGTTCATCCAAACTCAACTCTTCATACGTGAAGCAGTCAAACATCTTGTCAAATCCCAGCCCCATGTGGCACAGGTGGTCGGGCATGAGGTTGCCGCGCAGGTCGCATTTTTCCACGCTGATGGTGTAATCCGTCGGTTCCTGTACCTCCAGCAGCAGGCAGCCCGCGCCGATGGCGTGGGGCGTGCCGCCCGCGATCAGGTAGACGTCGCCCTTCTTGACGGGGATTTTGTGCATATACGTCTGCATCCCGTCGATGTCCTGCCGCTCAAACAGGTCTTTCCAGATCTCTTTGCTTACCGGCTTTTTGAAGCCGAGCAGGATATACGGTTCCTCGCCGTCGATCGTTCTGCCGTCGAGGATATACCACGATTCGGTCTTGCCGTAATCGGAATGAAACAGCTCTTTGGCCGCCTGTTTGGTGGGGTGCACCTGAATGGGCAGGCGCTCCGCGGAATCGAGGAATTTGGTCAGCACGCCGAAGTTGGCGCCGAACGCCGCGATATGCTCCTTGCCCAGATAGCTTTCGGGGTCGGACAGGATCAGGTCGCGAAGGCTCATGCCGTCGTGCTCGCCGCCGTCGACCTTGCTCAGCCCCTCATCCGCCGGTTTTCCCTCGCGGTCGGGATTGTCCGCCACCACGACCGACGCCAGCCAGTTTTCGGGGAAGTTCGCGTCCTCGCCGCTGCCGCCGCCGCAGAGCTTGTCGATGAGCTTGCCGCCGTAGTACAGCCGCCACACGCGGTTTTCTTTCATTTTAATCGGAAACAGCATTTTCGACCGCTCCCTTCACTTTTAATTGATATTCGTTGTTCAGCAGCATCTGTGCAAAGTCTTTTTCATCCTTCGGCCGGCGCGGCAGCCAGACGCCGCCGGGCGACGCCAGCCAAGGGCTGTGGCTGTCCGTGCCGGAAAGCCTGCGCAGAAAGTTGGTCTTCGCCCACAAGTCGGCGACCGCGTTGCGGGAATTGTGGCTGGAGTTGCCGTTGTAGACCTCCACGCCGTCAAGCAGAGCGGGGTCGACGATGGTCATATCGTCCCGCATGGGGTGCGCCTGAAACAGGGCGAAGCCGTTGGCGCGGGCGAGCTTGCTGAATTCTTCGATGCTGCTCTCCGTCAGGTCGGGGTGCGCCAAAAAGAAATCCGGATCGGCGCCGTAGACGAGGTAATCGTTGTCAAAGCCCTTGAAGCGGATCTCCATGCCGCACAGCACGGTGAAATCGGACGTTTCAAATTGTTTCAGCGTTTCAAAGCCCCGGCGCTGACGCGCGATGCGCTCCGCCCAGCTTTCACATTTGCCGCTGATGCGGTCGACCGCCTTGGGCTGAAAATGGTCGGTGACGATCACGCCGTCATAGCCGCCGAAGCGGTAACGGGCGGCCTGTTCGGCGGCGGTCGCCTGCCCGCAGGAGCTGGATTCGCGCGTATGCAGGTGCGTTTCAAATAAAAACATAGTCGTTCTTGCTTGCCTTTCGTCAAATATTCGTTCCGTGGCTGATTATATCACTCCTTTTTCCAAAAATCCACAATATCTTGTACTTTCGCAAACTTTCCCCCTTTTTTATCTTGTAAATCTTTTGAAGATATAGTATAATAATTCTTACCTATATTCGGATAGTATGTCCTTTTGACGGAGGTGAAAATCTTGCTTCGTGATTTGACGCAAACGACGGAGATTTCGTTCGATGAGATCAAGCGTCAGCGCGAATATATGAACCTTGTCCGGTCGGTCGTCGAGGCAAGATACGACCATACGCCGCTGGCCATGGTGCACACCTTCGGCTGTCAGGGCAACGTGGCGGACAGCGAGCGCCTCAAGGGTCAGCTCGCCGCCATGGGCTTCAATTTCACTGACGAGGCGCAGCAGGCCGATCTGGTGCTTTACAACACCTGCGCCGTGCGGGAACACGCGCAGGACCGCGTGTTCGGCAACGTCGGCGCGCTCAAGCCCATCAAAGAAGAGAACCCGAACCTTATCATCGCGCTGTGCGGCTGCATGATGCAGCAGGAGCACGTCTGGCAGAAAATCAAAAAGAGCTATCCGTTCGTCAACTTGGTGTTCGGCACCCACGCCATCCACCGCCTGCCCGAAATGCTCTACCGTGTCCTCAGCACGGGCAAGCGCGTGTTTGAAACCGAAAACAGCGCCGGCAGCATTGCCGAGGGCCTGCCCGTGAAGCGGGACGGCAGCTTCAAGGGCTGGCTGCCGATCATGTACGGCTGCAACAACTTCTGCAGCTACTGCATCGTGCCCTACGTGCGCGGGCGCGAACGCAGCCGACGCAGCGAGGCGGTGCTTGCCGAAGCAAAGGAACTCATCGCCTCCGGCTGCAAAGAGATTACGCTGCTGGGGCAGAACGTCAATTCCTACGGCAAGGGCAGCGACGAGATGAACTTCGCTTCGCTCCTGCGCGCCGTCAACGCGCTGCCGGGTGACTTCAGAATTCGTTTTATGACCTCGCACCCCAAGGACTGTACGCCCGAGCTGCTTGACGCGATGGCGGAATGTGAAAAGGTCTGCCATCATCTGCATCTGCCGTTCCAGAGCGGCAACGACCGCGTGCTCCAAGCGATGAACCGCGGCTACACGCGCGAAAAATATCTGTCATTGGTCGACTATGCCCGCCGGGTCATGCCGGACATCAGTTTGACGAGCGACGTCATCGTCGGCTTCCCCGGCGAAACGTATCAAGAATTTTGCGACACGCTGTCGCTGATCGAAACGGTCGGCTTCACGTCGCTGTTCACCTTCATTTTTTCGCCGCGCGTCGGCACCAAAGCGGCCGAACTGCCCGACCCCGTCAGCCGTGAGGAAAAGGGTAAATGGTTCAGGGAACTGACCGACTGCCAGGAGCGGATCGCGGCGGTGCGCAGTCAAAAGATGCTCGGCACGGTGCAGACGGTGCTGTGCGAGGAGTGGAAAGACGGCCGCGTGAGCGGCAGAACAGACGGCAATATCATGATCGATTTTGACGGGGACGAAAGCCTCATCGGCACTTATGTCAAGGTCAAGATCACCCAGGCAAGAAACTGGATTTTGTCAGGCGAGCTTGCGGAATAAACTCGGTAAAAACCTACGGGATTTTATAAATTATTCAACACAGGAGAACGAAAATCATGGACGTTATTGAAATCACCAGACAGCTCGGCAAGGCCATTCAGGCGGACGAACGCTATGCGAAATTCGTCGTGGCGCGCGAAGCCAACGAGAAAGACGACGCGCTCAACGAGCTCGTCGGCAAAATGCAGCTGATTCACATGAGCTATCAGCACGAAGCCTCCAAGGAAGACGCCAACGAGCAGAAGCTCGAAGCCTATGAAGAAGAGTTTATGGGCATCCGCGAGCAGATCATGGCGAACGAGAATATGAAGAACTACGAAGCCGCCCGCGCCGAGATCGACGCGATGATGAACTACATCGTCGGTCTGCTCACCGAATGTGTCCGCGGCGAAGACCCCGAGACCTGCGAACCGCCGAAGGAACACGAGTGCGGCGGCGAATGTTCGTCCTGCGGCGGCGGTTGTCACTGATCCGTCGAATTATCCTGACCCCGGAGGCGCGCAATGGCTGAATTATCCCCGATGATGAAGCAATACTTTGACATCAAGAAGGATTATCAGGACACCATCCTGATGTTCCGTCTGGGTGATTTTTACGAAATGTTTTATGACGACGCGAAAACCGCCTCCCGTGAGCTGGAGCTTGTGCTCACCGGTCGGGACTGCGGTCAGGAGGAGCGCGCCCCGATGTGCGGCGTGCCGTTCCACAGCGTCGACAGCTACATTGCCCGCCTGATCGCCAAGGGTTACAAGGTCGCCATCTGCGAACAACTGGAAGACCCCGCCACGGCGAAGGGCGTCGTCAAACGCGACGTCATTCGCATCGTGACCCCCGGCACGGTGATCGAGAGCAACATGCTCGACGAAACAAAAAACAACTTTTTGGGCAGCATCTTTTTGCGCGAGGGTCGGGTCGGTCTGTGTTTTGCCGACGTGTCCACCGGCGCGATGCACCTTACCGAGTTAGAGGGGAAGGACGCCGAAGCCCGCGTCATCAACGAGCTGGCGCGCTTCATGCCAAGCGAAGTGCTCTTCAACCGCGAGGCTGCGCAGTCGGCTTCGCTCAAAAAGTTCGTCGCCGAAAAATGCAGCGCGCTGTGCGAAACGTTTGACGAAGACTATCTGCTTTTGCCGCAGGCGAAGGAAAAGCTCTGCGCGCAGTTCAAATGCAACGAGCCGGAGGAGATCGCCCCCGGCATCGCCGTGCAGGGGATTCTGGCGGCGGGCATTTGTCTGGCGTATCTCACCGAGGTGCAGCGCAGCGATCTGACCAATATTCGCTCGCTTGATTATTACAGTGAGAGCGGCTTTATGAAGCTCGACCTGGCCGCGCGGCGCAGTCTGGAACTGACCCACACCATGCGCTCCAACGACAAGCGGGGCACGCTGCTGTGGGTGCTCGACCGCACCCGGACCGCCATGGGCAAGCGCGAGATCCGCGAATGGCTCGACCGTCCGCTGACCAATCCGGCGCGGATTATCGCGCGCCAGAACGCCGTGGAGGAGCTGACCGAAAATGC
>JAFTEL010000039.1 GCA_017453685.1 Clostridia bacterium
GCCCGAAACGCAGGCACCCACCGAAGCGCCGACCGCGCCGCCCACTCAGCCGCCGACCGAACCGCCCACAGAGCCCCCCACGGCGCCGCCTGAAACAACGGCCGAAGAAACCACGATCCCGGACGATCAAATTGAAGTATAATCATAACGTGTAACAAAAAAGGATGGCCAACGGTCATCCTTTTTTTGTATTCGGCCGGTTTTTAACGGGTGAACAGCACTCTGATCTGTTCGGAGAGGTTGCGGAAGAAGCGGATGATCCGGGTCCAGACGGTGAACGATTCCGTGTAGGTCTGGGCTTTTGCGTTCGCGTTATAAGGCGTCTGACCGCCCGCGTGATCCAGCCCGACGACGGTGCCAGCTACCGTACCCGCAGTCGTGTAATCCCACGCCTCAAAGCCCTGCTGCAAAACGGGCGAATCCTCTGCCAGCGTAAAATCAAAGTTGGCGGCGTCGCGGAATTTCGGGTCGACGATAACGCAGTCCTTCAGCCAGCCCTTCTTTTCGGCGCGTCTGACGGTCATGCTCCGGTTCGCGTCGCCGTTTTGATTCACATACAGCTCGTCGCCACAGGTCAGATCCCAGAGGAAATTGTGCTTCGCTTCAAACAAATCCTTCCCCTGCATATGGGAAAACGTCGCGGCTTTGCCGTCGGTAAGCAGGATATTGTCGGTAAACCGCGCCGTGAGCCTGCCCTCCGCGCGGGAAACCACGCGCACCTGCGACTCGCCGCTCAGGGCGAAAATGTTGTTGCGCACCGTGTTGTTCTCGCCGTAATGCAGGTGGTAGGAATCATTGCCGCAGGCAAACACTAAATTCTTTTCGATGAGCATATTCGACGAGCCCTCGTCCGGGTAGATGCCCCAGCCGCCGTAGCCGCCCTCGCCGGGGTCGGCGGCGACGTTGTGGATGCAGTTGCCGGACAGCACGGTGCCCGGCTGCAGGCCAAGGGTGTAGATGCCGCCCATGTCGGACAGCCAGCCCTGACCGATGTCGTAAATGAGGTTGTCGCAAATGTGGTTGTTGTAGGTCACGGAGTAGTTGTAGCCCCACGACCAACCGACGGAGATCGCCGTGTAGTAGCCGTCGTGGATCTCGTTGTTCAGCACGTCGACCGAGTTTGCGTGGATGATCAGCACGCCGACGGCGTTGAAGAACACCCGACCGTAGCCGTTGACCAGATTGTTGCGCACGGTGATCTGCTTGGTGACCGACGGATCGTCCACGGGAACGTTCTGCCCGCGGATATAGACCGCCTGCGCGCCGATGTTGCAGAACAGGCAACTGTCCACGGAGGATTCCTTCACATTTTCGCCCAGAAACACGGCGCATGCCGCTATATCGCGGAATTCACAGTTCTGCAAGGCAAAGCCCTTTGCGTTTTCACAGACAATGCAGCCGGGCGCATTATACGCTGCCTGAGAAAAATCTCTGCCTTCGGGGATATTGAACCCGTTGCCGCGAAAAACGATCCGCTCGAAGCGAATACCGTCCACGCCGTCTATGGAAAGCAGCGTTTCGGTTTCGCCGCCCCAAAGGGTAACGCTGTCCGCTGTTTCACCCGGCAGCGGGATATAGTAGAGCAGACCGTTCGGCTTGTCGAGATACCACTCGCCGGGCGTGTCCAGCGCTTCAAAGACGTTTTCCAAAAAGAATCGCTCGTTTTCATGAAACGTCATGGCAGACGGCTTGGTAAACTCCAAAACCCCGGTAGCCGGATCATAGCTCTTGACGCGCAGCATCTCATCTTTCCAAAAATGCAGCACACGCACGACAACGTCGCCGATATTCTGCATGGCGGGAATATCATTTTTGTCGGCGATCAGCGCCGTATAGCCCTTGTGAAAATTGGCGTCGACCTGAAGGTCCGGGTTGATGCAGTACCGGTCATCCACGCCGTGGATCATCAGATAGCCGCTCGCCGGATACCGCGTGCGCGGCAATGTTGTTTGGGCGTTAAAAAGAATATTGAAATCCGCCTGTTTTCCGACGAACTTTCTCAGCGCCTGCACGCCGTTGACCGTGCAGGGCTCAAAGCCGGTGTACGGCACGCCCGCCGTGAACGTGACGTGCTCGCCGTTGTAGGCCTTGTAGGTCACGTTCGGGCGATCCGTTTGGTCGAACCGGACAGTGTCTTGAATGGTGTAAGAGCCTTCCCGGAAATAAACCGTATCGGCTCCGGTGGTTTTGGCCTTTTCTTTGGCGGCCTCCAACGTCGCCAGCGGCGAAGAAAACGAGCCGTCGTTGCTGTCGCTGCCGTTGGGGGCAACAAAAATTTCGTTCCCCGCGGCAAAGGCAGAAAAGCAGACGGCCAGGGGGAACAGCAAAACAGCCGATAAAATAAGGGAAAGAAGCTTTTTCATAGCATGACCTCCTTGTTTGCATCATAGCACACAAAGCCGCAAAAAACAAGAAAGGAATCACGGCGCAGACACTTGACAAATACCCTTGTGGGGTATATAATAATGTTGTCAAATACCCCGATGGGGTATAGGAGGTAACGGCATGGCTGAACAAAACTGCTGCAAACGCAAAAAGAAGCGCAGCGAAGAAGAATACAAAGCACTGATGAACCGGCTCAAACGCATTGAGGGACAGGTGCGCGGCGTGGAAAAAATGCTGGAGCAGGACGCCTACTGTCCGGATATTCTGGTGCAGGTCGCCGCCATCAACAGTGCGCTGAACAGCTTCAACAAGGTGCTGCTGGCGGAACACCTGCGCAGCTGCGTGGTGCAGGATATCCGCGCGGGCAAGGATGAAACGATCGAGGAGCTGGCGGCAACGCTGCAGAAGGTGATGAAATGAACGGCAAGGCGAAAACGGAACAATATGACGTGACCGGCATGAGCTGCGCCGCGTGCAGCGCCAGAGTCGAAAAGGCGGTGGCGGCGGTGCCGGGCGTGGAAAGCTGCGCGGTGAGCCTGCTGACCAACTCCATGGGCGTCACGGGCACGGCAAGCGAATCGGAAATCGTTCGGGCGGTGGAAAAAGCGGGTTACGGCGCGGCGAAGAAGGGACAAAAAGCGCAAGCTCCCTCCCCTGCCGACGAGCCGCTCAGGGACACGGAAACGCCCAAACTGAAAAAGCGGCTGATCGGTTCAGCCGCCGTGCTGCTCGTATTGATGTATTTCTCGATGGGTCACATGATGTGGCATTTCCCCGCGCCGAAAGCGTTTGACAACCTTGCGTTTCTGGGCTTGTTCGAGCTGCTGCTCGCCGCCGTCATCATGCTCATCAACGGGAAATTCTTCACAAGCGGCTTTCGCTCGCTGCTGCACGGCGCGCCGAACATGGACACGCTCGTGGCGCTCGGGTCGGGCGCCTGCTTCGCCTATTCGCTGGCGGAGCTGTTTCTGATGATTCTGGCGCAGGGCAGCGGCGACGGCGAGACCGTGATGCGCTACGGCATGAACCTGTATTTTGAATCGGCGGCGATGATCCCGACGCTCATCACCGTCGGCAAGCTGCTGGAAGCCCTGTCGAAAGGGCGCACGACAGACGCGCTCAAGGGGCTGATGAAGTTAGCGCCCCAAACGGCGATCCTTTATGAAAACGGCGAGGAACGGGAGGTCGGCGTCGAACAGATCAAAGCGGGCGATATCTTCGCGGTGAAGCCCGGCGCGAGCGTGCCTGTGGATGGCGTGGTCGTGTTCGGTTCTTCGAGCGTCGACGAATCCGCTTTGACGGGTGAGAGTATCCCCGTGGAAAAAGAGGTCGGCTCGACCGTCAGCGCCGCAACGATCAACCGCTCGGGCTATCTCCGCTGCCGCGCGACACGGGTCGGCGAGGACACGACACTGGCACAGATCATCAAAACCGTATCCGACGCGGCAGCGACCAAAGCGCCGCTGGCGAGGATCGCCGACAAGGTCTCGGCGGTGTTCGTGCCGACGGTGATCGTGCTGGCGCTACTCACCCTCGGCGGCTGGCTCATTGTCGGCCGGGAATTCGGCTTTGCCGCGGCGCGCGCCATCTCCGTGCTGGTCATCAGCTGCCCGTGCGCGCTGGGGCTGGCGACGCCTGTCGCCATCATGGTGGGCAGCGGCGTCGGCGCGAAAAACGGCATTTTGTATAAGACCGCCGCTTCGCTGGAGGCGGTCGGACGCGCGGAGATCGTAGTGCTGGACAAAACAGGCACAGTGACCGAGGGCAAGCCCCGCGTAACGGACATTTTGCCCAACGGCGTCACAGAAGCGGAGTTGCTCACATGCGCTGCCGCCTTGGAAAAGAACAGCGAGCACCCGCTCGCCAAAGCCATTCTGGAAAAAGCGGACGGTCTGCCGCTGCCCGAAGTGACAAGCTTTGAAGCGCTGCCGGGCAACGGGCTGACCGCCGAATCGAAAGGCAGCCGTTTACAGGGCGGCAGCTACGCTTATATGAAAAAACAATGCGCGATCCCGAAGGAATTTGCACAAGCGGTTGAAACAATGGCACAGCAAGGGAAAACGCCGCTGTTATTCGCGAAGGACGGAGAACTGCTCGGCGCGTTCGGCGTGGCTGACGCCATCAAAGAGGATTCCGCGCAAGCCGTTCGGGAACTGAAGAGCATGGGTGTGAAAACGGTGCTGCTCACCGGCGACAACGAGCGCACTGCCCGCGCCATCGGCGAACAGGCAAACGTGGACGAGGTGATCGCCGGCGTGCTGCCCGACGGCAAAGCAAAGATCGTCACAGAACTGAAAAAGCAGGGCAAGACCGTGATGGTCGGCGACGGCATCAACGACGCGCCCGCGCTGACCGCCGCCGACGTGGGGCTCGCCATCGGCGCGGGGTCGGATATCGCGCTGGACGCCGCCGACGTCGTGCTGGTAAAAAGCCGCCTGACCGACGCAGCCGCCGCCATGCGCCTGAGCCGCGCCGCCATTGGCAACATTCACCAAAACCTGTTCTGGGCGTTTTTCTACAACGCCGTGTGCATTCCCCTTGCCATGGGGCTGTACGGCATTGCCATGAAGCCCGCCTACGGCGCGGCGGCCATGGCACTGTCGAGCTTTTGCGTTTGCATGAACGCGTTAAGGCTGAATCGGGTCAAGCTCTATGACGCAAGCCACGATAAACGAATCAAACCGAAAAAGAAAACGGAGGAGACAAAAATGGAAAAAACATTGCAGATCGAAGGTATGATGTGCGAGCACTGCGAAGCGCGGGTCAAGCAGGCACTGGAAGCCGTGGACGGCGTGGAAAGCGCCGCGCCCGACCACAATCAAAACCTCGCCGTAGTGACGCTGAGCAAGGCGGTGGCGGACAAAACACTGACTGCTGCCGTGGAAGCACAAGGGTATAAAGTGCTTGGGATAGAATGATCGAAAGCGAACAAAAAGGACGCCTGCGGGCGTCCTTTTTTTCATTACTCTGTTTCAGGCGGCTTTTCCTTGCTTGCTTCTTTTCGTTTCTTTTTGAGCTGCCATTTATTTTTATACATTAACTTATCCGCGCGGCGCACCACGTCGCTGACGGTTTCGTCCTCCTGCGGGTCATACACCGCTATGCCGTACGCCACGTCCACCTGCTCCCAGATCACCGGCGACGCTTCGCGTTTGTCGGCGCAGGCTTCGTCAAAGGCACGGATCAGTGTTTCGCGGTTGGCATAATCATCGTTGATCAGAACGGTTGCGAATTCGTCGCCGCCGATGCGGAACACAGGGCTTCTGCGGAACACTTCGCAGATGATCTTCGCCGCTTCTTTGAGATAAAGGTCGCCTTTGTCATGCCCGTTCTGGTCGTTGACCGTTTTCAGGTTGTTGCAGTCGAAAATACAAACGGCAAAATTCGGCGTTTCTTCCTCACTGTCCGCACGGGTCTGCATATCTTTCATGTAGATATCAAACGCGCCCTTGTTATGAACCGAAGTGAGCGCGTCGGCATAAGCCAGATCGTTCAGGTCGCCGATGTAGGTTTTCAGATGAGCAATCAGCTTTCTGAACGTTCTGGTGAGGATACCGACCTCATCCTGCCCGTCGTATTCCAGCTGACAGTCATAATTGCCGTCGTCGACCTGCTCTGCCGCCTCGGTCAGGTTGCGAAGCGGTCTGGTGATATGCTCGGAAAAATGCGTGATAAGGAACACGAAGATGATCAGCAGAAGGATGAACGCGATCACGATCCAAATGCTCCAGGTGAGCCACAGCGCGTTGATCTCCTTTGTGGGGACCGTGACGTTCAGGCGCATACCGTTGCTCAGCGTGCGCCAGACCGCCAGCTTTTCCACACCTTCATATTCATAGCGGACAAACTGCTCTTCGCTGATCAGACCTTTCGGTACCTTCGGCTGCTCTTTCATCGTCGTGACGTCGATGCGCGGATGATAGATAATATTGCCGTCCTTATCATTGATAAAGGCGTAGCCGTTTTCATAAAGGGAAATATTGTCGACCTGCTGCGCCATGGTCGAATAATCGATCTCGATGCCGATCACGCCGACAAACTGCCCCTCAAAATAAACAGGCACGTTGTAGGAGATCACACGGACGTCGAGATTATCGGTGATATAGGGCGGCAGCCAGATGGGCTTGCCCGTCGCCTTGGGCACGGTGAACCAAACGAGCGCGTCGGTATCCGACGTGTCGTAAAGGGTGATGTCGGTCACTTCATGCTCCCGGAATCCTTCGCCGTCCAGATTGACGTACCAAAAGCCCTTTTCTGTCGTCGAAACCGTCGGGTCGATGCGATAGTAATAGGTCAGAACCCCGAAAGTTTTATAAGTCAGTTTTTTGAAGATATCGTCCACACGGGCAAGATGCGCCTGCAGATGCGCTTCGTCCAGCCCGTCCAGATCGGATTCCACATAGGCGGAAACCATTTCCACGGATTGCTCCACGCTTGTAAAATAGTGATCCAGATTCTTCTCACCGGATTCACATAACAGAAAGAGCATCTGCTCCGCGCTGCTGTTGCCGACGTTGCGGATCACCAGAATACCGGAAAAAGTTGCCACAAGGACGACGACTAATATGGCACAGGTCGTCATCAACATGATTTTTGTTTTGATGGAATGTATTCTCTTGGCTTTCATTGCCGTACTGCTCTCCTTGTTTGTTTGTTCTGAGTACGGAATCAGAGGGATTCTCTTTACTCCTGATTCTTATGGATATTGGAAATATCGTCGAAGGTTCCGCCGCCGGTATCGTCTTCGGCGCGGAATTCGCCTTTTTCCGCCAGCCGCAGGAACGCGTCGACCACATCCGGGGTCAGCTGCGTGCCGGACGCCTCTTTGATGATGCTGACCGCTTTGTCGTAATTCATGCGCTTGCGGTAGGGGCGATCCGAATACATGGCGTCAAAGGTATCAGCCACGGCGATGATCTGCGCCACACGCGGGATCTCGCCCTCCTGGAGTCCGTGCGGATAGCCTTTGCCGTCCGGTCGCTCGTGGTGCGTTTCGGCGCCGACAACGAGCTCGGGCATGAGGCTGATGCCGTTGAGCACATCGTAGCCGCGCTCCGTGTGAGATTTGATGATGCTGAATTCTTCATCCGTCAGCTTGCCGGGCTTGTTGAGCACCTGATCGGGGATGCTGATCTTGCCGATATCGTGCATCAGCGCGATGTTGGTGTACTTCTCGACCGTTTCGTCATCATAGCCGAGTTCTTTGGTCAGCATCGCCGTATATTTGGCGACGCGGAACGAGTGACCCTGCGTATATGAGTCCTTCATATCGATGACCTTCGCGAACGACTCAATGATCTCACGGATGAGCTTCTTATCGCGCTGCTGCTGTTTTTTGAGCATTTCAAGCTCATCGGCCTTGTATTGATTGATCGACATTTTCAGACCGATCACGACGCACGCCGCGAGGAACACGACGGCGATGGCAACGATGATGAGCACGTAAGTGCGCGTATAATCGCTGATCTCATCCATGGAAATATCCGCGCCGGCATAGGCGACGCATTTGCCGTTGGAATCGAAGATCGGCTCATACCGCGTCATCAGCCAACCGAATGAATCGTTGCTTTCAATGAGATCGATCTCCTTGCCCGCCAAAAGAGACGGAAGATACGGCGCGAACGATTCGTCAAAGGGCTGCAGATCGGCGAGACTGCCCGCCTCTTCCGGATCGGTGTCAAACACCACATGGCAGCCGTCTTCCGTGATTTGATAAACGTAGAGATATTTCAGATGCGGCGTGTTCTCATACACGTTCTTCAGCATTTCAAAGGTCTCGTCGTAAACGGCGTCCTTACCGTTGGCAAGCCAGCCGTCAACAAGATCGCCGTCGATGATCCGGGAAGCCATGTTCGCGGCGCCGATGACGGATTGTTCACGGTTGGTTCTGATTTGTTTGGTCAGAATGCTGACGCTGGTGATGGTGATCGCGGTCGACATGACGACAGCCAGCAGAACCCAAACAACGAGTAAGCGGCGATGCCGCCCGTTGCGCTCACTTTGCTTTTTCATACACAATCTCCAAAAAAGTCGTATAATTAGATGTATTATATATCATCAGAAATCCAACGTCAACCACAAATTTCATATTTATAATTAAATGAGGTCGTCCGCAATTTCACAAATTTCGGCTTTCTTTGTGTTGTGGTATCGGGCTGAATGTGCTATAATGTTTAATCAAATCTTAACTCTAAGGTCTCCTGTCGGGAGGAAATAAGGATATGCTGAAATATCTCAAAAAATACTGGGTGTTCTGTATTCTGGCGCCTTTATTCATGGTGGGCGAGGTCGCGATGGATCTGTGGCAGCCCGATCTGATGGCGAAGATCGTCGATCAGGGCGTGCTGCAGAGCAATTTTTCGCTCATTGTCAGGGTCGGCGTGCAGATGATCCTGTGTGTGCTTGCAGGCGGCACCTTCGGCGTGGTGTGCGGCGTGTTCGCCAATATCGCCGCGCAGGGCTTCGGCAACGACCTGCGCAAGGATTTGTTCGGGCACATCATGTCGCTCTCGTTTGAGCAGACCGACCGCTTTTCCACGGGTTCGCTGATCACGCGTCTTTCCAACGACGTCACGCAGGTGCAGAACATGGTCGGTCTCGCCATCCGCGGTCTGGTGCGCAACGGCGTCATGTTCTTCGGCGGCGTATTCATGCTCTGGCGTCAGTCGCCGCGCTTCGCGCTGGTGGCGGCGTTCGGCATGCCGTTTCTGATCTGCCTGATTCTGTTCTTCCTGCGCAGGGCCGCTCCCCTGTTCCGCACGGTGCAGGAAAAGCTGGACGGCGTGAACCACGTCATGCAGGAGGACGTTGCGGGCGCGCGCGTGGTCAAGGCCTACGTTAAAGAAGATTATGAACTGGGGCGCTTCGACCGCGCCAACGACGCGCTGTGCCGCGAGAATCTGCGCGTGCAGACGCTGCTGGCGTTCATCGGCCCCGGCATGAATATCATCATGAATCTCTGCGTCGTCGCGGTCATTCTCGTGGGCGGCATCACCGTCAAAAACGGCGGCGATCTCACCCCCGGCAGCATCATGGCGGCGATCACCTACCTGACGCAGATCCTCGGCGGCTTCGGCTTCATGGCGATGATCTTCCAGAATTTCACCCGCGCCAAGGCTTCCGCCGAGCGCATCAACGAAGTGCTGACAAGTCAGCCGGTTCTGGCAGACGGCGCCAACGAACAGTCTGAAACGGAACACGGCACGGTGGAATTCCGCGACGTGAGCTTCGCCTACCCCGGCACGACGCAGAACGTACTGGAACATATCGATCTGACCGTGAAGCAGGGCGAAACGCTCGCCATCATCGGCGCGACCGGCAGCGGCAAATCCACGCTCATCGACCTCATCCCCCGCTTTTACGACGTGAGCGCGGGCGAGGTGCTGGTCAACGGCAAAAACGTGCGCGATTATACGCTCACCGCCCTGCGCGATAAGATTTCCGTCGTCATGCAGCGCACGGAGCTCTATTCCCGCTCGCTGGAAGAAAACATCCGCTGGGGCGCGCCCGACGCCGAGCCGGAGCAGATCAAAGCCGCCGCGCGGGTGGCGCAGGCGGACGATTACATCTGCGAAAAGGAATACGGCTATTATACGCCGGTTTCGGAGGGTGGTCATTCGCTTTCCGGCGGGCAGAAGCAGCGCGTTTCCGTCGCCCGCGCGATTCTGAAGCCGCATGAAATTCTGATTTTTGACGACGCGACCAGCGCGCTCGACCTGCGCACCGAAGCGGCGCTTTACACAGCGCTGAAGGAGCAGGATCCGACCAGCACGAAGATCATCATCGCGCAGCGCATCGCGTCCATTCGGAACGCGGATCGCATCATCGTGCTCGACAACGGCAAAATCGCCGCCGACGGCACGCATGAAGCGCTGATGGAAAGCTCGGACATTTACCGCGACATCTACCTTTCTCAGCAAAAGGAAGGGGGCGCGGCATGATGGAAGAAATGAATAAGAACCTCCCCAAGGGGTTTGAACGCAAGCCGGACGATAAGATTTCGATCACCGGCAAAGACCTGAAACAGGCGGTCGCGCAGACCGTCAGCTTCCGCCCCGGTCCTCCCGGCAGAGGTCCGGGCAGAGGACCCGCCGAAATTGAAAAAGCCGACAACTTCAAAGATACGATGTCACGCCTGCTGCGCTATTTCAGCGGAGCGAAAAAGCAATTGGCGGGGCTGATCGTCGCGGTCGTTGCCGTTACGCTGCTCTCCCTTGCCGCGCCCGCCATGCAGGGCAGCGCCATTGACAGCATCAAAGCCCACGACTGGCCGCTGCTCTACCGCTGCGCGGCGCTGCTGCTGGGCATCTTCCTCGTCAACGTCGGCGCCAATCTGGCGCAGACGCTTTTGGCGGTGCATCTGAGCCAGGGGATCGTGCGGCAAATGCGGCACGACCTGTTCAAAAAGATCGACAACCTGCCGATCCCGTATCTGGACACCCATTCCAACGGCGACATCATGAGCCGCATGACCAACGATGTGGAAAACGTGTCGAACACGATCTCGCAGAGCCTCGGTTCGCTGGTTTCCGGCGTGCTCACGCTCGTCGGCACCGTCACGATCATGTTCCTTTACTGCTGGCAGCTTACGCTCATCACGATGGTCTCGGTGATCCTCACCGTGCTGGTCACAAAAAAAATGTCGGGTGTCATGCGGAAGGTTTACCGCAAGCGTTCGGCGCTGCTGGGCGAACTCAACGGTCATTCCGAAGAAATGATCACTGGCTACCGCTCCATCGTCGCTTATAACAAACAGGATGACGTCACGGAAGAATTTGAAAAGACGTCCGACGAACTGGCGAAGGTGAGCGTAAAAGCCGAGTTTCTGGGCGGCTCCATGGGGCCGATCATGAACTGCATCTCCAACATCGGCTTCGTCATCGTGGCGGCGTTCGGCGGCTATTTCGCCTTCAAAGGGCTGATCACCATCGGCACCATCTCGGCGTTCATTATCTACGCCAAGCAGTTTTCGCGCCCGATCAACGAGATCGCGCAGCTTTACGGCAACATTCAGACCGCCGTCGCGGGCGCGGAGCGCGTCTTTGCGCTGATGGATCACCCCGATGAGGACAACAGCGGCGACCTCCCGCTGCGCGACACGAGAGGCGAAATCTCCTTCCGCCACGTCAATTTCTCTTATATTCCCGGCAAGCAGGTGCTGCATGATTTCAATTTGGACGTGAAGCCCGGGCAGAAGATCGCCCTCGTCGGCGCGACGGGCAGCGGCAAGACGACCGTCGTCAATCTGCTCATGCGCTTTTATCCGCTCGATTCCGGCGAGATACTGATCGACGGCGTGAATATCAACGACATCCGGCGCGACGAGCTGCGCCGCAGCACCGCCATCGTGCTGCAGGACACCTTCCTGTTTTCCGACACCATCGGCGGCAATATCAAATACGCCGATCGGGACGCTTCCGATGAGCGCATGAAAAATGCCGCGAAGATGAGCAACATTTCACGGTATATCGAGCGTCAGCCCGACGGATATGACACTTATCTCTCCCACGCGGGCGAGAGCTTATCCCACGGGCAGCGGCAGCTGCTCGCCATCGCGCGCGCGGGGCGCGCCGACCCGAAAGTTCTCATTCTCGACGAAGCGACCAGTTCGGTCGACACCCGCACCGAAAAGAACATTCAAAACGCCATGGTGAACCTGATGAAGAACCGCACCAGCGTCATCATCGCGCACCGCCTTTCCACCGTGCAGGACGCCGATTTGATCGTGGTCATGGATCACGGCAGGGTCGTCGAGACAGGCAGCCATGAGGAACTGCTGGCGCAGAACGGCGTTTATCACGCGCTGTATCAGACGCAGTTTGAAGGAAAAGCCACCTGATAACCGCCCGAATCATTCGATATTGATATAATAAAGCGAACGTGATATAATTTCATCATAACTAACAAACGGAAGGATTTTCTATGCTGCATTTTTCCGAACAGGGCGACGCCCTGCATCTGCTGCTGGACGGCAGAGAGATCTACCCGTTTCGCGTCGGCGACGCGCCGCTGCGCGCCGGAAACGGCGAGACCGATTTTTCCATGACGCGCGGCAGCTTCAAAATTCGCGACAAATCGCTGTCCGTTCAGCCGCTGGCGATCGAATCGTTTCGTCTGCTGGAGGACGGCGCCGAACTGACGCTTGCAAAAGGCAGGGCGCTCCTCACCGTCAGCCGGAATCGCCTGAAAGTCGATTTCGACGGGCTGGACGGCTGCAACCGCCTGTTCGTCGAGCTGCCCGCCGCCGCGGAGGAACACGTCTACGGCACGGGAGAAACTTTCAGCGAATTCGATCTGCGGGGGCAGAAGGTCAACGTCTGGGTCGCGGAACACCAGAACGCCAAGATGATCGCGAGCAAGTATCTCAAGATCAAGCTGGGTTTGTCCATCGCTGACCGCAAGCGGAAGTTTTCCGAATATGAGACCTACTACGCCCAGCCGACGTTCCTTTCCAGCCGAAAATACTACTTTCATACCCACACGACGGCGCGGTGTGTATTTGATTTCACCGACGCGAACCGCCACACGCTGCGCATGGACAGCGTCGACTCGTTCTGTCTCGGTTTCGGCGGCAGCTTCGCGGAAGTGCTGGCAGACCTGACCGATCTGCTCGGCCGCCAGCCCGAACTGCCCGACTGGGTTTATGACGGCTTTATCGCGGGCATTCAGGGCGGCACGCAGACCATGCTGCAAAAGGTGGACGCCTGCCTCGCGCACGGCACGCCGATCAACGGCGTCTGGATCCAGGACTGGGAAGGGCGGCGCATCACGGCGTTCGGCAAACAGCTGATGTGGAATTGGGAGTGGGACAGAGAGCTGTATCCCGATCTCGACAAAGCCATCGCCGACCTGCGGAACAAGAACATCCGCGTGCTGGGCTACTGCAATCCCTTCCTCGCCATTGAAAAGCCGTTATACAAGGAGGCGGCCGAACGCGGCTACTGCGTGAAAGACAAAAACGGCAAGGATTATCTTGTCACCATCACCACCTTCCCCGCCGCCATGGTCGATCTGACCAATCCCGCCGCGTGGGACTGGCTGAAAGATAAAATCAAAACGAACATGGTCGACTTCGGGCTGTCCGGCTGGATGGCGGATTTCGGCGAATATCTGCCGACGGACTGCGTGCTGTTCAGCGGTGAAGACCCGAAGCTCGTGCATAATACATGGCCTGCCCGCTGGGCGAAGCTCAACCGTGAGGTGATCGAAGAAGCCGGTCGGCTCGGCGATATCCTGTTTTTCACGAGAGCGGGCTTTTCCGAAACGCCGCGTTACTCCGTGATGATGTGGAACGGCGACAATCACGTCGATTTTTCGGTAGACAACGGTCTGCCGTCCGTCATTCCCGCCATGCTTTCCCTCACCTGCTGCGGCTTCGGTCTGAGCCATTCGGACACGGGCGGCTACACCACGTTCGGCAAAATGCGCCGCAGCGAGGAACTGTATATGCGCTGGTGCGAGATGAACGCGTTTTCGCTGCTGCTGCGCAGCCATGAGGGCAACAACCCCGACCTCAACGCCCAGTTCGACGCGTCGGAGACCGTACTGAAGCATCAGGCAAAGATGGCGCGCGTCCACCGTCTGCTCAAGCCCTATCTGCAATCAGCCGTGCGGGAAAACGCGCAAAGCGGCATGGGCGTTATCCGCCCGCTGTTTTTCCACTACGACGAACCGCAGGCGTATACGGAAAGCACGGAATACCTGCTGGGCAGAGATATCCTCGTTGCACCCGTGATCAAAAAGGGCGCGGCGAATCGTCGGGTCTATCTGCCGCAGGATGAATGGATCGAACTGACGAGCGGTCGAACGCTCGGCGGCGGCACGGTCACCGCAGACGCGCCGCTCGGCAAAATCCCTGTCTACTACCGCAAGAACGCGGATGAATCCTTGATAAAAACGATGGAGGAAATCAAACATGAAATACTTTCTTGATTCGGCAAAAATCGATGAAATCCGTGAAGCCTACGATTCCTTCGGCATCGACGGCATCACCACCAACCCCAACCACATCATGAACAGCGGAAAACCGTTCTACACCGTTATTGCGGAGCTGGCGGATTTCGTGAAAGAAAAAGGCATTGAGGGCTGGGACGTGTTCCCGATCTCGGTGGAGATCAATCCTCATTTGGACGACGCTGACGAGATGATCGCCATGGCGAAAAAAATTGCCGCCATGTGCAAAAACTTCGTCATCAAAATCCCCTGCACCGAAGCGGGCATCGCCGCGGCGCGCAAGCTGGAACAGGAAGGCGTTCGCACCAACCTCACGCTTGTTTTCTCGCCTTCTCAGGCGCTCATCGCCGCCAAAAACGGCAGTCTGTTCGTTTCGCCCTTCATCGGCTGGAAGGAGAACAGCGGAGAGGACTGCACGCAGTACATTCAGGACATTGTGACGATCTACGAAAACTACGGCTTTTTGGGCAAGACGCAGATCATCTGCGCCGCCGTGCGCAACGGCAAGCAGATCGTCGACTGCGCCGTCGCGGGCGCGGACATCGTCACCGCGGGTCTGCAGGTGTTCAAGGACAGCTTTTATCATCCGTTCACGGATCTCGGTCTTGCGCGGTTCCAGGCGGCATGGGATAAAACCATCACGGAGGAATAAACGATGAAAATCGGCTTTATCGGGCTGGGCATCATGGGCGAATCCATGGCAGCCAATATTGTCAGCAAGCACGATGATCAGGTGTTCGTTTCCGACCTGAACAGAGAGCAGGTATTAAAGCTCACCGAAGTCGGCGCGACGGGCTGCAAGAACAACACACAGGTCGCCGAAAACGCGGACGTCATCATCACCATGGTGCCGCGTTCCGAACACGTCAGAAGCGTCTACACCGAGATTCTTCCTTTCCTCGATGAAACAAAGATCTGCATTGATATGAGCACCATCGACCCCGCCGTTTCGCTGGAATGTGCCGCGATGGTCAAGGAAAAAGGCGCTCAATGGGCGGACGCGCCCGTGGTCAAATCCAAGCCCGCTGCCATCGCCGGCAAGCTCGGCATCCTCGTGGGCTGCGACGAGGCGCTCTACCCCGTGATCGAACCGATCCTGCGCTATATGGGAAGCAATATCATCCGCATGGGCGAAAACGGCGCCGGCATCACCATGAAGGTCTGCCACAACGCGCTGGTGGCGCAGATCCAGAACGGCGTGAACGAAACGCTCGGACTCGCTCAGCGCGCGGGCATTTCCATCGATGATTTCGCCACCGCCGTTTCCTACGGCGGCGCCGGCAATTTCTATCTGGAATCGCAAAAGGAAAACCTCAAAAACAAGAACTGGAAAACGGCGTTTTCGCTGGAAAACGAACATAAAGACCTTGGCATCGCCCAGCGCTTGGCAGCGCAGATCGGGTTTGAGATGCCCGGGCTGGAGACCTGCAAAGCCGTGTATGACAAGGGGCTGGAAAAAGGTCTCGGCAAGGAGGATTTCCGCGCCACATACAAAATCGTCAACGGGATCGAGGATTGATCGAAATGAGCTTTACCACCATCTATCTGCCGATCGGCGTCGGCACCTTCCATCTGGAAAGCGCGCAGGAACAGTTTGACAAAAGCGTAAAACTGTTGAAAGAATTGGACGAAGCGGTAATTTGCCCCGACAAAATGCTGCTGAGTCTTGACGCGCTGCAGGACTTTATGACCGATCAGCGCGCCGATCTGGTCATCGTGCAGAACCTCACCTTCGCCAATGCGGCGTATATGAGCGAGATTCTGCACCGGTTCGACTGCCCCGTTCTGCTGTGGACGCTGCGCGAACCTGTGATCGACGGCACGAGGCTGCGCCTGAATTCACTGACCGGCGCGTTTTCCGCCGCCAACACGCTCACGGCGTTCGGCAGACGGTTTTCCTATGTCTTCGGCGCCCCGCAGGAAGAAGAAGTGCGCCAAAAGATTCGCGCCGTGATGAACGCCGCCAAGGTCAAGGCAGCGCTGCGTTCGCTCAAACTGTTGCAGGTGGGTCACACGCCGCAGGGCTTCGGCTTCGGGCGCGCGCTCGACGCGGAGATGCTCAGCGTGTTCGGCGTCAGGCTCGAATCCATCGAAGCACGGGAACTGATCGACGCCGCCAAAGGCTATACGGACGAAGAACTCGCTCCCTGCCTCGCCGACGCGCGGGAACGCATCTGCGGGCTGGACAAGATCAACGAGAAAAACGTCCGCGACTTCGCGGCGCTCTATAAAGCCTACGCCGATTATGTCAAAGAGCATAAGATCGGCGCTTTGGCAAGCCGCTGCTGGCCTGATTTCTTCACGGCGTTCGGCACACCCGTGTGTTCCGTGCTGGGCATTCTCAACGATCTGGGCGTGGCAAGTGCGTGCGAGGCGGACGCCTACGGCGCGCTCACGATGAAGATCGCCGCGCTGCTCAGCGGCAAAAGCGCGTTTTTCGGCGACCCCGTTTCGCTGGATGAAACGGAAAACACCGTCACCTTCTGGCACTGCGGCATGGCGCCCTGTTCGCTGGCGCGGGACGATACGCACGCCTGCGCGGGCGTCCACTGCAACCGCAAGATCGGCCCCACGCTGGAATTCGGCTGCCGCGCGGAAGACGCCGCGACCATCCTGCGCGTCGGCCGCAGACCCGACGGCAGCTTCCGCCTGTTTGCTGCGCGCGGCAAAGCGCTTGACAAGCCGCAGCAGTTCTACGGTGTTTCCACGGTGATCCAAACGGAAAACAACGCAAAGCAACTGATCGAAACCGCCGTTCTGGGCGGCTGGGAACCACATTTTGCCGTCGCGTTCGGCGATATCTACGACGACGTGTGCGCGCTGGGCGACATGCTCGGTCTTACGGTTGAAACATTCTGATGACCCGGGAAATTCTGTTTACTCTCGTCGTTTTCCTCACCAATATCATCCAGTGCGTCACGGGCTTTGCCGGCACCGTGCTGGCGATGCCGTTTTCCGTGCTGCTCATCGGCTACGACGCGGCGCGGCCCATTCTCAACGCGCTGGGACTGTTCGCGTCGGTCTACGTTGTGATCACCTGTTTTCGGCAGATCGACAAAAAAGAGCTCGCCAAGATGACGGGCGTCATGCTCATCGGCATGGCGGCAGGGCTGGCGCTCAGGCGGTTTTTCACCGGCAACCCGTCGCTGCTCTACAAAACGCTGGGCGTCCTCGTCCTCGGCTTCGCCGTGATGAACGCCGTCAAGTTTTATACCCACCGCGAAGAAAAGCCCCTGCCCGCCCCCGTTTCGGCGGCGCTGCTGGTCATTGCCGGCGTCGTGCACGGGCTGTT
This sequence comes from Clostridia bacterium, assembly GCA_017453685.1. Taxonomy (GTDB): domain Bacteria; phylum Bacillota; class Clostridia; order Oscillospirales; family Acutalibacteraceae; genus UBA8612. The sequence continues at coordinate 17,630 of JAFTEL010000039.1, forward strand.
CGTGTGCGGCGGTCCGCTGCTGGTGACCTACGCGGGCGCGAAGCTGCACGAGAAAGACACGTTCCGCGGCACGCTCAGCGCCGTTTGGATCGTGCTCAACGGCGTGATCTTTGCGACCGATCTCGTCGGCGGTTCATTCACGCCCTCCACCGTCCGGCTTTCGCTGCTGTCGGCAGCCGTGCTGGCGGCGGCGCTGATCGTCGGGCACTTCATCGCCAAAAAGCTCAGCCGCGGCATATTCCTGCAGATCACCTATATCCTCATGGCGATCAGCGGCATATCGCTGCTTATCAAATAAACAGTTAGGAGAGATCGCTTTGGCTAACGAAAATCTGACCCACGGCATCAAATTCAAAGACAAAGTCGGCTACGCGCTCGGCGACGCCGCCGGTCTGCTGACCTTTTCGCTCATCGGCGCGTTTCAGAACAAGTTTTACACCGACGCGCTCGGGATCAGTCCGGCGAAGATTGTTGTTCTGATCCTCGTCGCCCGGATCTGGGACGCGATCAACGACCCGCTCTGGGGCGCGTTCATCCAGTCGAGAAAACCGAACCCCAAGGGGCAGTTCCGCCCGTGGATCTTAGCGTTTTCCATTCCGCTGGCGGTCTCCGCGGCGCTGATGTTCCTCAAAGTGCCCGGGCTTTCCCAGACCAAGTATCTGATCTATGCCTACATCACCTACATCCTCTACGGCATGATGTATACCGCCGTGAACATCCCCTACGGCTCGCTGGCGTCGGTTGTGACGGACGATGAACTGGAACGCTCGTCGCTTTCCATGTGGCGCTCCATCGGCGCGGGCGTGGGCGGTCTGCCCGGCACCATCATCCTGCCGATGATCGTCTACACCGTCACGGGCAAATATGCCAACGGCACCAATATCAAAGCGCTTGACGAAACCAAACTGTTTTGGTGTGTTCTTGTCCTCGCCGTTTTCTCCGTGCTGGTCTATTTCCTGCACTACAAGATGACCAAAGAGCGCATCGCGCCGCAGAAACACCAGAAGGATAAGGATTACAGCGCGATCACCACCATTAAAGAATTGTTCCGCGACCGCTCCTTCGTCACCCTCTCGATCGCGTCCATGCTCCTCATCGCATTCCAGTTCTATTATCAATCCACCTATACTTATCTTTTCACCGACTATTACGGCAAGCCCGGGCTGTACGCCTTCGTCACGATCTGCACCTACGGTCCCATGGCGATCTTCATTCCCATCATGAATAAGCTCATCCGCAAATTCGGCAAAAAAGAGCTTTGCGCCTTCGGTATGGCGTTCGCCGCCTGCGTGAATATTGTGCTGTTTGCCCTGCGCGGCACGGCTTTTGCCCACAACCCCACGGTGTTCCTCGCGTTCACCTTCTTCTCCGGCCTCGGGCAGACGTTCCTGGTGCTGGAGGTCTGGGCGCTGGTGATGGACGTCATCGACCACTACGAGGCGAAAACGGGCAAGCGTGAGGAAGGCATGACCTACGCGGTCTTTTCCTTCACCCGCAAGCTCGGGCAGACGCTCGCGGGCGTGGGACTCAACGCACTGCTTGCCTATATCGCTTACGACGGCGAACTGTCCAAACAGGGCATCGGACTGAGCGACGCCGTGCTCTCAAAGCTCTATGATATTTCCACGCTCGTGCCCGCCATTATGCTCGCGCTCATGGCGATCATCCTCTTCGTCGGGTATGACCTTTCCAAGAAAAAGCTTGAAACCGTCCGCGCCGAACTTGCCGAAAGCCGCGCAAAGGAAGAAGCCGAATAACACTGTTGGAGGTGCCAAATGGAATTTTTCAAAAACAACAAAAAGCTCATCAGCCTGATCGCACTGATACTGGTCGCGGGGCTTTTCATCAGCCTGATCCCGCTTTTGGTTTCCTCGCTTTATGCGCGCCCGCTTTTTGACGATTTCGGTTATTCGGCGTCTGTCCGGCAGGCCGTGCAAGCCGGCAGCGGCGTCAAAGGCGTTCTTTCCGCCGTATGGCAGGAAATCAGCTACCGTTATGAAACCTGGCAGGGAACCTACGCGGCGATCGGACTGTTCAGTATTCAGCCCGCCGCTTTTTCGGACAACCTCTATTTTTTGACGACCGTCGTGATGCTGGCGGCGCTGATCGTGTCGACCTTCTGCTTTGTTCTCACCGCGTTCGGCGCGCTCGGCTATGAAAAGAAATACGGGGTCATTTGTTCCTGTATCCTTCTGGTTTTATCCATCCATTTTGTTATTGATAAATTTGAAGCATTCTACTGGTGGAACGGCAGCTCGTATTACACGCTGTTTTATGCGTTTTCGCTGGTTTATTTTGCGCTTCTTCTTCGGCTGTATACCGCGAAGAAAGCCGCCGCGCGGATCGTCTGCTTCGTATTTGCCGTGCTGCTGGCCGTCTTGATCGGCGGCGGAAACTATTCCACCGCTCTGGTGACTTCGGTCATCACCGCGCTCGCCGTTTTAGCGGTTTTCAAGACCAAAAAGAAGCTCACGCTTTTCTACGTTTTGGTTTTCGCCGTGCTGGCGGCCGGATTTGTCATCAGCATCACCGCGCCCGGAAACAGCGTCAGAGCTGCCACGGTGTCGGGACTGTCGCCCGTCAAGGCGATCATCATGTCCGTCGTCGACGCCGCGGTCTGCCTCGCCGAATGGACCGGCGTGACGCAGCTTGCCGCCTTTTTTATCATCGCCGTGATCGCGCTGTATTTAACCAAAAGCACCAATTATTCGTTCCGTTATCCCCTTGTGTTCGCCGCTCTTTCCTTCCTGCTTTTCGCTTCACAGATGACGCCGCCGCTCTTCGCCATGGGCAGCATCGGCGCCGGACGGCAGGTCAACGCGTATTACTATTCTTATTACCTTCTGGTCTCGATCAATCTGTTCTATCTGTGCGGATGGCTCAATCAAAAAGCGGCTCACGCGTTTAAGCCGGAAAAGCCAAAGAAAGCGGTCGTTATCACCGTATCCGTTTCCGTTTGCTTCCTGATCAGCGGCTGTCTGAATCACGGCATCCGCTCCCTCACGTTTGTCGACACGCTTCTGGCGCTCAAACACGGAACGCCGCAGGCGTACAGTGCCGAATATGATGCTATCATGGCGGAAATCGAAAACGGCAACACGCAGATCCGGGATATCCAAACCTATCCCGACTTTTTCTCACCGCTGTACGTGAACGAAGACACGGATCACTGGATCAACCGGCAGATCGCCCAATACCATAACGTCGATCAGATTTCCCTGCAACCGACGGAATAATTCGCTTTGCTATCGGCTGTCTTTTGTGAGGCAGCCGATTATTTTTGCTTTTATTCTTCCTCAATAAAGCCGTTGCATGTTAAGCGCTCTTATGCTATGATTTGAGAAAAGTGAGGTGTCGGCTGTGAAACTGCTGCGAATCATTCTGTCCCTTTTTCTTTCCGTTGAAATGCTGTTTTCCTGCCTGATCGGCGGATATCGACTCAAGAGCGATGTGCCCGAACCGCAAACCGGCGCGTATACGAAATACGTGGACCCGTTCGTCGGCACGGGCGGCATTCCCTGGGCGTGCGCCATGCTCAGCCCCGCGGCGTGCGTGCCCTTCGGCAGCGTTCGCGTCGGAGCGGACACCTGCACCGCCGCCGGCACCGCCAAGATCAAGATGAACACCTCCGGCTACTACTATGAGCACAGCCATCTGCTCGGGTTCAGCCACGGTCGGCTGAGCGGCACGGGCGCGCGCGATTACGGCATGTTCCGCGTCATGCCCTGCGTGAAGGGCGAAGCCGTGAAGTCCCTTCCGTTTTCGCATGACCGGGAGGCCGCGGCTCCGGGTTACTACGGCGTATCGCTGCCGACCGCCGGCGTGCTGTGTGAAATGACGGCGACGGCTCACTGCGCCGCGTTCCGCTTCACCTACGACAAGACGGGCGAAGCCGCTTTCAGCATCGACGCCGCCTCCTGCCTTGGCGACGGACGTGTGGAAAATGAAACGATCGAATTCCTTCCCGAAGAAAACGCGCTGAGTGCGCGCGCCACGCTTTTCGGCACGTTCAGCGGCCGCTACAGCGGGCTGACCGTTTATCTTTACGCGACGTTTGACGCTGCGCCGACCGGAACCGAACGGGACGGCAGCAAAATGGTGCTGCGCTTCGACGGAAAAGAGCTGGATTTTCAAACGGCGATCAGCTTTGTGAGCGTCGAAAACGCGAAAGAGAATCTGCTTGCCGAAGCGGCGGGCAAGAGCTTTGACGAGGTGAGAAACGCGGCGGTCGACGAATGGGAGCGGCGGCTCTCCTCAATCAGGATCGACGCCGACGAAGAGACGAAAAAAATCTTCTACACGGCGCTGTATCACACGATGATCATGCCGACCGATTTCACCGACGTCAACGGCGAATACCTCGGCTTTGACAAAGCCGTTCACACGGCAGAGGGCTACACCTACCGCACCGATATGTCGCTGTGGGACACCTGCCGCACCACCCATTCGCTCTACACCCTCATCGCCCCCGATATCCAGCGGGACAGCATCGAAAGCCTGCTGGCGATGGCGGATCAGGGCGGCGTGCTGCCGCGCTGGCCGATGGGCGGCGGCTATTCCGGCTCCATGTTCGGCAATCCCGCCAACATCGTGCTGACCGAAAGCTATCTGAAAGGTTTTGACTTTGAAGCCGAAAAAGCGCTCGACTATATGGTGCGCTGCGCCAACGGCGAGATCGGCGACAGCGACTTAAAGAAAGAACTCACCACACTCAATGAATACGGCTATTTGCCCGACGACGTGATCGACCGCTATTCCGTTTCCAAAACGCTGGAATTTTCCTGGGAAAACGCCGCCGTTTCAAAGCTTGCCGCGGCGCTGGGCAAGACGCAGCTCGCCGCCGATTTTGCCGACCGCTCCCTGTATTATAGAAATATCTGGGACAGTGACAGCCGGTATTTCATGCCCCGCAACGCGGACGGCGCCTTCCACCCCATCACGACCCGCATGACCTCGTTCTTTGACGACATTTTCGGCACCCGTTATTTCCGCGCTTTCTGCGAGGGCGGCGCCGACCAGTGGCGCTGGAGCGTCCAGCAGGACGTATCGGGGCTGATCGAGCTGTTCGGTTCAAAAGAGGAATTCGTCGCCGAGCTTGACAAATTCATGAAAAACGCCTCGCCCCGTCGGGCGGATCTCAACCCCGGCACGGGCTATTGGATCGGCAACCAACACGATATCCACACGCCGTATCTTTTCCTGGAAGCGGGCAGACCCGACCTGACGCAGAAATGGGTGCGATGGACGCTGAAAAACCGCTTCAGCACGGATATCAACGGGCTGGACGGCAACGACGACGGCGGCACCATCAGCGGCTGGTATGTTTTTTCCGCCATCGGCTTTTATCCGAACGCGGGCACGGACGAGTACTACATCGGTTCCCCCGCGGTCGACGGCGCGACTATCACGCTCGAAAACGGCAAAACGCTCACCGTGACCGTCCGTAACAACAGCAGCAAGAATGTCTACGTCCGTTCCGTCACCCTCAACGGCGAACTGCTCAACGGCTTCACCGTTTCACATCAGGCGCTGCTGGAAGGCGGCGAGCTGGTGTTTGAGATGGCGGCAAAACCCGAATAAAAAATGATTGAAAAAGCGGCGGAAATCTGCTAAAATAGCAGCATCACCGAAAAGGAGAAACACGATGAATATTGTATGCCTTGATATGGAGGGCGTCCTCGTCCCCGAAATCTGGATCGCCTTTGCCGAAGCCAGCGGCATCCCCGAACTCAAACGCACCACCCGCGACGAACCCGATTACAACAAGCTGATGAACTGGCGCCTGTCGATCCTCAAAGAACACGGGCTTGGTCTGAAAGAGATTCAGGCAGTCATCGCCACCATCGACCCGATGGACGGCGCGAAAGAGTTTCTGGACGAGCTTCGTTCCGTCACCCAGACCATCATCCTCAGCGACACGTTTGAGGAATTCGCGCAGCCGCTGATGAAGAAGCTCGGCTGGCCGACCATTTTCTGCAATTCCCTTGAAGTCGCACCCGACGGCGAGATCACGGGCTTCCACATGCGCTGCCCGCAGTCCAAGCTGACCACCGTCAAAGCCCTGCAGTCCATCGGGTTTGACACCATCGCCAGCGGCGACAGCTTCAACGATCTGGGCATGATCCAGGCGAGCAAGGCGGGGTTCCTGTTCAAGAGCACCGAAGCGATCAAGAAGGATTACCCGAACATTCCCGCGTTTGAGACCTACGATGAGCTTCTGGCCGCCATCAAAGCGGCGCTTTGAGTTCAAGAAACGATCAACAGAGCAGGCTTAACCGTCTGCTCTGTTTTCATCACGGAGTTATTCATGGTTGAGATCATTGTCAAAAAAGTCAAAGCAAAGTCGTTCAGCATCCGCATCACGCCCGACGGCAAGGCGGAGCTGCGCGTGCCGCTGCGCACGAGCCGGCGAACCGTTGAAGACGTGATCCGCCGCTATCGCCCGAAGATCGAGGAAATGGCGCGAAAACAGCAAAAGGTCGCTGCGGAGTTCGGCGCGCTGCCTGCGCTCGATGAAAAAGCGCTTGCCTCATACACGAAACAGACGCGGCAGCTTCTGAGCGAGCGGCTCGACGGCTTCGCGGCACAGATCGGCGTGACCTATCACCGCGTCAGCGTCAAAAAACAGGTCAGCCGCTGGGGCAGCTGTTCGGGCAAAGGTAATTTGAAATTCAACTGCCTGCTCTCGCTCCTGCCGCCGGACGTCGCCGATTACATCATGGTGCATGAGCTTTGCCATTTGAAACAGCTCAATCACTCCCCTGCCTTCTGGGCGGAGGTGGCGCGCGTGCTGCCGCAGTACAGGCAGAGCGAGCGGTGGCTGAAACGATATGGGCATATTCTGCTGGGACAGCTGAGGCTGAGCAAGGAGGAACGAAATGGTTGAAGTCGTTGCGGCGCTGATCGTGGAAGACGGGCGGTTTCTGATTTGTCAACGCCCCGTCAACAAAACAAGAGCGCTGGAATGGGAATTCGTGGGCGGCAAGGTCGAACCGCACGAAACCAAAGAGCAGGCGCTGGTGCGCGAATGCCGCGAAGAGCTCGGCGTCACCGTCGCGGCGGAAAGCGTCTATTTTGAACTGGATCACGTCTATCCCGATATCACCATTCATCTAACGCTGTTTCGCGCCCGCATCGCCGAAGGGCAGCCGAAGCTGCTGGAACACAACGATATGAAATGGATCACGGCTCAGGAAATTCCGCAGTACCGCTTCTGCCCCGCAGACAAAGAAATCCTGCAAAAAATCATTTCCGACAGCAAAAACCGCGAAAAAAGTGAAAATTAAAAGTGAGCTTTTGCTATGAAAACGCGAGAAAAACGGAGAAAACAAGAGATTGCGTTTGCTAAATTAAAAAACATGAAAAAAAGTGTTGACTTCATGAAACGCTTGTGATAGTATAGTCGGGCAATTGAAAATCTGAAATCCGACTATGGAGGGAAAGCACATGTCTACCTTTATGCCGAAGGCAGCCGATATCAAGCGCAGCTGGTATGTTCTTGACGCTGCCGGCAAACCCATGGGCAAGGTCGCCGCGCAGGCCGCTGTTCTGCTTCGCGGCAAGCACAAGCCCACGTTCACCCCGCACGTTGATCTGGGCGATCACGTCATCATCATCAACGCGGAACAGGCCGTTCTCACCGGCAACAAGCTCGATCAGAAAATGTATTACCATCACACCGGCTATATCGGCAACCTCAAGCAGGTCAAATACAGCACGCTGATGAAGACCAAGCCCGAATTTGCCATGACGCTCGCCGTGAAGGGTATGCTTCCCGACAACACGCTGGGTCGCGCCGCTCTCACCCGCCTTCGTGTTTACAGAGGCGCGGAACACAAGCACGCCGCTCAGAAGCCCGAAGAATGGGCGCTTTAATAGAAGGAGGCAACTGAATCATGTACGATACCAAACCTTATTTCTATGGCACCGGCCGCAGAAAGAAATCCGTTGCCCGTGTTCGCGTCTATGCCGGCACCGGCAAGATCATCATCAACGACCGCGAGATCGACGATTATTTCGGCCTTGATACCCTCAAGCTCATCGTCCGTCAGCCCCTTGAGCTGACCGGCACGACCGAGAAGTTCGACATCATCTGCCGCGTCGCAGGCGGCGGCGTTACCGGTCAGGCCGGCGCAATCCGCCACGGTCTCTCCCGCGCTCTGCTTCAGTATGACGAAGCCCTTCGCCCGACGCTCAAGAAGGCCGGTTTCCTCACTCGCGACCCGAGAATGAAGGAAAGAAAGAAATACGGTCTCAAGGCAGCCCGTCGCGCACCTCAGTTCAGCAAGCGCTGATCGAGACTTCAAAATGCCCAAAAACCCCGGAACCATGCGGTTTTCCGGGGTTTTTCTTTTTGTCCTGTTCTGGCTCAACCTGACCCAACCAAA
>JAFTEL010000040.1 GCA_017453685.1 Clostridia bacterium
ACGGTCTGGGCGAGAGGCTACCTGATCTACCGCGACGCGGCAGGCGATATCCACACCGTCTACAGCCCGATCTCCTCCTACACCCGCTGAGCGTAACCCCTCGCAAAGCAACCCATAAAACCTAACCAAGCCGCCTGCTCCCCAATAGGAGCGGGCGGCTTTTGGCATCTTTGAGGACTGTGTGAAAAATCCGCGCGGTTTTGCTTTTCAATTCGGCGCAATTGTGCTATACTGACAGCGTTCCAAGTCTGATTAAGGCGGTGATAAAAATGAAACAGTTTTCCCGACTGCATCCGGTGGTGCTGTTTTTCTATTTTTGCGCCGCGTTAGGGGTGACGATGTTCTGCCTGAATCCGGCGGTGCAGATCATTTCACTGGGCGGCGCGCTGCTGTTGAATCTGATCGTGGACGGCAAGCCGAAAAAGCGGCGCTTCCTGCCGCTTTTGATGATCCCGCTCGGCGGTCTGCTCAACCCCGTTTTCAGCCACCACGGGCAGACGATCCTCTTTTTTCTGAACAACAACCCCGTGACACTTCAGGCGATCTATTACGGGCTGAACATGGGCGGAACGGCCTGCGCCGTACTGTTCTGGCTGAGTTGCTTCACGCAGATCATGTCGAGCGATAAGCTCCTGTGCGTGTTCGGTCGGTTTTCCCCCAAGCTTGCGCTCATGCTTTCGCTGATCCTGCGCTTTGTGCCGCTGCTCGGTCGCCGCAGCCGCGAAAGCCGCGAAGCCTTGCAGGCGATCGGGCTGTTCCGTGAGGATAACTTTTTTTGGAAACTGCGCAGTCGGGTGCGGGTGTTCTTCGCCGTGGCGACCTCCGCGCTGGAAAACGGCATCATCGCGGCCGACAGCATGGAGGCGCGGGGCTATTCCGTCGGTCGGCGCACGGCTTATTCCGTGTTTCACTTTTCCTGGGCGGACGGCGTTTTTGCCTTCGTTTCCGCCGCGGCTCTCGGCGTGGTGCTGATTGTACTGCGCGCGATGCAGCTTGATTTTTACCCGACGGTCACGTTAAAAGGCAGCCCTGTCGCGTGCGGCGTCGGCTTAGCCGCCTTTGCGCTGCTCTGCCTGCTGCCCGGTGCGCTGCAGGGCATAGCCGGACTGGTGCGCAAACGAAACATTCGCCGAAGCCTGGCGTACGGAAAGGAGGCGGAAACGGCATGAGCTTTCTGAAAGCGGAAAATCTGAGCTTTACTTACCCCGACGGGACCTGTGCGCTGCACAGCGCGAATTTTGATATTGACGAGGGCGATTTTGTCACGGTGTTCGGCAAAACCGGCAGCGGCAAAACGACCCTGCTCAGGCAGTTCAAGCCGCAGATCCTGCCCAACGGAACGCAGGGCGGAACGCTGACGATGAGCGGCAGAGCCCTTGCTTCGCTGACCGAACGCGAGGCGCTGGGCGCGGTGGGCTTTGTGTTTCAGAATCCCGAGGAGCAGATCGTCACCGATAAGGTGTGGCGCGAGCTGGCCTTTGCGCCGGAGAGCGCCGGCTTGCCGCAGGGGGAGATCCGCCGCCGCATTTCGGAGATCGCCGGCTATTTCGGTATGGAAGAATGGTTCGATAAAAAAACGGACGAGCTCTCCGGCGGTCAGAAGCAGTTGCTCAATCTGGCGAGCGTAATGGTGATGAATCCCGCGGTGCTCGTGCTCGACGAGCCGACCGCTTTTCTTGATCCGATCGCCGCCGCCGATTTTATCGCCGTGCTGAAAAAACTCAACCGCGAAACGGCGCTGACCGTCATTCTGGCGGAGCACCGTTTGGAGGAGCTGATCCCCGTCAGCGATAAACTGCTGGTGACGGAAGACGGCTCGGTGAAATACTTCGGCGAAACGCGGGACGTCTGCCGCCGGTGCGGCGCGGAATACACCGCGTTTTTGCCCGCCGCGGCGCGGCTTTTCCACGCGCTGGGCGAAACGGGCGATTGCCCGCTCTCCATCAAAGAGGGGCGTAGTTTTATTCGGAAATACAAGAACAATATCCCGCCCGAGGCCGAACAAAAGGCGTTGAAAGCCGCGCCCGCGCTGGAATGGAAAGACGTTCGGTTCCGCTATGGCGAAAAAACGCCCGACGTCCTGCGCGGCGTGAGTCTGACCGTGAACGAAGGCGAGCTGTTCTGTTTGCTCGGCGGCAACGGGTCGGGCAAATCCACCGCCCTCAAAGCCGCCGCGGGACTGCTGCTGCCCTATGAAGGCAGCGTCAAAGTGTTCGGCAAGCCGCTGAAAAAATACAAAAACGGCTCGCTCTACCGCAGCTGCCTGACCTATCTGCCGCAAAACGTGCAGACGGTGTTTGCACATGACACGGTGCGGGAAGAATTGGAGGAGGTCGGCGCGGATCTGACAGAACTGCCTCTTGATTGGTCGAAGCTGCTGGATCGGCACCCGTATGACCTCAGCGGCGGCGAACAGCAGCTGACGGCGCTGGCCAAGGCGCTGGCCGCCAAACCCAAACTGCTTTTGCTGGATGAACCGACCAAGGGGTTGGACGCGCTGGCGAAAAAAACGCTCGGCGACATTCTGCTGCACCTGAAGCAAAACGGCGTCACGATCGTTTGTGTCACACACGACGCGGAATTTGCCGCCGCTTATGCGGATCGCTGCGCGCTGTTTTTCCGCGGCGAAGCCGTCGGCGACGATACGCCGCGCGCGTTCTTCTCCGAAAACCGCTTTTACACCACCGCCGCCAACCGCATGGCGCGCGGGCATTTTGACGGCGTGATCACCGTGGAGCAGGCGGCGGAAGTATGCCGGAAAAACGGCAGAGGTGACGCATGAAAAAACGATTGCTCAAAATCCTTCTGCCCGCTGTTTTCCTGCCGCTGACGGTGGTGCTCGGCGCGGTGCTGCTGCGCGAAAAGTATTACGCGTTCGCCATTCTGGCCGTGCTGCTGCTCACGGTGCTGTTCTTTTACAGCGGCTTTGAACGCAAAAAAGTCACCTCGCGGCGTCTGGTCGTGGTGGCGGTCATGACGGCGCTCGCCGCGCTGGGCAGGGTCATTCTCACCCCGTTCCCCGGCGTGACGCCCATCACGGCGTTTGCCGCGCTCACGGCGCTGAGTCTGGGCGGGGAGGCGGGCTTCATGGTCGGGTCGCTGGCGGCGCTGCTGTCCGATTTCTATGCGGGGCAGGGCGTCTGGACGCCGTTCCAGATGTTCGCCTGGGGGCTGACGGGCTTGTTTGCCGGCTTGCTGGCGAAGCAGTTGAAAAACAACCGCGTTTTACTGGTCATTTACGGCGTGATCGCGGGCGTCGCCTATTCGTTTTTGATGGATCTTTGGTCGGTGCTTTGGCTCAACGGCACCTTTTCCCTCAAGCTCTACGCGGCGGCGCTGGTCACTTCGCTGCCGTTCACCATCATCTATGCCGTGACCAACACCGTTTTGCTGCTTTTGCTCGTGAAGCCGTTTTGCAAAAAACTCGACCGCATCAAATTAAAATACGGATTATGACGGGAGGAAAAAACCGTGAAAGACTATAAAAAGATACTCACCTTCAGCTTTGACGACGGCGTCACGCAGGATATCCGCCTGATCGAGCTGCTCGATCGTTACGGGCTGAAAAGCACCTTCAACCTCAATTCCGAACTGCTCGGCAAACCGGGCGAACTGCGTTATGACGTCGGGCGGGTCGATCACAACAAGGTCGATCCCGCCGACGTGAGAGCGATCTACGCCGGTCACGAGATCGCCGTGCACACGCTCACGCATCCGCTTCTGCCGGCGATCGAGGAGGACGAGGAGATCATCCGTCAGGTGGAACGGGACAGACAGAACCTGTCGGAGCTGGTCGGCTATGAGGTGATCGGCATGGCATATCCCTGCGGCGGCAAAAACTGTGACGACCGCAGCGCGGCGCTCATTCGCGCGAATACGGGCGTCCAATATGCGCGCACCATCGAAAGCACGTTTTCGTTTGATCTTCCGCAGGGCGATCTGATCCGATTCAACCCCACCTGCCACTTCCTGCGTGCCGAACCGAACCTGACGGCTCTTGCCGAACGGTTTTTGAACAGCGAAACAGAGAGACTGCAGCTGTTCTATATCTGGGGTCACAGCTACGAGCTCGATCTTTGGAACGCGTGGGAATCCTTTGAGGAATTCTGCCGTCTGATCGCGAACCGCGGCGATGTGCTTTACGCCACCAACCGCGAAGCCTTCCGCTGCGCAGATCTGATTTGAACGCTTGACATCTTTGGAAAAAGATGTATAATAAATAAGAATTGAATATCGACCGCAGCCCGTTTGGGGGAAGAGAAGGAAAGTAGGGTGAAAATCCCGCGCAACCGTCATTGCCGTTACAGTCGGAATGCTTCCTGCGGCCGTTGATTTCCCGAAACATTTTTGGACAGGAAAAATGAGATCGCCGCTTTTGTTTCCGCAAGATATATTTGCGAGGGCTTTTTGCGTGCCTCTCTTTGCGCTTTGTCGAATTTGGTTCGGCAGAGCGTTTTTTGTTGGTTTGCGGAGGTGAAGGATGACAAAGGAAGATTGTATTGCCCTGCTGCAGGAAAAATATGCTTTGCTGCGCGCGCAGGGCTGCGAACGCTACCCGCAGCGAAGCGATTTCACCAACGAAGAAGTGGTTGCCGTGAAAGCGCATCTCGGTCCGTGGCCAAGGGCGCTGGAAGCGGCAGAAATCAAACCGCCGAAAGAAAAGCACTGACAGGATCGGTGCCAAAAAATAAAGGAGAGAAAAACCATGAAAAAACTCACATCATTGACCCTTGTACTCTGCCTGCTGCTCAGCCTGTTTGCCTTTGCGGCCAACGCGGCTGACACCATCAACGTGTGCGTGACCATCGCCGACAAGACCGGCAAGCTCGTTCTGGCTGCCGAAACGGTCAAAGTCAGAGACGTTGACGACGATAAGATGTTCACCATTCACGACACGCTCACCTGCGCCCACGAGCAGTATTACGGCTCGGCGGACGGCTACAAGGCCGAAGCGTCGATCGGGTATGACGGGCTTTCGCTGGTCAAGCTCTGGGGCGAGACCAACAATTACAGCTTCGGCTATTACTGCAACGACGTTTCCTGCTGGTCGCTGCTGGATGAAGTGAAACAGGATGACCGCGTTACGGCGTTTGCTTATCGGGATACCAAAGGGTGGTCTGACACTTACACCTTCTGCCAGCCGAACGAAGCCGCAGTCAAAACGGGCGAGACCCTGAAGCTCACCGTGAAAAAGCTGCAATACGATAAATTGTTTAACCTGGTTGAAGTGCCCGTTGTCGGCGCGACGATCACCGTGGACGGCAAATCGACCAAATTCGTCACCGATGAAAACGGCGAAGTCGAGATTTTCACGCTCAAGCCCGGCGAGCGCGTCGTCAGTGTCACGTCCGACGAAGAGCTTCTCGTGCCGTTTGCCACGAGAGTTCAGGTTTCGTTCAACGTGATCTCCTTCGTGCAGGGTCTGTACCGCACGGTCGTGACCTGGATCACGAACCTGATCAGCAAGTAAGATGAAAAAAGCGTTTTCGCTCATTCTCTGTGTGCTGCTTTGTCTGCCCGGTATCTTCCTCTGCCGGGCAGGCGACGCAGCGCAGACGGGAGCCGACGCCATCCTGCATTATTATCAGCAAAGCGCCGGCGTGACCGACACGCAGGCGCTTGTTGACAATGTGTGGAGCGATTCCGCCGGCCGCGGCGCGGAAAGCTACGTGCTGGCCGCCAAGCAGTACAAAAATGAGCTGAACCTGTCCCGCTACGCGGCGAGCTTGAAAAAATATCTTGCCGCGAACACCGTCGGCAGCGCGACCACGCGGGAAATGATAGCGCTGATGTTCGTTTTGAGCGGCGTGCCGGACGCGTACATCACTCAAACGCTCAACGAAGCGCCGGGCAAGCTCGGCATCATGAGCTGGGTCTTCGCGCTGCATCTGCTCAACAACGGTTACACCAGCACCATCACCACGCAGAAAAAAGCGCAGAAGCAGCTGCTTGACCTGCAGCTGGCAGACGGCGGCTGGGCGGTTTCCGGCAGCGTTTCCGACGTGGACGTGACCGCCATGACCGTCACGGCGCTGGCGCCCGCTTACAAGCAGGACAGCGCCGTCACCGCCGCCGTGGACAGTGCGATCCGGCTGCTCTCCGAACGGCAGAACGCCGACGGCAGCTTGAGCAGCTACGGCGTGAAAAACCCCGAGAGCATCGCGCAGACCGTGATCGCCTTGTCGGCGCTTGGCCTTGACGCGGCGCAGGACAGCCGCTTTTCCAAAAACGGGCATACGCTGTTCGACGCGCTGGCCTCGTTCCGCTTGGCGGACGGAAGCTTCTGCCACGAAGCCGGCGGCGCGAGCAACCGGCTGGCAACGGTGCAGGTGTTTTCCGCCTACGTCGCGGCCTATCGGCAGGCGCACGGACTCGGCTCTCTCTATTATGTGCCGCCCGCGCAGCGCCCGACCGTGACGCAGCCCGCGACCACCAAATCGGGCGGCGGCGCGATGCCGATCCAGACGACGCCGCCGACCACGGCGACGCCCAAGCCCGTTTCGACGACCGCCGCGCCGAAGACTGAAGCGACAACGGTTCCGACGCCGATCGCGCCCGCGGCAGCGACCGTGCCGACGCAGCAGGGTCAGACGCAGGCGCCCGGCAAAACGACCGCGGCTGTCGCATCAACCGCCGCCGCAAAGCCCACGCAGGAAGCCGGCGAAGCGTCGACCGCGTTTACGGAAGAAAGCACCGCGGAAAGCACCGAAGCTCAAGTCCCGCTCGAACCCGCCTCATCGACGGGCAGCGAACCGACAACAGCCGAACCGCCGCAGCCGCAGGAGAAAAAGGCGAACATCAAGCTCGTTTTGCTCATCGCCGTCTGGGCGCTGGCCGCCGCAGCGTGCGTCGTTCTGTTCCTGCTCGGCAAGCGGAACAAAAGCTGGTTCATCGCCGTTTTGCTCGCGGCGGCTCTGTTCACGGCGGGGCTGCTGGTCACAAGCATCCAGCGCAAGGAGGAATTCTTCTCCGTGCCGGAAACGGTGTCCGACGCCGAAACGATTGCTGTTTCGATCGCCATTCGCTGCGATTCCGTTTTGCCCTATGCCGCGGAAAATCCCGCCGTTCCGACCGACGGCGTGATATTGAACGCGAGCGAGATCGCGCTCGCGCCGGACAGCACGGCCTACGACCAACTGCTCCTCGCCGCCAAGCTCAACGGCTTCACGTTCATCAACAAATCCGCCGCCGACAACGATTATAAGGACGCTTATATCAGCACGCTGGCGGGTCTGAGCGAATTTGATTACGGCGAAAACTCCGGCTGGCTCTTCGCCGTCAACGGAAAGCTCGCCTCCGTCGGGTGCGGTGCGTATAAGCTGAAGGATGGCGACAGCGTGGTCTGGTATTACACCTGCAACTACGTCGAAGATATGACGAGAGACTTTTTGGAAATCGGATAAAACGGAAACGCGCATGATAATGCGAAAGGCGGAAGGCGAAGTGCGGAATTGTGGGTCGCTTCGCTCCAAATTTGTAATCGAAAGTGAAAAGCTTTCCCGTTAACACAGGGAAGGCTTTTTTCTTGTCTTTTCATGTTTTTTATGATATTTTTACGGTAACACGTAACATTTTTTCTTCTTTTCCACACTATTCTGTTGAGCGGCTCAAGAAGCAAAAGGAAAGGGTAAACGCCATGGAACAAACCATCGCCGCGGCGAAGGCTGCCAAAAAAGGGGATAAAGCGGCGTTCGGCGAACTGTTCGCGCAGTTTTCGCCGGAAATGTACCGCTACGCGCTGTTCTGCCTGGGAGATCGGGAGGCGGCTCAAGATGCGGTGCAGGAAGCCGCGCTGGAGGCCTATCGGGGCATCGCCGGTCTGAAAAAACCGGAGAGCGCCAAGGCATGGTTCTTCAAGATCCTCTATGCGGTCTGCAAACGCGGGCAAAGAGAAAAATACGAGGCTGATTTTGTCGACCTCGACGAGAGTCGGGACGTTTCGGCGGAGGACAGCGCCGCCGCCGTGCTGAAAAGTCTGGAAACGGCTCAACTGCTCGCCCGTCTGAACGAGACCGACCGGCAGCTGCTTTTGCTCAGCGTGGTGGGCGGTTACAGCGGCAAGGAGATCGCCCGCATGGCGGGCATGACCCACGGCGCGGTGCGCACCCGAATCTCACGCGCCCTCGCCGCATTGCGAAAAGGAGAAGAACAATGAAAAAGGAACAAAAGCAGGAACTCCTGCAGCTTCAAAACGAGCTTGAGCCGCTCGCCCGGCAGATCGAAACGCCCGAAACGCTTTCGGCGCAGGGCATTACCGAGCTGCTCGAAGAAAAGCAGCCCAAGCGCAAAAAAGGAAAAGTTATCGTACTCAACACCGTGCGCGCCATGGCGGCGGTGCTGGCGGTGGCGATCGGCGTGACCTCCGCGGTGCGGCTCTATGACCGTCCCCGCGTGCGCCACATTCCCAAGGCCATCTCCTCGGCGGAAAGCCCGCTTTCGGGCACGACGCAAAAGGACATCACCGATTATTTCACCGCGCTGAAGGCGGAATATGACAAAAACAGCGTCGGCGATATCTTCCGCTACGGCAAAAGCCTTGCGGTGGAAGACAAAGCGGCGATGGGCGTTGCCGAGGTCGCCGCGGAGTCGACCAACGAATCCACAGCCGTCGCATCCACCAATACGCAGGTGGCAAACGTGGACGAACAGGACAAGATCGAAAACGACGGGCGCTACCTGTACTATGTGATGAACGATCAGACCGTGCGCATTGTCGACACCCAGACGATGCAGCAGGTCGGCCGCGTTGAGCCGTTCAACAACAGTATCACCAACACCGCGATCTATTACCGCAACGACCGACTGGTGGTGCTGGGCGTCTGGTACGGCAAAACGAAGCAGCAAACGGTCATCCGCGTGTTTGACGTGACCGACCGCGCCGCGCCCGGGCTGCTCAAAACTGTGGAGCAGGACGGCGCGCTGTTCGACAGCCGCCTGACCGGCGACCGTTTGATCGTGCTGTCCAATGACGGCGTGCCGCTCTACGATCTGGAAACCAAGGGCGGCTACGCGAACTATGAGGACGTCGTGCCGTGCACGGTGGTTGACGGCGGCGAAGCGCAGCCGCTGGACGCGACGTGCATCACCATCATGCCCGACAGCGAATCCGAGCGGTATCTGGTCATCACCACGCTCGACCTCGACACCCTCGCGGGCGGCGGCCCTCACACCTCCGCCATCCTCGGTGCGGGCGACACCGTCTACTGCACCGAAAAGCAGCTCTTCGTCGCGTCGGTCGATTACGGAAGCTTTTATGCGACGGCGCGAGCGTTTTCCGACGTGACGACGAATCTCTATGAATTCAGCTTTCTGGGCGCGACCGTCGCGCTGGAACACAGCGGCGCCGTGGCGGGCACGCTGAACAACTCCTTCTCGCTCGATTCCGCCGACGGCACGCTGCGCGTCGCCACCACGGGCACAAACAATAAGGGCAAAACGATCAACCGCATCACGGTGCTCGACGAAAACCTCAAAGAGATCGGCCGCATCGACGGCATCGCCCCGGGCGAGACCATCCGCGCCGTGCGCTACATCGGGCAGTACGGCTACGTTGTCACCTTTGAGCGCACCGACCCGCTGTTCGTCATCGACTTTTCCGATAAGACCAACCCGAAGATCGTCGCCGAACTCAAGCTCCCCGGCTTTTCCTCTTACCTGCATCCGTTCAACGGCTATCTGATCGGCGTGGGAACCGACGGCGACGAGGACGGCGCGACGGACGGACTGAAGATTTCCCTGTTCGACGTCAGCGACCCGACCGCGCCCAGGGAGATCGACAAGCTGGTCATCCCGCGCGCCGAAAGCGTTGTCGCCTACGACCACCACGGTTTTTTGGACAACAGCACGCAGAACCGCTTCGGGCTGGCGTATGAGAGCCACAGCAATTATTATTACGAGCGCCGTTTCTGCACCCTTTCGGTCGAAAACGGCAAGCTGAAGCTGCTCGGTTCGTTCACCAATCACAAGAACGATGACGGTGAAAACGGTCAGCGCGTCTATCAGCCGGACGGTTCGTATGTGACCGCCTATACCTACGAAGAGGGCATCGATCGCGGCACCTTCATCGGCAGCACACTTTACACCGCGTCGCCCGAACGCATCTGCGCCTGGCCGTTTGACGGCGGCGACTGTCTGGGCACGGTGGAACTGGAAGGAGGAAGCAGATGGAACGAATCATATCTCTCTCGCTGATTTTACTGCTTCTGTTCACCGCCTGCGGGGCAAAGCAGAACAAAACGGAGATCGTGAGCGTGAGCTGTCCGGCCGAACCCGCGGAACAGACCACGGCGGCGCAGGATCGACAGCCGGCGGAAGGAAGCGACGAAACGACGAACGAGGCGGAATCGGGCGAAGAAATCACGGCTGTTTCCGTTCCCGACACGCAGGAGCCGCCCGCGACCGAAGCGCCGACGAAGCCGCAGCCGACCGCCGCGCCGCGCACCGAACTCACGACCGCAAGTGAAATTCCGACGTCAAGAACGGGCACGACAATCACCGGTGCGTTCATTGTCAAAAAGGTGCAGGGCACGCTGCTCACGCTCCATATGTATGACCCGGCGAAGGGCGGCGAACTGAAATCGGGCGCGTACACCGCCGATTACGGCACGCTCGACGGTTCCGATAAAATGCACTTTGCCGTGGGCGACGTCGTCACCATCCGCTACGATCAGGAGATCGCCGAAACCTACCCCATGCAGCTCACCGTGCGGGAAATCTATCCCGCCGCGTGGAACGACTGAACAAAAAAACAGCTGTACCGAATTCGGTACGGCTGTTTTTAATGCGGAATGCGGAGTGCGAAAGGCGGAATTATGTCAGGGCAGAATTAAGAGGTAATCATTGAATTATTCATTTTTCATTCTTCATGATTCATTAACGTCGTTATCCACACGATTAAAATGAGGGGAATATTTCCTAATGAATCATGAAGAATGAAATCGCTTTGCTAATGAATGATGAATAATTATAATCGTCAGCGAAGCGACCCTTCATTTCGCATTTCGCCTTCCGCTTTCAATGACCGTCAAGCCATTGTTTGATGAAGGCGTTCTCTTGGTCACATTCCAAAAGAAGCGCTAAAATCTGCTTCGCTTTTTCCCGATAAGTCGGGTCGTTTTCCGTTTCGGCGAGGGCGTTGAGCTGATGGGTGACGACCCACGCCAGCGGCGTTATAGCCTCTCGGGCAACTTGTCGCTTTTCTTCGCCCTCCAGAAAATAAACCAGCGCGTTTTCGCGGGCTTTGTAGAGGTTGGGCAGCTTTTTTGCCTGTTCCAGCGCCTTGTCCCGTTCGCCCGCCCTCCAATAGGCGTGGCAGATGTTGCACATCGTCGCGCCGCGCACCTCGGAATCTTCGCCGCGCAGAATCTGTTCCTGCACCGCGATGGATTCCAGCAGGTATTTGTGCTTTTCCGCTTCCGTGCCGTCCAGCTTTTCCAGCGAGGTCGAGAGCTGTACCAGCAGCAGCGCGTCGTTCGGGAACCGTTTCAGCGACCGCCGCATGAGCGCCACGTTTTCCTTGTTGCGCTTTTGCCTGTTATTATCTGCCCACGTTTGGTTGATCTCGTCATATTGTCTGCGCTTTTCAAGCGCGCTCGTGCCCAGCAGCTCGTCCACGCTGATGGCGAAATAATTCGCCAGCGCCGGCAGCATCGTGATGTCGGGGTAGCCGTCGCCGCGCTCCCATTTGCTGATGGACTGGAACGAAACGCCCAGATGCGCCGCCATTTCCTCCTGTGTCAGATCGCGTTCGCGGCGCAGGCGCTTGATGGTTTCGCCGATCAGAAGTTCCATGTGTAACGACTCCTCTCTTGTTGTTTTCCATCGGCAGTATACCGCGAAAGACCTGTCTTTTCAATAACCGCTTCGGCGATTGGACTCTACGGAGCGTAGAAAAATTCAATTATATGGAATGAGCTAACTCCGCCTTCCCCTTGAGGGGAAGGTGCCCCGCAGGGGCGGATGAGGTGGAAGCGAGGTTATGCGATGTCAGTCGTTGGTGGCATATAAAAGCAGAGTCTCCACCTCATCAGTCTCGTCGCTTTGCTCCTCGACAGCTTCCCCTCAAGGGGAAGCCGCAACGCGCAATTCATCAAAAAAACCGCATCGGCTCGTTGGAACCGATGCGGTTGTCTCAAGGATAGTCAGTTTTTACACAATGCCTTCGGCGAGCATGGCGTCGGCCACCTTGCGGAAGCCCGCGATGTTCGCGCCGACCACGAAATCGTATTCGGCGTTGTATTCCTTCGCGGCGGAGGCATTGTTGCTGTAAATGTTCTGCATGATGCCCTGCAGGCGCTTGTCAACTTCTTCAAAGCTCCAGCTCAGGCGGGCGGAGTTCTGGCTCATTTCGAGCGCGGAGGTCGCCACGCCGCCGGCGTTGGACGCCTTGCCGGGGATATAGAGGATATTGTTGGCGCGGTAGACTTCGATCGCCTTTTCGGTAGAGGCCATGTTGGCGCCTTCGCACACGGCGATGCAGCCGTTCTTGACCAGATCGAGGGCGTTCGTTTCGTCAAGCTCGTTCTGGGTCGCGCAGGGCAGCGCCACGTCGCACGGAACCTCCCACACGCGCTTGCCTTCGACGTAGACGGCGTCGGGATGATAATTGAGATAATCCTTGATCCTGCCGCGCTTGACTTCTTTGATGTCCTTCACGGCGGCGACGTCGATGCCGTTCTTGTCGTAAACGTAGCCGTTGGAGTCGGAGCAGGTGACGGGCTTGCCGCCGAGCTG
>JAFTEL010000041.1 GCA_017453685.1 Clostridia bacterium
GAGTGCGCCGCGCTCGGCGTGCCCGCAGGGCTGGGCGGCCCGCTGTTTGAAGGCTTGGAAGGCAAAATCGCCGCCGTGGTGTTCGGCATCCCCGCCGTGAAAGGCGTTGAATTCGGCAACGGCTTTGCCTGCGCCGAACTGACGGGGCTGGAAAACAACGACGCGTTCGCGTTCGTCGACAGTGCCGTACAGACCAAAACCAACCGCTGCGGCGGGATTCTGGGCGGCATTTCCGACGGAATGCCTCTGCTGTTCCGCGCCGCGTTCAAGCCGACGCCCTCCATCGCGGCCGAGCAGGACACCGTGAACCTGACCACAAAAGAAAATGTAAAAATACACGTCGGCGGCAGACACGACCCGTGCATCCTGCACCGCGCCGTGCCCGGCGTGGAGGCGGCCGCCGCCGTCGCTTTGGCAGATATATTAAAAGGAAGTGTGACAAATGAGTGAAGACATTCTCGAACTGAGGAAGAACATCGACAGCACCGACGAGCAGATCGTGGAACTGCTGAAAAAGCGCATGGACATCAGCGCCAAAATCGCCGAATATAAAAAGGAAAACGGCTTGAAGGTGTTCGACCCGCGCCGTGAGCGTGAGCTGCTGCTGCGCGTGTCGGAGCTGGCGGGCGAAGAATACGAGAGCGAAGCGCGGGTGCTGTTTTCGCTGCTGATGGAGTTGTCCCGCTCCCGCCAGAACCGCATCACGCTGCCCAAATCCAAATATGAGGAAATCCTCAAAAACGCCGTGAAGGACACGCAGCCGCTGTTCCCTGAACGGGCGAGCGTCGCCTGCCAGGGCACGGAGGGCGCTTTCGCGCAGCTTGCCTGCGAAAAGCTGTTCGCGCTGCCCGATATTCTCTACTGCAACTCGTTCGAGTCGGTGTTTGCCGCGGTGGACAAGGGGCTGTGCCGCTACGGCGTGATCCCGCTGGAAAACAGCACCGCCGGTTCGGTCAACCACGTGTATGACTTAATGATCCAAAACCATTTTTATATCGTGCGCAGCACGCGCCTGCAGGTGAACCACAACTTGCTCGTCAAACCCGGCACGAAGCTGAGCGAGATCAAAGAAGTGATCTCCCACGAACAGGCGCTGAACCAGTGCAGCAACTTCCTTTCTCAACTCAAGGGGGTCAAGATCACCGCCTGCGCCAACACGGCAGTGGCCGCGCAGACCGTGGCGGAAACCGACCGCAAGGATATTGCCGCCATTTCCTCCGCCAACTGCGCGTCGCTCTACGGGCTGGAAACGCTGGAACAGAACGTGCAGAACGGCTTCGGCAATTTCACGCGCTTCATCTGCATTTCCAAGAAACCGGAGATCTATCCCGGCGCTGACCGCACGAGCCTCATGCTCGTGCTGCCGCACCGCCCCGGCTCGCTCTACCGCGTCGTGGCGCGCTTCTACGCCCACAACATCAACATCATCAAGCTGGAAAGCCGCCCGATCCCCGAGCGCGACTTTGAATTCATGTTCTATTTCGACATCAACGCCTCCGTCTACTCCCCTGCCCTCACGCAGCTGATCTGCGAACTGGAAAACGATCTGGAGCATTTCACCTATCTGGGCAGCTATTCCGAAATCGTCTGAAAGGAAAGACTTATGCCATTCGGTCTGTTAGGCAAAAAGCTCGGTCACAGCTATTCGCCGTTTCTGCATGAATGTCTCAGCGGCGGCAGCTATGACTACGAACTGTTTGAAAAAGAAGAAAACGAAGTGGCGGACTTCGTGCAGCACGGCGACTACACGGGCATGAACGTGACCATCCCCTATAAACAGACGGTCATCCCCTTCATGGCGCGGCTCACGCCCGAGGCGCAGCGCATCGGCGCGGTGAACACCGTCACGCGCCTGCCCGACGGCGGGCTGCTGGGCGACAACACCGATTATTTCGGCTTTTGTTATCTGCTGCGCCGCGCCGGCATTGAGGTGAGCGGCAAAAAGGTGCTCGTGCTCGGCAGCGGCGGCGCGTCCAAAACCGCCGTGACCGTGTGCCGCGACCAAAACGCCAAAGAAGTTGTCGTCATTTCGCGTGGCGGTGAGAATAATTATAACAATCTGCATCTGCACAAAGACACGGCCGTTATCATCAACGCGACGCCCGTCGGCATGTTCCCGCATAACGGCGTTTCGCCTGTCGACCTCGCCGCTTTTCCGCAGTGCGAAGCCGTGGCGGATATGATCTACAACCCCGCCGTGACCGAACTGCTGCGGCAGGCGAAGGCGCGGGGCTGTATCGCCGTGAACGGGCTGCCCATGCTCTGCGCGCAGGCGTTTCGTGCCTCGGAACGGTTTTTGAACCGATCCCTGGATGAAAATTTGATCGAAAAAACGATCGCGGCGACCGAACAGAAGATGCGCAGCATCGTGCTCATCGGGATGCCCGGCTGCGGCAAGAGTACGGCGGCCGCCCTGCTCGCCGAAGAGTTGGGGCGGGAAAAGCTCGACACCGATGAAGAGATCGAAAAAAAGCTCGGGCAGTCCATCCCGAGCGTGTTTGCCGAAAAAGGCGAAGGATATTTCCGCGACGCGGAAACCGAAGTCTGCCACGAGGTCGGCAAGCGCAGCGGCGCAGTCATCGCCACGGGCGGCGGCGCCGTTGTGCGCGAAGAAAACGTGATCGCCTTAAAGCAAAACGCAGTGGTCGTTTTTCTTGACCGACCGCTGCAGGCGCTGGCGACACAGGGCAGACCACTGAGCCAAAACGGAAAACTGGAAGAACTCTATCGGCAGCGGCTGCCGATCTACAAGGCGGTGTGCGACTTCACCGTGCAGACGGACGACGACCCGATTATCACGGTCAAACGAATTCTGGAGGTGCTCAAATGAAACTGCTGGTGCTCAACGGCCCGAATCTCAACTTTTTGGGCATTCGTGAGCCGGAAATCTACGGCAAAGCGACCTACGCGGATTTAGTGAAACTGATCGAAGACTATGCCGCGCAAAACGGCTTTGCCGTGGAATGTTACCAATCCAACCACGAGGGCGATCTGGTCGACAAAATCCAGGAGGCTTACGGCAAATTTGACGGCATCATCTTCAACCCCGCCGCCTACACCCACACCAGCGTCGCCATTGCCGACGCCGTCAAGGCAGTCGGGCTGCCGACGGTGGAGGTGCATATTTCCGACACGGAAAAGCGGGAAAAGTTCCGACAGGTGTCCTACGTCCGCGCGGTGTGCGTCGCCACGGTGCAGGGACTCGGGCTCAACGGCTACCTGAAAGCCGCCGATATTTTGAAAGAAATGTTGAAATGAAAAAATAAATATGATAAGATGAAAAGGTAAATTCTCGCAAAATGCGGCTGAATTTGCCTTTTTCTTTAGATTGATGAGGGGGATTTTCATTGAAGAGCGCAAAGATCATGGCGTACGACATCGGCACAACCGGCGTCAAGACCTGCCTGTTTGAAATTGAAAGCGGCGTCAAGCTCGTCGCCGCGGCGATGGAGGGTTATTCCCTAACCGTGTCGCCCGACGGCTCGGCGGAGCAGAGCCCCGCGGAATGGTGGTCGGCCATTTGCAACACCACCAAAAAGGTGCTGGAGAAGGCCAACCTCGACCCCAAAGAGGTGAACGGCATTTCGTTCTGCTCCCAGATGCAGGGGCTCGTGCTGGTGGACAAAAACGGCGAACCCGTGCGCAACGCCATGAGCTACATGGATCAGCGCGCCGGCGAGGAGCTGAAAAAGGGCATGGCCAACGGCATCCAGATCGCCGGAGCGAACATTTTCAAACTTCTGCCCTCGCTGCAGATCACCGGCGCGGTCGCCGCGAGCGTGAAGGACCCCGTCTGGAAATATAAATGGGTCGAGGCGCACGAGCCGGAAAACTTCAAGAAGGTCTATAAGTGGCTGGACGTGAAGGAAGCCATCATCTGCAAGATGACGGGCGAATTCGTCATGACGCAGGATTCCGCCTTCGCTGCGCTCCTCTACGATATCCGCGACGGGCACAAATGCTGGAGCCCCAAAATTTGCCAAATGCTCGGCGTGAACATGGAGCACCTGCCGCCCATCAAGAAATCCACCGATCAGGTCGGCTCGCTCACCGAGCAGGCAGCGGCGGAACTGGGGCTTGCCCCGGGCACGGCGGTGTTCGGCGGCGGCGGCGACGCGTCGCTCATCGGCGTGGGCGCGGGCGCGGTCGGTTTGGGCGACACGCACGTTTATTCCGGCACCTCCGGCTGGGTCGGCACCGTGGTCGACCGCAGCATCGTAGACACCACCGCCATGATCGCCGCCATCGTCGGCGCGCAGGACGGCTACTATAACTATTTTGCCGAGCTCGAAACCGCCGGCAAATGCCTGGAATGGGTCAAGGATCACCTGGCGCTGGACGAGATCGGCATCTACCTCAAAAAAGAACACGTGGCCGAGAGCAAGGAATCCCTGTTCACCAGCCTTTATGATTATATGACCGACGTGGTCGAAAAGGTGCCCGCCGGCTGCGGCGGCGTGATCTTCACCCCGTGGCTGCACGGCAACCGCTGCCCGTTTGAAGGGCCGAACGCCCGCGGCATGTTCTTCAACATCAGCCTGGAGACCGGCAAAAACGAGCTCATCCGCGCCGTGCTGGAGGGCGTTTGTCACCACCTGCACTGGTTTATTGAAACGCAGGATAAAAAGGTCAAGACCTCCGACGTCATCCGCTTCGTCGGCGGCGGCGCGCTCTCGCGCGTGACCTGTCAGATTCTGGCGGACTGCACCGGCAAGACCGTGGAAGTCACCGCCGAGCCGCAGAACGTGGGCGCCGTCGGCGCCGCGATGACCGCGGCAGTCGGGCTGGGACTGCTCAGCGACCTGCAGCAGGCCAAGGCCTTCATCCCCGCCGAAAAGACCTACAAGCCCGATCCCGCCAAACGCGCGGTCTACGACAAGAGCTACGCCGTTTACAAGCAGCTCTACAAATCCAACAAAGCGCATTTCAACGCGCTGAATGGGTAAGCAATTGATACACAGAACAAGGCTGCTCCGAAACTTTCAACGGAGCAGCCTTTTCGCTTTGTTTAAGCCGTTTTATTTGTACCAGATCCACCCGAACAGCAGGATAATAATGACCCACTGCAAAGCGGTGTAATTGACCGTGACCTTGCAGGCGTCGCTGACCGTGTTGCCGAATTCGTCGGTCACGGCGCAGGTAACGGTCGCCGAACCCTTCTTCGCGCCGGTGACTTCGCCGGTTTTTTCGTTGACCTTGACCACGTTCGGGTTGGAGGAGGAATAACTGACCGTGTATTTCACGCCCTCGTCGGCGGTGATTTGCGGCTTGAGGGTGGTTTTGGCTTTGTAGTTGAGCGAAACGTCACTGACGGAAACCGCTCTCACCCTGCCCTGTGTCGGGGCGGCGCTGTTCACCGTTACGACAAAGCTCGCGGTTTTGCCGCCGTAGGTCACGGTGATCGTCTGCTGACCGGCGGTGTTGAGCTTGGTCGGGGTGCAGGTGAAACCGCTCGTGACCGTCTGTGTTGACCCGTCGCTGTAGGCGGCAGTCAACGTCAGCCCGGCGGTGTTCAGCGTATCGCCGACCGTGTAGGTCGTTTGGGCAGGCGGTGTTTTCACGGCAATGCCGGTCAAAGTCGCCGGTACGGGATTGACGGTCACGCCGAAGGTGGCCGTCTTGCCGTTGTAAGTAACCGTGATCGTGCGGAACCCCGCAGTATCAAGCTTCGTCGGATTGCAGGTAAAACCGCTCGTGACCGTTTGCGTGCTGCCGTCCGAGTAAGCGGCGGTCAGGGTCAATCCGGCGGTGTTCAGCGTTTCACCGACCGTGTAGGTCGTTTGGGTCGGATTCGTCTTGACCGAAATGCTTTGCAGCGTCACCTCGTTCTTTTGCCACACGGCGTACAAAGTGATATTTTGGGTCAGATTATAGCTAGCGCCCGCACTGTACTGTGCCGCAGCCACGGTCGCACTTGTCGCCCAACCGAGGAAAGAATACCCACTTCTCGTTGGTTGTTCGGTTGACAGTGTGATTGTACCGTAACCGATTTCGCTTGCCGGCTCACCTTCGCCGCCGTTGGCGTTATAGTCTAGCTGAACCGGGTCACGAACAATGTAATAACAAGAAGAGCTTGCTTCGTTGCAACCATTGATATTTCTCGGTCTTATACAAAGATGATAGTCTCCTTCCGTTGAGGGCGCTTGTGTAAATGTTGTGTTGCTTCCACAGTTATATTCATATAGTTGCTGACCGTCTTTCCAAAGATAAACCAAGTATTCTTCAGCATTTTTGGCAGGAGACCATGAAAAAACAACGTTTTCCTGTGTCCCATAGATGTACTTCTCTGTATGTAAATCTGTTACTGCGTTAGGAACGGAATTTGTTATTGTAAAGTAATATGGACTGCTGGCCTCGTTATACCCGTTATCGTTTTTGGGACGAATACAGAGATGATATTCTCCTTCCGCAGAAGGTGCTTGGGTGAAAGATGTGTTGCCGCCGCAGTTATACTCAAACAGTTGATCGTTGTCTTTCCATAGATACACTCTATATTCGGTAGCGTTCGTGGCGGGGCTCCAACTGAAATGAATGCTTTCACCGGTGTTGTATATTTTTTTCTCCGAATGAAGATCCGTTATAGAACCCGGTATGCTGTTACTGACAGTAAAATAGCAAGGTGAACTGTTTTCATTGAATCCTTTCGAGTTTCTTGGTCTTATGCAAAGATGATAATTACCTTCTCCGGAGGGCACTTGGGTGAACGAAGTGCTGTTTCCGCAGTTGTACTCATATAACTGATTGCCGTCTTTCCAAAGATACACCCAGTATTCGGTTGCGCCGCTGACAGGGCTCCAGTAGAATGTGATCGATTCGCTTGTATTGTATAGTGATTTATCACAATGAAGGTCCGTCACAGGCCCCGGCGGGGTGGTCGGCTCATCGGTGTACACCCATTCGCTTTGCCCCGTGCGTCTGTTGCATCTGAACAGAGAAATGCCGTAGCTTGACGAAGCAAAGCTTGCGCCGCCGCTGTACCCGAACGAATAAAGGCTTTTCAACCCCGCAACGGTCAGGTCAACGGTATCTTTACGGGCTTTTCCCGAAGCCGCCTGATAAAAGGTGATCTTCTTGCCCGTGTTGTTGCCGATGAACATAATGTGGCCGTAGGTCGCGTCAACCTTTGAATTTTTGAACCCGATCACATCACCCGGCTGCGACAGCTTGAGTAGCTCGACGATTTGATCGTAAGTGCAATTCGTCAGCGCCGCTCTGACCCGGTAGTATTCGCCGAGCGAGCCGCCGCCCAAATAGGACGCGGTGTTTGGAATGGAAACCGTCGTTCCGTAAACGTAGGACGACACGCCCTTGACATACTGCCAGCACTGCCCGTTGGTGAAAGAACTGCCGGGCTTCAGGTTTCCGTAGCTGCCCCAAGTGGAGCCGTTGGCGTCCAGCACGGCGAGCTTGTCAAGAATCTCATAGGCAGTGACCGCGTTGGCGGAAAGCACGCCCAGACCGCTGCCCGCGATCAGCAAGACCAAAAACAAGGATAGCGTTCTTTTAATCGTTTTTGACATTTGACATTCCTCCAAAATAAAAAATGCGCAGTCGAAACTGCGCATGAAAAACACAGCTCCGATTGTCGCCAAACAAAATCGTTCACTTTCCGCATTTCCGCATGTGAAAAAGAGCCTGTATTTTTACCGATAGATAAAAATACACACGGATGATGCGAAATAATATTCGATTTTGTTTGGCGAATTCATGATAGCATATCAGAGGAATATTTGCAACAGAAATTTGCGAAAGGCCGTGATAGCCTTCCCCTCCGAGGGGAAGGTGGCCGAGCGTCAGCGAGGTCGGATGAGGTGGACGCGTTGTTTCCAGATGTCAGCCGTTAGCGGCATAAAAAGTCAACGTCTCCACCTCATCAGTCGGCTAACGCCGACAGCTTCCCCTCCGAGGGGAAGCCGTAACGGTCGGCATGTATGCCGTCCCTACGAAACCGCCGCCGATGAGTTCAGTCCGTAGGGCACGCATTTTTGCTTGCGCGAAGCACGATCAAGCCTGATCGCGCCCAACTTTTAGTTGCTTCACCGTATCCAGAACGCTTTGGTGTTCGATCCTGCGCGGCTCGAATTTGATAATGGAATAAATGATCTGCATCACGACGCCCGAGCCGAAGGTGCTCACCACGGTGCCGATGCCGACGGGACCGCCGAGCAGCCAGCCGAAGAGCAGCACGCTGCCCCACAGAATGACCTGCACCGCGCCGATGGGCAGGCGTTTCAGGCGTTTGCCGCAGGCGACGAGCAGCGCGTCCTTCGGGCCGCAGCACTGCGCCGCCGTCATGTAGAAATACTGCCCGATCGCCATGAGCGAAAGCCCCGCGATAATGATGAAAACGCCGACTGCGGTGTTCTTCGTTTCGGGGAACGGATCGAGGTCGTTATACAGCTGCACGAAATTGCCGGTGAGCAACGCGTCAATGATCGTGCCGAAGCCGATCTTTTCTTTCATCAGCACGTCGACGATCAGGATGATGACGTTCATCACGGTCATCGACAGCCCGTAGTTCAGCGGCGTGTGGTAGGAAATGCCCATGCCGAAGCAATCCCACGGCGCGAGACCGAGGTCGGCGCGGATGGTCAGATGCACGCCGAGCGCGAACACGAGCAGCCCGAACACGATCCTGACCCAACCGACTGCGATTTTTTTACGGCTCATGTTTCCTCTTTGTTACTCAAATAAAAATGTTCAAAACCGTGTGGACGATAAAAGCGGCGACCCACGCGATCAGGCATTGCCAAACCACGACGCCGAACGCCCATTTGGCGCCGAGCTCGCGGCGAATGGCGGCGACAGCCGCCACGCAGGGCGTATAAAGCAGGCAAAACACCAGCAGGCTGACGGTGGCGATCGGTGACAAAAGCGCTGCCAGCGAAGCGGTCGAACCGGTGAGGATGGAGAGCGTTGCGACCACGCTTTCCTTCGCCATGAAGCCCGCCACAAGCGAAGTGACCACGCGCCAGTCGGCAAAGCCCAGCGGCTTGAACACCGGCGCGATCGCACCGGCGATCACGGCAAGGATGCTGTCCTTGGAATCGCTCACGGCGTGAAGCCTGAAATCAAAGCTCTGCAGGAACCAGATGACGATCGCCGCCACGAAGATGACGGTGAACGCGCGCTGGATGAAATCCTTCGCCTTATCCCACAGCAGGTGGGCGACGTTTTTCGGGCTCGGCATACGGTAGTTCGGCAGCTCCATCACAAACGGAACCGCCTCACCGCGGAACGCGACCCGCTTGGAGATGAGCGCGGTCAGAATGCCCGTGAGAATGCCGAACGCGTATAACCCGACCATCACCAGGCCGCCGACCTTCGGGAAAAAGGCAGCGGTGAGGAACGCATAGATCGGCAGCTTCGCCGTGCAGCTCATGAAGGGCGTGAGCATGATGGTCATTTTGCGGTCGCGCGCCGAAGGCAGGGTGCGGCTGGCCATCACGGCGGGCACGGTGCAGCCGAAGCCGATGAGCATGGGCACGATGCTGCGCCCCGAAAGCCCGATCTTGCGCAAGAGCTTGTCGGTGACAAAGGCGATGCGCGCCATATAGCCGCTGTCCTCTAAAATCGAGAGGAAGAAAAACAGGATCACGATGATCGGGATGAAGCTGATGATGCTGCCCACGCCGTTGAAAATGCCGTCGATGATCAGCGAATGTAAAATCGGGCTGATACTCCACGCCGTGAGCAAGCCGTCCACCGCGTTGGTCAGTTTATCAATGCCCATTTCAAGCAGATTCTGCAGTCCCGCGCCGAGCACGCTGAAGGTGAGCCAGAACACCAGCCCCATGATGGCGACGAAAGACGGGATCGCCGTGTATTTGCCGGTGAGGATCTTGTCGATCTTTTTGCTGCGAAGCTGTTCTTTGCTCTCATGCGGTTTGATCACGCAGGCGTCGCAGATCTCACGGATGAAGCGGAAGCGCATATCGGCAATGGCGGCGGCGCGGTCAAGCCCGCGCTCCTGCTCCATTTGCAGGATGATGTGCTCGATCATCTCTTTTTCGTTCTGCGTCAGCTTCAGCGCGTCGCGCACGATCTCGTCGCCCTCGACGAGCTTGCTCGCGGCGAAGCGAACGGGGATGTCGGCGGCCTGCGCGTGGTCTTCGATGAGGTGCATGATGCTGTGCAGGCAGCGGTGAACGGCGCCGCCGTGCTCATCGTTCTTGCAGAAATCGGTGCGGCCCGGGCGCTCCTGATATTTCGCCACGTGGATGGCGTGGCGGATGAGCTCGTCCACACCCT
Source organism: Clostridia bacterium (assembly GCA_017453685.1). Classification (GTDB taxonomy): domain Bacteria; phylum Bacillota; class Clostridia; order Oscillospirales; family Acutalibacteraceae; genus UBA8612. The sequence goes on from JAFTEL010000041.1 coordinate 10,252, forward strand.
CGTTTTTCGACGCCGAGACCGGCACCACGGGGATGCCGAGGCGCTGCTCCATCTCATTGACTAAGATGGTGCCGCCGTTGCCGCGCATCTCGTCCATCATGTTGACCGCCAGCACGATCGGCGTTTCCAGCTCCATGAGCTGCAGCGTCAGATACAGATTGCGCTCGATATTCGTCGCGTCTACGATATTGATAATGCCCTTGGGCTTGCCCTGCAGAATGAACTGCCGCGAGACGATCTCCTCGCTGGTGTAGGGGGAAAGCGAATAGATGCCCGGCAGGTCGGTCACGAGCGTGTCGGGGTTGCCCTTGATCACGCCGTCCTTGCGGTCGACCGTCACGCCTGGGAAATTGCCGACGTGCTGGTTGGAACCGGTGAGCTGATTGTAAAGCGTCGTTTTGCCGCAGTTCTGGTTGCCCGCCAGCGCGAAGGTGAGCGTGGTGCCTTTGGGCAAAGGGTTCTCATCCGCTTTGACGTGATATTTGCCCTCTTCGCCCAAGCCGGGGTGCTCGGTTGCGACGCGCTCCGCCGCCTTTTTTTCGGGCTCGGCGTCCGCCTTGACCTCGATCGGTTCCACGCCGATCTTCGCGGCGTCATCCAGCCGCATGGTCAGTTCATAGCCCTGCACCTGCAGTTCCATCGGGTCGCCCATCGGCGCGTATTTCATCAGCGTCACCTGCGCGCCGGGCAGCACGCCCATATCCAGAAAATGCTGGCGCAGCGAGCCTTCGCCGCCGACGGTCGTGACCATCGCCGACTGCCCGATGGCGAGTTCTTTCAAAGTCAAGGTAATTCCCCCTTGTGCAAATCCCAATCAAGCGTATAAGGGAACCTCTAAATATTCGACGCGTTCAGATTGCGAAGAGGTTTTTTCGTCAGATAAAGCAAAAAGCGGAGTTAATACTTGGTGTATTGACGAGCATTTTTGCGAAAGTTGACGGGAAAAGATCAAGCAAGATGAATGCATGAGAATTTTTAGAGGTGACCATAAATCACAGCGCGTAAAGCACCGTCGCCGCCACGGCCAGAACCATGCCGATCGCGGAATAGACCGTCGGCTTTTCTTTGAACAACACAAAGCCGACGAGCGCCGAAAACAAAATGGTGCCGCCCGTGATGAGCGGATAGAGCAGCGACGCGTCAAGCGTTTTGGCGCAGGAAACGAGCCCGAAGCTGCCCACAGCGTTCACCAGCGCGTAAGCCACCGCGAACGCTACGCTTTTTTTGTCGAGCGAAAGGTTTTTGCGCTTGCCCGTGTTGGCGCAAAGCAGGAAAAGACCCGCCGCGGCGAACTCGAACACATAGTTCATCGCCAGAAAGCTGTTGGTATCCACCGCCTGCGCGTTGATCTGGTGCAGCTTGGTGATGCAGGAGTTGGCGCCGTTGAGCAAAAACAGCAAAAAGCAGAACACGAAAAAGTGCGCTGAGCTCTTCTGACGGCTCTTGCGGTCGAACACCGGCACGAGCAGCGCCAGAAAGATCAGCAAAAAGCCCAGCTTGCGGAACAGCCCGATGGTTTCGCCCAGCACCGCGACGCCCAGCACCGACGGCACGAGCATGCCGCCGAGCATGAGGAACAGCGTGTAGACCGACAGGCTGCCCAGATGCACGGCGCGCAGGCTGCACACGGTGCAGAGCATGGAATCCGCCGCCAGCAAAAGCGCCATCACGCACGAAAACGGCGAGAACGCGAAAGCAAAGCGGTTCATCGCCAGCACCAGAAACGCCGCAGCGGCGCTCATCGTCAGGCAAAAATAGGCGGACGCTTTGAGCGACTGCCCCATGCGCGCTTCATAATGCTTGTTGAAGGCGAACTGAACGGAAAACAAAAACGAACAGCCCAGCGGGATGAGATAGGTCATGATAAAACCTCAAAGTGTATTTTGGCAAAGCACGGCGGAAAAAGAACCGCCGAGGTGTGTATCAACGATTCGATCAAGGATTCCAAACAAGGAAGCACTGATTGGAGCGGGGATGCGCAGATCGGCGAGGGATTTTTTCGTCGGGCACAGTCAAAACCGCAGGGAATACTTGGTGTATTCCCGAGGATTTCGGCAAAGCACGGCGGAAAAAGCGCCGTCGAGGTGCGTAGCAACGATTCAATTAGTGGTTCCAAAATAAAAGCCCTTTGTCCGGAAACAAAGGGCGGGAATGGAGCGGATGACGAGGCTCGAACTCGCTACCTCCACCTTGGCAAGGTGGCGCTCTACCAGATGAGCTACATCCGCATTGACAACATGGCTATTATAACGAGGGCTTTTCGGTTTGTCAAGAACTTTTTTACAGTTTTTCAAAAATATTTGCGCTGCCTTCCGCTTGAGCAAAAGGCGGCGCAGGAGAGGGGGAAACATGAAGAGTAAGCAAATGTTCTCAGGCGATGAAACGGCTCGAGGGAACGGCGCCCTGTCCTCTGACAACGTGCAGCGCGGCACGGCGATTCTGCGCCGCGTGGCGCGCCTGCAGAGCGCGCGCCTTACGGATGCGGACGGCTCTGCGGCGGCAGATCATGCCGGCGATCCAATGGGCAAGGCAATCGGACAGATAAGCCTCGAACGCGATCAGTTTTTCTCTTTTCAGCACGCCGACAAGCAGCAGCGCGGCAAACAGAATTTCAGCAACAATAGCAAGCATAGTGAATTTCTCCTTCTCTTTTATCTTCGATTTTTTGTGGAACATTTGTTCCTTTCAAGTTCCATTATAGCCGCTTTTTCGCGTTTGTCAAGACAAATGTTCGCAAAATTTGTCTTTTTGAGTTCCAAATTCGGGACTTTTCTCGCGTATCAAGGAATTTTTGTTCGGCTTTTTGTCAAACGGCTGAAGCCACTCTACCCACAAAGCAGAAGCGGCATATTATTTGTCAAACGGCAAAATAACCAATCTGAATCATGAAATAAAACATTCTTTGTCCAATTCGCAGAATTCCGAAAAAAGCCTTGATTCCGCTCGTTTTCTGTCTTATAATAAGCGTGTATTTTTCAGGGACGAGGTGACGGAGATGAAACTGCTCGAGGACTACATCGTCAACAAAGGCGAAATCATCGACGGCGACATTCTGAAGGTCGATATGTTCCTCAATCACCTGGTCGACGTCGAACTGTTCAACGAAATGGGCAAAGAGTTCCATCGCCTGTTCGGCAACAAACCCATCAATAAAATTCTGACCATCGAAGCATCGGGCATAGGGATTGCGTGCATCGTCGCGCAATATTTCTCTGTGCCTGTTCTTTTTGCCAAAAAAGGCGTTCACCGCAACGTCGGTACCGACCTTTACACCGCCGAGGTCTATTCCTTCACTAAAGGGACGGTGACCACCATCGGCGTTTCCAAAAAATACCTGCTGCCGGAGGATCACGTTCTGATCATCGACGATTTTCTGGCGGACGGCAACGCTTCCCTCGGTCTGGTCAGCCTGATCGAGCAGGCGGGCGCCACGCTCGAGGGCGTCGGCATCGCCATTGAAAAAGGGTTCCAATGCGGCCGCGACAGATTGCTCGAAAAAGGCTGCGACTTAAAGAGTTTAGCCGTTATCAAATCCATGGACGGAGGCAAGATCGTTTTTGCCGACGCCGCGGATTCATGATAAAAGAAAAAAATTCACGGAGGTCTAACCATGAAGAAAGTCACCAAACTGCTTGCGCTTCTTCTCGCACTCGCCCTTGTTTTCGGTTTCGCGGCCTGCGGCGGCAAAGACACGCCCGCTCCCGCCGATGAAACCACCACCGCCGCTGAAACCGGCGCCGACGTTTCTAACGTCAAGATCGGTTTCATCTGCCTGCACGACGAAAACTCCACCTACGACCTGAACTTCATCAATGCCGCGAAAGAGGCCTGTGCGGCGCTCGGCATTGAACCCATCATCAAGACCAACGTTCCCGAAGGCAACGAATGCTACGAAGCGGCTGCCGACATGGTCGACCGCGGCTGCAACATCGTGTTCGCCGACAGCTTCGGCCACGAGCAGTACATGATCCAGGCTGCCAAGGAATTCCCGGACGTTCAGTTCTGCCATGCCACCGGCACCAGAGCGCACACCGAGAACCTTGCCAACTACCACAACGCCTTCGCTTCCATCTATGAAGGCCGTTACCTCGCCGGTATCGCCGCCGGTATGAAGCTCAACGAAATGATCGAAGCCGGCAAATTCACTGCGGAAGAAGCCAAGATGGGCTATGTCGGCGCTTTCACTTACGCGGAAGTTATTTCCGGTTACACTTCCTTCTACCTTGGCGCGAAGTCCGTTTGCCCGAGCGTAACGATGGAAGTTCAGTTCACCGGCAGCTGGTATGACGAGACCGCCGAAAAAGAAGCGGCGACCAAGCTCATCAACAACGGCTGCAAACTCATGAGCCAGCACGCCGACTCCATGGGCGCTCCCACCGCTTGCGAGACCGCCGGTATCCCCGACGTTTCCTACAACGGCAGCACCGTTTCGGCTTGCCCGAACACCTTCATCGTTTCCTCCAAGATCGACTGGGCTCCCTACTTCACCTACATCATCAACTGCGTCGCCAAGGGCGAAGCCATTGACACCGACTGGTGCAAGGGCATTGCGGAAGGTTCCGTCAAGCTCACCGACATCAACGAAGCCGTTGCCGCTGCCGGCACTGCGGAAGCCATCGAGGCCGCAAAAGCCAAGTTTGCCGACGGTTCCCTCAAGGTGTTCGATACCGCTACCTTCACCGTGAAGGGCGAAACGCTCACCAGCTACATGGCCGACGTTGACACCGACGACGCCTACACCCCCGACACCGAAGTTATCGAGAACGGCGCGTTCAACGAATCCGTGAAGCGTTCCGCTCCCTACTTCGATCTGCGCATCGACGGCATCACCCTGCTCAACGAAAAGTTCTGATTTCAGTTTATTAATCCCGGGAGGCGGAGCATAGCTTATGCTCCGCCCCCGAATTTGATTTTTATAGCTTGAAACAGACCGTATTTTCGGAATATCGTTTGTTTCAAGCCATGAAAAACCCGCCACACAGGAGGTAACGCCATGGGCTCAAACACCGCCATTGAATTACGAAACATCACCAAGGTTTTCGGCAGGATCGTCGCCAACAAAGACGTGAACCTGTCGGTGAACCGCGGCGAGATTCTCTCCATCCTCGGCGAAAACGGCAGCGGCAAGACCACGCTGATGAATATTCTTTCGGGCATTTACTTTCCCGATCACGGTCACATTCTCATCAACGGTCAGGAAGTCGTCATCCGCTCCCCGAAGGACGCTTTTACTTACGGCATCGGCATGATCCACCAGCACTTTAAGCTGGTCGACGTTTTTTCGGCAACGGAAAACATCGTGCTCGGTCTGGAAGAAGAAAAGTTCAACATCAAACGCTCGGCGGAACGGATCAAAAAGATCAGCGAACAATATGGCTTTGAGATCGACCCGAACAAAAAGATTTACGAGATGTCCGTTTCCGAAAAGCAGACGGTCGAGATCATCAAAGTGCTTTACCGCGGTGCGGATATCCTCATTCTCGACGAGCCGACCGCCGTGCTCACCCCGCAGGAAACGCAGAAGCTCTTCGCCGTGCTGCGCCGTATGCGGGAGGACGGCAAATCCATCATCATCATCACCCACAAGCTCCATGAAGTTCTTTCGCTTTCCGACCGTGTTTCCGTGCTGCGCAAGGGCGAATACATCGGCACGGTCAACACCGCCGAAACCAGCGAGAGCGAGCTGACCGAAATGATGGTCGGCAAAAAGATCAGCCTAAATATCCGACGCGACGATCCCGTCGACCCGCAGGAGCGCCTTTCCGTTCAAAATCTGACCTGCGTCAACCGCGACGGCGTCAAGCTGCTGGACGACGTTTCGTTCACCGCTCATTCCGGCGAGATCCTCGGCATCGCGGGCATCGCCGGCAGCGGTCAGCGCGAACTGCTGGAAGCCATCGCCGGGCTGCAAAAGCTCAACAGCGGCAGCATCATCTACCACAACCCGAAGACCGGCGAGCAGGACAACCTGCGCAACAAAACGCCCCTGCAGATCCGCGATCTGGGCGTGCGGCTGTCGTTCGTGCCGGAGGATCGGCTGGGCATGGGCTTAGTCGGCAACATGGACATCATCGACAACATGATGCTGCGCAGTTACCGCAAAGGCAAGACGATTTTCTTGGAGCGCAAACCGCCGAGAAAACTTGCCGACCGCATCATCCGCGATCTGGAGGTCGTCACCCCCAGCGCCACCACGCTGGTGCGCCGCCTGTCCGGCGGCAACGTGCAGAAGGTGCTGGTCGGGCGTGAGATCGCCTCCTCC
>JAFTEL010000042.1 GCA_017453685.1 Clostridia bacterium
GCCGGGGTAAGACCGTTAAGAGCGGAATGAGGACGAACAAAGTTAAAGAAGAAAACAAACATGGAGATTAAGTTGTTGGCACTTTCAAAGGAAGAAAAGCCCTGTTTTGTTTTGTACCAGGCTTTGAATTGTTTGTTGAAGCACTCGATTAAATTGTTTGATATATCGTCCTTAAAGCTTTGTACGCGGATATGATTCACGTTACCAAAGACTGCTTTTGTTGGTACTTTGTATGCGGCATAACGGTCGGAAACGATTGCAGCGGGTTTTCCGTGCTTTGATGCTTCGCTGAAAAGAGAAACAGCTTGTGGAGAGTCCCGATGTGGTGATAAATGAAAGCCGATCACGAACCGCGTCTCGCTGTCTATGATAAACCAGATGTAATGCTTTATCCCTGCAACCTTAACCACTGTTTCATCCGCGTGCCATTCGTCTGAATTAAGGTCTAATAAAGGTATTAAGTTAATACGCATATCGTCAAACATAGGTGCAAACTTCACGCACCAGTTGCTGATCGTTGTATGAGAAACTTTGATATTAAAGACAGTTTTCAGGATCAGACTGATATTGCGAAATGAGTTTTTACCAAGATAAAACATGGATAAGGCTGTGATAATTGTTTGCACGGGATACCGCATGCGCTTAAAGTTGTGCTTTCCGAAAAGGGATGACATGGAAGGCGCTGTAATGGCAGCAGATTTCCATTCAAAGAAAGAGTGGTTGCACTTTTTGTCGGTGCAGCGGTAGTTAGAATAATGCTCATAATCGTGATGCAGAAAGCTTGCTTTTCCGCACACAGGGCAAGGCGGGTGCTTCCGCCGACAATTTGCCCCCTCCGCCCTCGGGCGTTCGGGTGCAAATTGGTGATGGCAGTTCCGGCAAAGATACTTCTGATAACCGTCAGGATCTTTGCCGTAACGATAAAATGAATGATTGTTGTTGCATTTCGGGCATGTAATGTGATAAGATTTCATCACGAGAACCTCTCTTTTCTTAGGAGTACTTTGTTTTTGTGGTGAAACCATTGTACCATAAGGCTTGAGAGGTTCTCAACTTTCATTTAAGTTTACAATACGTCATGAATAACCGGGAGGTACGAACATGGAAAAAAGAACGATAACAGAGAAAACCATTGAGATGTTTCATCAGCACCTGCTAAATGAGGAAAAGAGCACGAACACGGTGGAAAAGTACATCCGTGACGTAAAGGCTTTTATGTGTTTTTCTGATGGTGCAGAGATCATCAGAGAACTTGTGATCGAATATCATTCTGGTCAATGACAACGAAAAGCTGAATCTTATCGCGAAGCATTCCGATCTTGCCATCTTCAGCAGCGACGCGGCCATACGGCACAACGTCAAGCGTCTCAGACGTGCGGCAATCCCGGTTCTGGATGACGCCGCTTACACCGAGTATTACTGCATTTGCAAAGCAGAAAACAAGGAGATGGTGAATTTCATAAAAAGCATAGCCGATGTATTGCCCGGCAATGATTCGGAATAACGGCAGACAGTCCGTTTTGGCCGGTTCACGCCGAAAACAGGCCGATTTACGCCTGAGTGGTTGACTTTTTAGCAAAATTTCTATAATATGTTATTTGTATAAATGGATTAAAATCGAAACAGGGAAAAGACAGCGATAATGCGATAAACGGGGGGATTCGGATGCGGATTGCAATGTGCGATGACGAGAGGCAAGAAATTGAGCAAATCGAGCACCTGATCCGGGAGTATGCGGTTGAGCGCAACTATGAGATCACAATTCAGTCGTTCGTTTCGGGCAAAGCGCTGCTGCAGGAGGACAAATTCGATCTGTATTTTCTCGACTATATGATGGATGAAATGGATGGCATCTCCCTGGCCCTGGCTCTGAAGAAAAAGTTTAACAACGCCGTTACGATCTGCTTTTTGACCGGTTATGATAACGTAGCGGAACGCATCATCAATGAGCGTGTCTATGCCGACGGTTTCCTTCGCAAGCCGGTCGATCCGCAACAGCTTTACGACAAATTGGATCAGTTTTATAAAATGTCCTTTTTTAACCGACTGCAGCTGAAAAGGGACGGCCGATATGAAACGATTTATCCGCAGGACATCCTGTTTGCTCAGGCGGTCGATAAAAAATCTCTGATTTATTTTTATGATTGCTGTGAGGAGTACCCGATTTCGCTTTCTGAGCTTGAAAAAAAGTATCTGTCGCCGGAGCTGTTCTTTCGCACGCACCGTTCCTATATCGTGAACATGATGCACATTGCGCGGTACGACAAAAGAGTGATCGTGATGAAATCAGGCGACAAGGTGGAGCTCAGCCGTTTCAAGCCGTTTCAGGAGGCCTATCGGAATTTTAACTTTAATTTGAACGCGCAGTGAAGCACAGCTCGATACGCATCGGGCCGGTGTCGTTCCATGGCTGCAAAAAGGAGGCTGCATGAAAACAATTTCTGCGTGGGTCGGCGATTCATTCGGCGTGTTTCTGACTGTTTCTTTTCTGGATAATCTGTTCTTTGTGCTGCTGTGTATCATTTCCACGCTCACGCTGTTCCGTTTGCCGCTGTGCAGCCGGATCTGGAAATGGTTGACAGCTTTTGTGGTATGCGGCGGGATCGCCTGGCTCAATACGATGCAGGAGCTGCGCGGCTTTGGGAACGGAGATGTGCTCTCGACGGTTCAGCTTTTGTATCCTTTTATCTTAACTGGGTTGTTTTTTCCGCCGCGCTCCTTTTGGAAAAGCAGCGTGATCGTGCTCGGCGGCAATCTGGTGGACGTCATCAAGTATTTCCTGCTGATTCTCTTCTTCAATTTTTCCTATGACGGGCGCAGCGCGGCACTGGATCTCTGCATGGATACCGTGATCTGCTTCGCACTGCTGATCGTAATGACCGGGGTGTTCCTTTCCTTTGCCCGCCGGAGGAATACGGAGCTGCCGATCCTGCAGATCCGTTTGCCGCTGTATTTTCTGATCGTTCTGACCCTGGTGGTGTTCATGACGACCATGCTTCTGCTGGGGATCAATCACAGCAGTGCCCGCCCGGCGGAGCTGATTTTTACGCTGGCCAATATTCCGCTGTTTACCGGAACGGCCATCTACAGCGCGGTCGTGATCGCGCGGACGCGAGCGAGCGAAGAAAACTACAAAGCGATGGTCGATCAGCAGATCCGTCACTTTGAGCAGATGGAAAAGAAAAACGAGGAGCTGCGGATCTTCCGCCACGACTTCCCCAAGCAGATCCGCCCGCTGGCGGCGTGCCTGCATGAGGGGCGTATCGAGGAGGCGGAGGAGATGCTCCGTCACTTTGATCAAAGCATTGAATATGCGCGTCCGCGCTACGCCACGGGCAGTACCATGCTGGATACCGTGCTTGAATGCGCCCAGCAAACGGCGCAGGCGGAGGATATTCAAATCGTCTGGCAGCCCGGCAGCCTCTTCCCGCACACGGGGATCGCGCCGGAGGATATCTACACCATCTTTCCCAACGCGCTGGATAACGCGGTGGAGGCGTGCCGCAGGCTGAGGGAACCCTGTGCGGTGACCGTATCGTCCCGCATCGCCGGCAATGCGGTGTATGTTCGGATCAAAAACCCCGTTGCGGACAAGGTCAACGTCCGCGCAAACGGGATCGAAACCACCAAAGCGGATAAGACCAGACACGGCTTTGGGATCAGAAGCATGAAAAAAGCCGCCGCCAAATACGGCAGCGACAATCTCCGCTTCACGCAGGAGGACGGATTCTTTTTTGTGGATATGGAGCTGCGTTTGCCGGAGCAGGAAGAAGCATAACCAAAATCGTGAAACCGGGCAGGGGGATCCTCTGCCTTTTTTATTGCAAAAAAACCGCCGGGTTCGGTTGACAAAAGCGTCTGTCCACTCCCTGATGCAGCGGGCGAAAGGAACAAAAACGAAAAAACAGACCGCCCAAGGGCGGCCTGAAGCTTTTGTCGGGAATGGCGGCGATTTGCGGGATCAATGGCCGAACAGACGCAGGATCCAGTTGATGAGCCCGCCGCCGAACGTTGTGGGCGGGCACAGGATCGGCAGAACGCCGACGATGTTGGAAGCGGTGGAGGAGCCTTTCACCGCGCTCAAAGGTTTTTCGGCGATCACACGATTGGAATCGGAGGTTGGAACGATCTCCGGATCGACGGTCTTGAAATAGTTGGCGCCGTTCGCGCCGGAAAGAGCGACGTAATCGCCGACCGCTGCGGTGAAGCCCTGCGTCATGCTGACGGTAGGCGTTAAAACAAATCGGATATATTGGTTTTTCTCATTGGCGCTGAACGCGGCGCTGAAAAAGTCGGTTGCCAGCCATGCGCGGATCGCGTTTGTCTGAGCGCTGTCGAGCGCGGCAGGATTTGCGCCGGTGCAGGAAACGGCGGCAACCAGACTGTCGCACACGTAGATCGGTTCACTATGCCATGTGACGACATGCCAGGTCAGCGGTTCCCAGCGATACCATTGCACGGGGCCGCCGTTGACGCTCACGGCACGGTGGGTGGGGCGGGGTGTCGCTTCGCTCAGCCCTAACGGATTCGGCGTAAAGGAACAACTGACGTCAAAGTAGCGGATCACCGTGTTGTTGGGGAGAACCGTTGTGATCCCATTCTTTGCATTGAATTCGCCCAGCTTTGCGTTCAGCACAGAAAGCTCTTTTTCGCTTGTGACCCGGCTTTGCGGCCACATGCCGAGCGTTATCGAGGAAGACTTGGTTCGACAAGCGTCGCCGGCCGCGGAACAGGGCACGAGAACGGCGCACATGAGCACGCAGGCCAGAATCAAAGACAAAACTTTTTTCATACTGAACCTCCTATCGAAATCTGACGGATGAAAACAGTAACAAACATATTTTCACACTAATGTTAGCATACGGAACAATGTTTGTCAATCGCTTTGACGATGTTTTTCAAAAAAGCCTACCTGTTCGATCACTTTTTTGTTGATTTTCACGGATTTGCCGTTTCTGCTGCTGCACGCTGTTCCGTCCGGGCGCTTTAGATAAATGTTGCCCGCAGGGCCGTTGGGGATAAAAAAACAGTCAATTTATGCGGTTCACGCCGAAAACAGGCGGGTTCACGCCGAATCGGTTGATTTTTCCTGCCAAACGATTATAGTGGAATTGTATCATGGCGAAACGGATCATGGCGACGACGGGTTTCTTACCGGCCGGTTGATCCGCAGCGGCGGCACAATATATACCGGATCGTTTCTGCTTTTTTGGCTGTCCGGCGCTTGCGTCCGATATGGTTTATATCATTTGAATGGAGGAATACGATGAGTAAAATCAAAAAAACTGTCGCCTACCTTGTGTCAATGCTGATGGTGTTCAGCGTATGTTCTGTGGCATTCACCGCATCGGCCACCGCTTCCGGCATCTGCGGCGACAATGTGTCGTGGTCGATCGAGAACGGTATGCTCAACATCACCGGCTACGGCGCGATGTATGACTATCCGCCCGGCAGCAATAACACCCCGTGGCAGTTAAGTGAGGAGCCGTACGATACGATCATAATCAACTATGGCGTCACCCACATCGGCGCATGGGCATTTGCCTTTTCTTCCGTCTCAAACGTCATGATCCCCAACTCCGTTATGACCATCGGGGAGAACGCTTTTGCCTCGATCAACGGTTTAACGAACGTCACCATTCCCGGCAGTGTCACCAGCTGGCCGGAAGCGTTCGTGCTGTGCAACGACCTGATGAACGTTTCAATCGAGCCCGGCGTGCCCTTGATCGACCGAATGAGCTTCGGCGGCTGTGAAAACCTGCATTATGTGGGGATCCCGGACTCCGTACGGACCATTGGTCAGGCCGCGTTCCATCAGTGCACCGGTCTGGGTTTGATCACGCTGCCCTCGAATCTGGAAACCATCGGCCCCAGCGCCTTCGCGGGCAGCGGTCTGCTTTTTGTTGAGATCCCGGATTCCGTCACGACCATCGGTATGGAGGCCTTTGCGGGTGCGCCACTGGCTGCGGTCACGCTGCCCTCGAATCTGACGACCATCGAACCGGGAGCTTTTGCGGGCACCGCCCTGACTTCCATTGAGTTCCCTGCTTCCGTAACGTACATCGGCCAGAGAGCGTTTGCGGGCTCTTCGCTGACCTCGGTCACGCTGCCTTCGCAGCTCATGGATATTCGCGAAGAAGTCTTCCGCGACTGCACCGAGCTTTCCAACGTTACGATTCCCGCCAGCGTGATGTACATCGGCCCCCGCGCGTTCAACGGCTGCACTTCGCTGCAAAGCATCCATATCCCCGCCACGGTGCAGACCATTGCGGAAGACGCGCTTCCGTATTGTTCGATGATTTTTTCCACAAGCACCGAGTCGGCCGCTTATGACTATGCGACGTGGCACAACATCCCGTTCACGCTCTACGGGGCCGACAACGCCTGCGGTGACGATTTAGCGTGGTCGCTTGAAAACGGCGTGCTGACCATCACCGGTCTCGGCGCCATGTACGACTACGGCACGGCCGAGCGCGCTGCGGCGCCCTGGGCGGGCGAAACCTTCACCCAAATCAACTTCCCCTCCGGCATTACCCACGTCGGCGATAACGCGTTCGGCGGCTGCACGGCCGTTACCGACATTTACTATGACGGCACATCCGGGTATCTGGGAAGTGACTGGGGATGGGGCGCCGTCACCATCGGCGTCAACAACGATCCGCTTTACCGAGCTGTGATGTATTACGAAGGTGAAGACGATATTGATTCTGGCCACATTGGCAGCAACCTGATCTGGAGATTCATCCAAACCCGCGTCGACAAAACGAATCTTACCGCCTACGGTACGCTTTATATTTACGGCACGGGCGCCATGCCGGATTACACGTTCACTTCCGTCGGCCCCGGCGGCATATACGACATAACCGCGGCGCCGTGGGAATGGATCTACTATGAGATCGAAGACGTCGTGATCGAAAGCGGCGTAACGAACATTGGCGCCTGTGCGTTTTACGGCTGCGACGCGCTGAAGAGCGTCACCATTCCCGACACTGTTACAAGCATCGGTGCATCGGCCTTTACCGGCTGCGGCGTTCTCGCGAACGTATATTTTGACGGTATCCTGCCGCAATGGAACGCGATCACCGTCGGCAGCGGCAACGCCCCGCTGAACAATGCAACGCTCCACTACACCGTTCTTTCAACTGATTCCGGCGCCTGCGGTACCGATCTGACCTGGGTCTATGACCCGAACACGCTGACGCTGACCATCAGCGGAACCGGCGCGATGACCCATTACGAGGCGTCCGGTTCCACGACGACAGCGCCGTGGGCCGCGTATGCGGAAGCGATGCGAAGAGTTGTGATCAACGGCGGCGTTACGTCCGTTGGGAACAACGCCTTCCGGGGCTGCACCGGTCTGACGATCATTACCGTCGGCTCCGACGTTGTCAGCATCGGCAGCGGAGCGTTTTCCGATTGCTCGAATCTGATCAACGTCACGATCGGAGAAAGCGTCGCGAGCATCGGTGACGGCGTGTTTGAAGGCTGCGCGAAGCTCAAAGCCATTACGGTAGACAGCAACAATCCGAATTATTCCAACGACAGCGACGGTGCGCTTTACAACAAGGACAAGACGGTGCTGATCCGTTATCCGCAGGATTACAACCGCACCGAGCTCAACATTCGGGACGGCGTTATCATCGTTGCGAACGACGCCTTCCGCGATTGTAAACGACTGACCTATATTTCCACACCCGAGAGCACCACGACGATCGGCGATCGTGCTTTCTCCAACTGCACCTTGCTGGATTCCGTCTACATCAGGAGCGGCGTGTCAAGCATTGGGGATCAGGTGTTTGACGGCTGCGAAAGTCTGGGCGGAATTGCGATCAGCGGCAGCAACGCCAGCTTCTACACCGACCCTTGGGGCATACTTTACAATAAAAACCAAACTGAATTGATCCGCTGTCCGGAAGGGAAATATAGCGTTTACGCTAATATGCCGACCACCGTGACTACGATCAGAAGCTCCGCGTTCCTCAACTGCAAAAAGCTCACTTCCATCACCATTTCCGCCAGTGTCACAAGCATCGGCGACGCGGCGTTCAAGGGCTGTACCGGTCTGACAAGTGTCACCATTCCCGCCGGCGTCGCAAGTATCGGCGACAGTGCGTTCAAAAACTGCACGGCTATTGCCAACGTTTATTATGACGGCACGCAGCAGCAGTGGGACGTGATCACCAAGGGCACAAACAACGAACCGCTGCTCAGCGCGACGCTTCACTGCAGCGAAGCCGCACCGAACGACGAATACAGCGTCACTGTCAACGATCAGGTCGCGCTCAACCTCATGCTCGACCTCGACGCGCGCGGTCTTGACGATTCTGACGTGACCGTCACGCTCGACGGTCAGCCCATCAACGCGGCGATCACGAACGACGGCGATCAGTACCGCGTCTCGATCATCACCGCGCCCGCGCAGATTGCGGCGCCGATCCTTGTCACGGCCGGCGGCGAAACGCTGGCGAGCACCTCCGTCATGGATTACTGTCTGGCGCTGTGCAGCCCCGCATATGCCGAGTACGCCGAAGAGCAGGCGCTGGCCAAAGCCATCCTGCAATACGGCAAGGCCGCCAACGATGTGTTTGCGTACAGCGACGATGAGATCACCACGATCGGCGAGCTCGATCATTCGGCCGTTCAGGCTTACAACGGCGCAAAATTCACCGACGGCACGGGCAAGATCACGGGCGCTTCGTTCATGGCGCTGGCCAAGCCGGATTTCCGCTTCTATATGAAAGGTCTGACCGAAGCCGAAGCCTGCGCTTACAATCAGGCCGGTATCACGGCGGCTTACCGCAACGCGAACGTTGAGGAAGAGCTCCACGCGCGCTTCCTGAAAAAGACGGTCAACGGCGAAACGAACTTTCTCGTGGAGGTGACCGGCGTTTCGGCGGAGAATCTGGATGAAGAGATCGTGGTGACGATCCCCGGTCTCGGTTCGTTCACCTTCAACGGCAACGCCTTCGCCAAGGCAATGGCGAACAACTCAGATCCGGTCACGCGAAACTTCGGCGCGGCGCTTTACAACTACGGCGTTGCCGCAAACGCCTGCTTCCGTGGGGAGGATCAGCCATGAAAAAGACTTATATAAAGCCCGATCTTGAAACGGTTTGTTTTGAACTTAACGAAGATATCGTGACCGCGTCCGGCGAGTCGAAAGACGTGCTCGATTACGCGAACGACGCCTTTGAAAAAGCGGCGGACGGCATCCTCGATTTCTTTAACGGCTTAGGCGGTTAAGATCCCTGCCTGTTATTATGGAAAAAACTGATTGAAACAAGGTGTCGGGGGCCGCCGAGCTTGCGCACCCCCGACAAAACCAAAATTTACCGGCAATGTCAACAGCGTTTTTCAATGGAGGAATTCGATGAGAACGATCAAAAAAACCATCGCCTGCCTTGTGGCTGCGCTGATGCTGCTCGGCACATGCTCCGCGGCGTTCACCGCCTCTGCTACCGCTTCCGGCGTCTGCGGCGACAACCTGACGTGGAGCTATGACGAAAGCACGGCTACGCTGACCATCAGCGGCGAAGGCGACATGTATGATTATACTTGGTATAGGTCTGACGAAACCGGCGGGTCGGAAACCACCGCCCCGTGGCAGCCATATAACGACACGATGGAAACACTGATAATCGAAAGCGGCGTTACAAGCATAGGCGAATTTGCTTTCTATCATTGCTTCTGGTTGACGAGTGCGACGATCCCGTATGGTGTCACAAGCATTGGTGATAATGCTTTCTCATATTGCGAACTGACAAGCGTAAACATTCCCGACAGCGTTACGACTATCGGCAATTATGCCTTCGATTCTTGCTGCCACTTGGAGGGCGTGACCATCCCCGACAGTGTCACGACCATCGGCAATTATGCCTTCGAAAACTGCAGTCTGCAGAGACTGATCATTCCCGACAGTGTAGCGCACATCGGCGAGTATGCCTTCTACGGCTGCAGCAGTCTGATGAGCGTGACCCTTCAATCATGTGACACGACCGAGATCGGTGACTATGCTTTTCTGTATTGCGACGACCTTGAAAGCATTACGATCATCCCCGGTGACGGGATCACATTTGGCGACAATGTGTTTCAGGGCTGCGCTTCATTGACCGACGTTTACTTTGCCGGCATGCAGCAGGAATGGGATGAGAAGATCACCATCGGTTCCAATAACGCTCCGCTGCTGGCTGCCACGTTTCACTATATCAGCGAACCAAAAACGATCCGTTTCGGCTCCTATCCGCAAAGCAAAGTGACGGACGAAGCCACGCTTGCGGCGCTCAACGCGCTTTCGCTTGACTGGCATAGCTACGGCTACTACAGCGGCACGGGCCTTTACGATGACGGTGAGATGACGGCGAAGGATTTTATGCGCTATGCGGACGTTGACTATAATGGCGCAAAATACCGCGCCGTGTATTTTGACAGCTACCGTCCGTGGCGAACCTGTGAAAGAAACGAGGCGCAATTCAGTTATCAGCCCGGGAACGGCTACAATATCAACACGGTTTACTGGTTCCGCTATGACCCGCTGGAATGGCGGTTGCTCGACCCGGTGTCGGGGCTGGTGATGTGCACTTCTATCATTGACAGCCAGCCATTTAATAATTATGTCCGTGTGGGAAGCATATTTATCGGCGGAGATGCGACTCTCTATGGCGACTCGGCCAAAAGGCATTACGCCTGCGATTACGTCAACAGCAGCCTGCGGCAATGGCTGATCAACGATTTTTACAACACGGCGTTCCAAGAGGCGGAAAAAAGCTTCATCGTACCCACAACATTGGATAACAGTGGGTGTTACACCCAGATCGGGCAGACCGGTTATGAAAACTATGACAGCGATTCAACAACCGATAGAATCTTTTTGCTTAGCTATAGTGAAGCGGCGAGCCCGGTCTACGGGTTTGAAGAAGACGAGTTAAATTTCAATCGGTCTGCGGAAAGAGTCATGAGCGGCAGCGATTATGCCATGTGTCAGGGCCTGCTCATTTCGTGCGTAGACCAATTGTTTAATGTGTCATCTTGCTGGTGGCTGCGGTCGTCTGCTGATGATTCCCTTCATATTTGTACAGTTGATGGCGAAGGTGGCATTGTATTCGAAGGAGTCCATGAAACAGAGATCGGTGTTGTGCCGGCACTAAGGCTGAGCGAAATCCCGACCGATGAACCGGAGGATACCTACAGCATTTCGGTCGGCGATCAGGTCGCGGTGAATCTCATCCTTGACCTTGATACGCGCGGCCTGATGGTGTCCGACGTTTCCATCACGATGGACGGTCAGCCCGTTGAAACAACGGTTACGAACGAAGGCGATCAGTACCGCTTCACCATCATCACCGCGCCCGCGCAGATCGCGGACGAGATCGTGATCACGGTCGGCGATGAAACAATCACGACTACGGTCATGGATTACTGCATTTCGCTGTGCGGCCACGAATACGACGCATACGAAAAAGAGCAGAACCTCGCCAAAGCCATTCTGCAATACGGCAAGGCGGCCAACGAGGTGTTCGATTGGACGGACGAAGAGATCACGACGTTTGGTGAACTGGATCATCAGCCGGTTCAGGCTTACACCGGCTCGATCTTCACCGACGGCACGCACAAGATCACGGGCGCGTCGTTCATGGCGCTGGCCAAGCCGGTGTTCCGCTTCTATATGAGCGGCGTGAGCGAAGCCGAAGCCGCCGCGTACAATAACGCGAACAACATCACGGCAGCCTACAGCGACCCGAATCTCAGTGAAAGCGAGCAGCTCAACGCACGCTTCCTGAAAGCCACCAGAGACGACGAAACCTTCGTGCTTGTCGAAGTGACCGGCATTTCGGCCGAGAACATGAATGAAGAGGTCGTTGTCAGCATTCCCGGCCTCGGTCAGTTCACCTTCAACGGCAACGCCTTTGCCAAGACCATGGCAAACGACAGTGATCCGGTCACGCAAAACTTCGGCGCGGCGCTTTACAACTACGGCGCAGCCGCCAACGCCTGCTTTAAACCCGCTATACAGGAGGCTTGAGTCATGAAAAAGTGTATATAAAACCCGAGTTTGACACAGTCTGTTTTGAGCTTGAAGACGCCATTCCCTTGAAATATCGAGGTTTATTTATGAAAAAGTTTTATGTTTTTCTGACCGTTCTCATGATTCTGACGCTGCTCAGCGTCACCGTCTTTGTCCACGCGGGCGACCTGCCGCCCATCCCGCTGACTACCGCGCCGGAAAGCACCGTGCCGGAGGCAAGCACGGATTTTGAATTTCCCGTCGATCCGTCGGTGACTACCGCGGCTTTGTTCTGGATCAATGAAACGTCGATGGATCTCCATTACAAATCAACGACGAAGCTGAGCACCAACCGCCGCGTCACCTGGTCCAGCACGAATGAAGACGTTGTCAAGGTCGACGGCAACGGCAGCATCACGGCCGTCGGTATCGGTACCGCCAACGTGAAGGCGACGGCTTCCGACGGCAGAACGAGGACGTGCATCGTGAAGGTGCGCTATTCCTTCTTCCAGTGGTGCATCATGATCCTGCTTCTCGGCTGGCTCTGGGGGTATTGATTCTCCTCGGCCGATAATCATATGGCCAAAGGGGCTGTAAAAAACAGCGCCAAGAAAGCCGAGATTCTCATAAAACGGTGAGTCTCAGCTTTTGAAATGCTCAAAATTTATGATGGATAGCAAGTTATATTTGGAAATATATTAAAGGAAAGAAACCGTGCGTCATAGTCCGCGGAGATTCAGCATTTTAGTTAGAAAGCATTTTTTTACAAAAATTGTAAAACTGTCTGAAACATATAATAAAAAACCGAGTCTTTGGAGGGCTGCGATATGTCAAAAACGCTCAAGAAGCTTTTGTCAATGCTGTTGTGTGCGGCGCTGCTGTTCGGCGTCACGCCGCTCAACGGCTTCGACGGGCTGCGGCTGCCGAAGCTTTCTTCATGGTTTGCCGTCAAAGCCGAAGCGGCGAACGAGCCAATCACCGGCGTCTGCGGCGATGACCTGACGTGGGAATACAACCCGAACACGTTCACGCTGACCGTCAGCGGTTTCGGCACGATGACGGATTATTCTTATACCGAAGCCGGCGTTACCACGGCGCCGTGGCAGGTTTACAGCCAAACCGTGCATACCGTTTCGTTCAATGGCGGAACGAGCATTGGTGCGTGTGCTTTTTACGGTTGTACCGGTTTGACGAACGTGCTGATAGGCTGCAGCGTCACGAGCATTGAGAGCTCTGCTTTTTATGGCTGCACCGGGCTGACGAGCGTTGTGGTCGGCAACAACGTTGCACGCATTGAAGGTCACGCGTTTTGCGGGTGTACGGGGCTGACGGTCGTTACCATTCAAGAGAACACCAAGCGCATCGGCGAGGGCGCGTTTCAATCCACTGCTCTGACGGACGTTTATTTCCAGGGGATTATGCAGTATGAGTGGGATTACATCGCGATCAGTCAGAATAACGATCCGCTGAACAGCGCGTTGCTCCATTTTTCCGCCTCTTATCCATTTTCCGGTCCCTGCGGCGCTACTGCGTTTTGGGTCTACGATATGGGCAGCTTCACCCTGACCATCGGCGGCACCGGCGAGATGGAGAACTATTCTGACGTTTATCACAGCGGCTTCAAAGATCACGTCACCTCGGCGACTTGGGGTCAATACCATCAGACGATCCGGAACATTGTGGTCCTCAACGGTATTACGGCCATCGGTAATTACGCGTTTTTCAGGTGCCTTGCCGCGACAAGCGTCACCATTGCCGACAGCGTAGCGGCCATCGGACAGTCCGCCCTGCGAACCTGCCCCTTGCTGACAAGCGTGTCCATTCCTTCCGGCGTGAGGAGTATCGGCATGTCTGCCTTTGCTTCCTGCAGCGGGCTGAACGCCGTTTACATCACCGACCTGACGGCATGGTATAGCATTGTTTTCAGCGACGCTTCCGCAAACCCGCTGTATTGTGCGCATAACCTGTACCTGAACGGCACGTTGGTCACGGAAGCGGTTTTTCCGAGCAATATGTCTCATATCAATGACGCTGTGTTCTGCGGCTGCACGAGCCTGACGAGCATCACCATTCCGGACAACGTTAAAAGCATCGGCGGATATGCGTTTTATTGCTGCCGAAACGTGACGCAGCTCTCGCTCGGCAGCGGTCTGGAGCGCATCGGACACTCCTCGTTTTACGGATTGTCCCGGCTGACGAGCGTCACGATACCCGAAAGCGTCAATTATATTGATTTTGACGGGTTTAACGGCTGCAACTCGCTGACCGCGGTTCACATTACCGACATGGCCGCCTGGTGCAGCATCTACTTTGGCAACAACACTTCCAATCCCGTTTGTTTTTCCCGGAATCTTTATCTGAACGATGAGCTGATCACCGAGCTTGTTATTCCCGATGGCGTTACGAGCATTGGCAGATATGCGTTTTTCAATATGTACTCCCTGACTGACGTGATCATGCCCGACCGCGTCACGAGCATCGGCTTATGCGCGTTCTATGCGTGCAGCCGTCTGGCAGGCATCACGATCGGCCGAGGCGTTGAGCGTATCGACGACGACGCGTTCTATGCCTGCCGTGTCCTGACGACTGTCAGGATCACCGACATGGCCGCCTGGCTGAATATATCCCATTACAGTTGTTACGCAAACCCGCTGCACACAGCGCATCATCTGTATCTGAACGGCAGCCTTGTTACCGCCGCCGTTATTCCGGCCGGGGTCACAAGCATCAAAGCGTATGCGTTCTACGGCTGCACCGACCTGACCGACATCACCATTCCGCCCTGTGTTGCGAGCGTCGGCAAATCCGCGTTCAGCGGCTGCTCAAGCTTTTCCGCGATCACCTATACCGGTTCGCGCGGGCAGTGGAGAGCGATCACGGTCGGCGAGGATAACTACCCCTTCACACACGCGTCCCTTACCATTACCGGCGGTATGGCGGACTTCGGTTCCTGCGGCAGCGGCGTGACTTGGGCCTATGACCCGGATACCTATACGCTGACCGTCACCGGCGAGGGCGCCATGAATCATTATCTTCCGCTCAGGTGGAAAAACGGCGACCTTGCGACGCGGGCTCCATGGGGTGATTATTATCTGGTGATGCGCACGGTAGTGATCAACGACGGCGTAACAAGCATCGGCGACTATGCTTTTTGCGGCTGCAGCGCCGTGACAAGCATTACCATTCCCGCAAGCGTTGCTGCCATCGGGGACAAGGCGATGTTCAACTGTGTGGGACTGGAGACCATCGCGATCGATCCCGCCAACACAGCTTTTTACACCGACAGCTTCGGCGTGCTTTACACTGCGGATTCTGCGGAACTGGTTCAGTGCCCGCCGGCGAACGCGCCTGCTGCTTATACCGTTCCCGCAGGCGTCACAGTGATTGCTCCCGGCGCGTTTTCTTCGTGCGCCGCGCTGCAGAATCTAACGCTCGGCGGCATCGTCACGACCATCGGCGCTGACGCGTTTGCCTCCTGCAGTGGGCTGACCGAACTGGTCGTTCCCGACAGCGTGACGGATATCGGAAATTACGCTTTTGCTGACTGTACGGGGCTGAGAAGCCTTGTGCTCGGTGACAGCGTCTCTGCCATCGGGCAATACGCATTTTACAACTGCGAAAGTCTGCTGAGCGTTTTCCTGCCCGAATCCGTTGCGAGCATCAGCTATGCCGCGTTCAGTGGCTGCACGGGTCTGACGGACGTTTACTATCCGGGTACGCTGCAGCAGTGGAACGCGATCTCAATCGCCAACGGCAATGAGCCGCTGCTCAACGCGCGGATCCATCGCTGCTGCGGTTCCTGCGGCGCTGGCGCGGTGTGGGAACTTGACGAGGTCACCGGCGTCCTGACCGTCAGCGGCTCGGGCGCGATGACTGATTTTGCTTCGGAAAGCGCGCTGCCCTGGGCTGCGCTTCGGGAATCAATCCGAACTGTTGTGATCGAAGATGGCGTGACGAGCGTCGGCAAAAACGCGTTTTTAAACTGTACGAGTCTTACCGACGTTACCCTCGGCAGCGGCGTCACGTCCATCGGCATTGCGGCCTTTAAAGGCTGCAGCGCGCTGCCCGGCATTGTTATGCCGAACAGCGTCACGAGTATCGGCAGCTATGCCTTTGCCTACTGCAGGGGGCTGACGAATGCTGTCATCAGCATTCATGCGGCGAGCATCGGCAACTACGCCTTCCTTTCCTGTTGCGGGCTGACGAGCGTTCTCATCCCGAACAGCGTCAGGAACATCGGCAAATCCGTGTTCTCCGGCTGTAACGGCCTGAGGGAGGTCACGATCGGCGCACAGGTCTCGTTGATCGACACGGGCGCGTTCAAGAATTGTACGAGGCTTGAAGACGTTTATTACCCGGGCACGTCGGAGCAATGGAATGAAATATCGATCGGCACGGATAACGACCCCCTGACCAACGCAGCCCTGCATACGGGCGCCATTTATCTCCGGGTCTGCCTCGACTTGGACGAATCGCTGACGATGACTGACGCGCTCATGTCCGAAGCGGCTGCGTATCAATCGGTTTTGTGGACTTCCTCTGAGCCTAATGTGGTGACCGTCACAAACGGCGTGGTGACGCCGATTGCTCCCGGCATTACGGTCATCGCCGCGCAGTCGGCTGATCGCAGTTATATGGAGCTCTGTGTGGTTCAGGTCAATGCGCTGACGCCGCAGAATGGCGCGAGGATCAGCCCTGACGGCAAGATCTTCGGCCTGAACGCTAATCTGAACAGCCTTGACGATTACCTTATGTCGGATGACGAAGCTTTGACCGTTTCTTACAGCACGAACGTTATCGGCACCGGTACCAAAGTGATCGTCAAGCAGGGCGACGTTGTTGTCAATGAGTTTGAAACGGTCATTTTCGGCGATCTTGATGGCAACGCGTGGTACGACGGCACAGACTCCTACTTTGTGCGGCTCGTGGTCAGCGGCATGGTCAGCGCCAATGCCTTGACCGACGCCCAGCGCATGGCTGCCGACTGCAACCACGACGGCGCGATCGATTCCGCCGACGTGGCGCTGCTGGAACAGGCCGGTCTGCTGCTTTCGCAGATCGACCAGACACTGCCGAGTGAGGAACTGCAAACCAACAGCGTTTATCTCGAATACTGCAGCCTGATCGATCAGTCAATCGAAATCAACGAACCTAATCAGCCAACAGTAACTGAAGAACCCGCGGCAGAGCAGGGGAGTGCCTCAACCGTCTGGCAAATCATCCTTGACTTGTTCAAGCGGCTTGTGAATTTTGTCACCATGTTGTTCTCAATTGTAGTTTTGCCAAAGTAAGATAAAACAAGAAAACGCCCCGGCGGGACACACGAAACAGTGCGGCTCTTCGGGGCGTTGATCTGCCTGTATTTACTTTTCGTTGAATGAAAAAGTAACTGCAAATAAGACCATCAAAAAGAGAAAAACCAGTAGAAGAGACGAATAAAAAATGGTATACTGTCCTTGAAATCAGCGTCAGGCGCGAATTTCGGGTACAGCAAACAGACGGGTCGTGATGAGTTTTTGCAAAAGAAAACGCGACCCGTTTCGGAGAACGATATAGAGATCGTTACTGTCTGCGTCAAAGAATATTGCGAAGGGTTACTTGAATAAGTCTGGTTTCAAATGGACATCATCGGGTGGGATGGTGTCCATTTCCATTATCTGCATCAGCCACGCCATATCCTCGTCGCCCGACGGAACGGTTTCATAGGCGCATTTGCCGTGCAGACCGGTGCGCTTCACGCTGTTGATGTGGTTCATCAGCAGGTGGATATCGTCATCGGAATAGGCGTTCAGATCGCTGCCTTTGGGAATAACGTAGCGGATGTACTCGTGATCCTTTTCCAGTTCGCCTTTCTGCCAGGATGCCATCGGATCGCAGTAAAAGAGCATACATCTTTGTTCTCCCGAACAGGCGTATTCCAATGCCTCGACTTTCTTAAACTCCGAACCGTTGTCTGTCAGGATCACAGGGAACAGTCGGCAAAACACTTCCGGGTCCAGCACACTGGTCAGAAAATCAAACACGTCGATCACAGACGACGCCTTGCAGTCCGGCATCCGAAACAACAGCATGACGTCATATTTCAGCATGAGCATCGTCAGGATTACAGCGCCCTTTTCTTTTCTGCCTTTGACAGTATCCATCTGCACAACGGGGCAATCGGGGTTGTCAAGCATGAAGCGTTCAAAATCTGCGTAAGTTCTTCCCGAGCGATAGAACGGTACGTCTTTTTCTTGTTTGTCAACGGGTTTCGATCTCTTTTTGTAACGCACTTTACGACGCAGATCAATGTTCCGAACAGAGAGTATGCCTGCGTCCACATAATTGTAAATCGTCCGTACCGACACAGAAAGCTCATGCTTGTGGTTTTCATAGATGTGCGTCAGCGGTTGTCCTTTTTTGATGCCGGCGGTAACGATTGCATCGAGGATTTCCAACTCCTTTGGTGCAATGCGTGTGCCCTTTCGGCAGTCCGATCGTCGAACATCGGACATAGCCTGCGCCAGCTTCGCAGAATACTGGTATCTACTCTTAAAGCAGTTATGCCGATATGGACAGTGGTTGCAGACATAAGGCGGATAATCGAGCTTGCCACACCGGTAAGGTACATAGCTGCTGCATCCGGTTCGGCAGTCATAACTGCGGCAACGCACACAGAACGTGTCGCAATACTTGTTGGTACAGACGCCCTTCTTTTTGCATCGACTGGCATATCGGCAATCGTTGTTCAGATAAAACGAACCGTGAATGTATTCGCGGTTCCGCATGACTTCTCTGGACACCGTAGACGGACTGCAGCGGATTTTGCGAGCGATTTCTTTGAAGTTCTTTACAGCGCATAATCCCGCTTCGATTGCGATGCGGTCGGATAAATCCAGTTGGTTACTGTTACACATTTTACGCTCCTTTCCGCAGACAGTAACCAACTATTATCATCGCTTATTGCAATACTAATTGCAACCAAAACCGTCATTTTAAGCCCGTTTATTTGCAGTTACTTTTTCATTCAACGGATGGCAGAAAAAGGACTTGGTATTGCGGTATTACCGAGCCTGATACTAAAAGGGACAAACAGGGATATTGTTATTAAACCGCTTGATGTTCCTGCGTACAGAACTATCGGTGTTGCTATGAAAAACCGCAAGGAATTATCGCTTGCGGCGAAA
>JAFTEL010000043.1 GCA_017453685.1 Clostridia bacterium
ACGCTGACCGTCGAGCCTGCGAGCCTGAACGATCTGCTGAAGGTGTCTGGCGCGGAGGTCACGCTCAGCAAGACGAGCGGCAAGTACAGCGCGAAGGTCAATGATGTGCTCTACACCTTTACGGACGTCGCGGTGGACGACACGGTCGAGATCCCCAGCGGCGCGAAGCTGACCGTTGCGAACGCTGACACCTATGCGGGCCTCAAGGGTACCCTGACGATTAACGCGGGCGGTCAGCTGTACATCGGCACGCAGCCGGTCTTCGTCAAGGAGACTGTGACGAACCCGACCACCGCAAACGGCACCCATCTCTCCAAGGGCGCCGCGGTGCTCGATCTGAGCAAGAGTACAGTGACCTTCAAGGCTGCCACAACCGGCACTAACGCCACCGCAGCCGCCGAAGCCACGGTCTACGGCTGGCCCGACGACTGGAACGCCGAGATCGAATCCGGCGCGAAGGTGACGCTGAACAGCCTGCTGGATAACGTGACGGGCAAGCTGACGGTCGAGCAGGGCGGCAGTCTGTATTACAACACGACCCCGCTGTTTATCCCCACGGCTCTTGAAAATCAGAGCGAGGGCACCGTCGTCTCTGCGGGCGACATCACGCTTGTTCCGGACACCAAGACTGTGACCTTCGCGAAGGACGTCAAGGCGACCATCTACGGTTGGCCTGCGGACTACACCGCAATCGTGCAGAGCGGCGCGGAGATCGACTTCGCATCACAGGACATCGCCGGCGCGACCCTGACCTACATCAATGCTGAGATCAACGGCGGCGCGAGCATCAAGATCGGCAGCGGCTCCAGCGCCTATGAGATCCTCGGAACGAGCACCGAACCTACCAACGGCAACTATCTGACCGTTCCGACCGAAGCGAAAGTCACGCTCGGTGGCCGTACGTTGACCATTGCCGAAGGCACGGTCACCATCCCCGACGGCAAGGAGTGGATCACCGCATGGAACGACGGCGAGGATTCCGTTTACAACATTGCCATTGCGAAGGATGCGTCTCTGGTCGTCAACGGCAAGCTGACGGTCGTCACTGGAAGCACGATTGCGCAGGAGACGAGCGGCGAATACGGCTCGATCATCGTCAACGCGGGCGGCAGCTTCACCTACGGCGACAGCACGATCATCAGCAGCACGGCACCGGAGAGCCCGGGCGCCCTCTCCGGCACGTATCTGAGCGCAGGCTCCGTGACCATCACGAACGGAACGCTGACCTTCGGCGACGGTGAGAAAACCACGACGGCTACTGTCTACGGCTGGCCCGATACGTGGAACGCGGTCATCACAGAGGGGGCGAGCGTGACGCTGACAAGTATGCTGAGCAACGTGACGGGTAAACTGACCGTCAACGCGGGCGGCGCGCTCTCCGTTGCGAATGGAAACCCGATCTTCCTCGCTACAGCGACTGAGAATCAGTCCGAAGGCACTGTGCTCACGACGGGCTCCGTTGAGGTCGACTTGAGCGGTAAGCAGGTCACCTTCACGAGTAGCTCCGTTGCTACGGTTTACGGCTGGCCCGACGGGTTCACCGCGAAGTTTGGAAGCGGTGCGAGCGTGACCGTCAACGGCCAGGGTGCGGCTGGGAGCTATGACTCTACCAAGACCTATCAGTGGTCGGGAAAAGAAGCAGGTTTTAGCTTGAAGACAACAGATCTTCAGTAATCCCCTCCTCCGCACCGTAACCCCATAGCATACGCAAAGACCCCAGCCGCGTTCATTCACGCGGCTGGGGCCTCTTGACAATATTAGTTTACAAAGGGATATCTCTATCGTTTGTAGCTGCTATTCGCGCGCGAAAAAAATCTTCATTCCCTTGTAAGTTGCGCCCATGTGTGTTAAACTGGTTTTATTGTAGCGGTTGAGCGGATGATGAGGAAAATGAGCAGAATTTATACATTAGCAGAGCTGAAAAACGCGCTGAATCCAATATTTGAGCAGTATGGCGTAAAGAAAGCCGTTTTGTTTGGCTCTTACGCCAAGGGGATTGCCACACCGCGCAGTGACATTGATTTGTATGTCGACAGCGGCCTGCGGGGCCTCGCGTTTTTTGGATTGCTGGACAGCGTTGCCACTGCGCTTGACGTGCCTGTTGATTTGGTTGACGCATCTCAAGTGGATAGGGGTTCTCCGATTGAAACTGAAATAATGAAAAGCGGAGTGCAGATTTATGGTAAAAATTGCGACGATTCCATGGCATCAAATATACGGACTGCGTAACCGTATCGTTCATGGGTACTCCGGCGTCAATATGTAAATCGTTTGGGATACGATTCGAGAGGATATACCGAAGTTTAAGCGGGAGCTCGAGGCGGTATTGGAACGAAACGCATAAGAACATCCGTGCTCTTTTGGCAGTTAGCGATTTGTATCGTTTATTTGAATTCGCGGACTTATCCCGTGGTGGAATTGTGGTGGAATGGGCATAAAAACCATGGAAAACTAGCAAAATATGCTGTCGAATTTGTTTGCATTTATTTCTTGCTTGCTATATTTTTCACATTTTCGACGTATAATTGGCAACGCTTAAACTCTGGGGGTCAAGAGGCCGTGAGTTCAAGTCTCGCCACTCGGACCATCGAAACGTCTTGAAATTATTGCAATTTCAAGACGTTTCTTCTTTTTGCTGCCACTTTCGAGTTTAGAAAATTGCGGTTTCATTTTTGGTTGAAAATGTTTTCCCTGGTGTTTTCCCTTATTGATGCCCGGGAGCCGTTTTGCCATGCGGCTTCCGGGCATTTTACCCCGTAACCGAGGTTCACATTTTCCTCGTTTTTCGAACTTATTGGCAAGAAACCGACAGGAAAAATCGCTCCATTCTCTCGGAGCTCGCCTGCCTCATGCTGTCCGTGACGTGGCCGTAGCGATCCAGCGTGAAGGCTGCGGAGGCGTGCCCGAGATTTTCCTGCACGGTCTTGATGTCGTCGCCGTTCGCAATGGACGCCACCGCGAAGGTGTGCCTCAAGTCGTGCATTCTGGTTTTGGGCAGCCCCATCCGCTCGACGATCTTCTTGAAGTTGTTGTAGGCCGTGTTGGGCGACGCCGGATGCCCGAGCTCGTTGCAAAAGACAAAGCCCTCGTCCAGCCAGGCAGGGCCCGCCTTCAGGCGCAGCTCCGCCTGCTTCACGCGCTCCTTGCGCAGGATCTCCATCACCGACGCGGCAGGCTTGATGATCCTCGGCTTGCCGTTCTTCGTGCTGGAGAGGACGAAGCCGCCGCGCTTGTTCGGGTCCTTCTGCCACTGGCGCTTGACGCAGATCGTCCCCTTCCAGAAGTCCACGCAGTCCCACTTGAGGCCGCTGAGCTCCGCCCGTCGCATTCCGGTGAACAGCGCGACCGTATAGAGCGCTTCAAAGCGGTCGCCCTTGATCGCGCGCAGGAAGTCCGTGATCTGGTAGGCATCCAGCGGCTGGATCTCCGGCTTCTCCACGCGGGGGATCTTGCAGTGGGACGTGGGATTGTCGCGCAGATAGTTGATGTCGACCGCCTGCTGCAGCGCCTTGTGCAGAATGCCGTGCAAGTCCTTGATGGATTTCGGCGATAAGCCCTTCCTGCCGTCGCGCCCCTTCGCCTCTTCGTTGTAGAAGTGCTGAACCATGAGCGGCGTCAGCTGCCCGAGCTTGACCGCGCCGAGCGCCGGCTTGATGTGCATTTGAACATCGTACTTGTACTTCTGCACGGTGCGCGGCTTGACGTTGCTGAGATACTCTTCCGTCCAAATGTCGAGCCATTCCGCGACCGTCAGCTTGGCGGGCTCGATGTACAGCCCGCGATCGACCTCCACCGTCGCTTCTCTGAGCTTGCGCGCCACGTCAGCCTGCGTTTTCCCGCTCACGGACTTCTGGATCTGCTTGCCTGTGCCGGGATCGAAGCCAGTGGTAAATCTGGCTTCCCAATAGGTGTACTCTTTTCCGTTGCGCTTCACGGTTTTCTTGCGGATCGTTCCGGCGCCGGAAGCGCCCTTTGTATTCTTCGTATTGCTATTGCCGCGCGGCATAATAACCTCCTTCCCGCCGCACAGCAGGAATCATGTCTCTATGATACCCGCTGTGCGGCCTTTTTGCAATCGTTTGTTTGAAAAACCTTTTTCG
>JAFTEL010000044.1 GCA_017453685.1 Clostridia bacterium
ATCAGAGACATCTTCCAGAGAACCAACGAAGTCATCGACGAAGCAGGCGTCACCACGGCTGGTGCAGGCGGCTAATATCAACACCGCTCCCCTGTTAAGGCCCCTATTCAATTAAAACATAACGATTATTATGGAGGATAATACAATGTTACGCAAATGGTTTAATGATGAAGAAGGCCAAGGCATGGTAGAATACGGCCTGATCATCGCCCTCATCGCCATCGTTGTCATCGTAGCACTTGTGCTGCTTGGTCCGAAAATCAGAGACATCTTCCAGAGAACCAACGAAGTCATTGACGAAGCAGGTGTCACCACGGCAGGTGCAGGCGGCTAAGCGTAAGCGACAAATACCAAAGCAAATTCCGCAAATCAACAGGGCAGGCTCGCAGGTTTGCAGCCTGCCCGTTTTCAACAAGACACCCAGTCCCGCTTACGGAATAAATGAATACAAGAAACAAAGGTCGGAAGCGGGTACCATCGCTTTCGGCTGTTTTCTTATTTTTCGCAAATTGGAGGTGACCGGCATGAAAAAACGTCGAGTCCTCAGACGACGTCGGGGCGAAGGCGGGCAGGCGATGCTGGAGTTCGCATTGGTTCTGCCGATTTTTCTGCTGATTCTATGCGGCATATTGGAGTTCGGCTGGCTGTTCTATAATCAGCTGGCGCTGAACAATATCTGCCGGGAGGGTGCGCGGTACGCAGTTGTCAGCACGGCGGAAAACCATGAGACGGACGGCATCCAGCGCCATATCGAAAACTTCATAGAAGACACGTATCCGATTGACGAAATCATCGTTACGGTCACCTACACGAAGCCGCTTGACCCTTTGAGCGGCGACGTGGTCGTACACGCCCAGAAAGAGTTTCACTATCTCACGCCGATCTTCAGTTCGGTGACGGGCGAAGACTCCCGAACCCTTACCGCCCAAGTGGTCATGAAAGTCGAGTCATAGAAAGGTCTGAACAGTAGTATGAGAAAAATATATCTATTTGCAGTGATTTTTGCACTGATTGCCGGCTTCGCAACCTATTTTTTCATCAACAGCCTTCAGCATAATTCCGCCGTTACCGGCGTGGAGGAGGCGAACGTACTTATCGCCGTGATGGATATCGAAAAGGATACGATCGTTACGCCCGATATGTTCCAGGTAATCACAATGCCCGTTTCTTCCATTACCTACGGTACGTTGGTGAACGCGCAGCAAGTCAACGGCTATATGGCGACGGAAACGATCCGCAAAGGCGAACAGGTGCTCGCCTCGAAGCTGACGGATCTGCGCGAGGGTGACGAGAACCTGGAGAGCAACGGAGAGTACCGTCTGTCCTATCACTTAGGCAACGGGAGATATGCTTACACCATCTCCGTGAGCGAAACCAACGCCGTCGCTTTGTTCCTGCGTGCGGGAGACTACGTCCATATCTACGACGCGATGGCAACCGAAGCGCTCAATCCGATCCTCAAAAACATCCCCGTGCTGGAGGTCGGTACCTATTCCGACTTTAAAATGGTCAAGTCAGGCGTCGAAACCACGACCTATGCATTGATTACGCTTTCTGTGACCGAACAGCAGATCGAGACGCTGCTGAAAACGGGCGAGAATATCCGCATTGCGCTTGTTCCCTATTCAGAAGGGGCTTCGCTCCCGCTGGTTCCGACCGAGCCCGCGACCGATGAGGAAGGCAGCACCATCGCGGAAGACTTCCTGAAAGAGCCGGAGACCAACAAGGGCATGGGCGAAATCACGACCGCTCCGCCCACCACAGCGGCGAGCTGATGCACGCACAGGGTATCGGAGGTAAATTAATATGGAAAAAATCAATGTTGTCATATTATCCGACGATCTGGATTTGCGCATCGAGGTGAAAAACCTCCTGCTGCGTGAGCAGTTCGCCATCAGCGGCTACTCCGACTACGGCGCGGAAGCCAAGACCAAGATCGTCAACCTGTTCCCCGAAGTGGTGCTTTGCGCCGTGCGCGGTGAAACGCCGGACAGCGTGTTCACCTTTGTGCAGGATCTGCTGACCACGGTGCGCAACTGTATGGTCGTCCTCGTGACCGACAAGATCAGCGTCGATCTGGTCAACAAGGCGGCAGGCTACGGCATCCGCAAAGTCATGCCCTTCACCGGCGTCACGCCGCAGGACTTTTCCGAGGAACTGAAAACCGTTCTCGCTCTCGAGCAGCAGCGGTCCCTTGACAGCAACGAGGGCAAAAAAGTGCGCTGCAAGGTGCTCGGTTTCTTCAGCGGCAAGGGCGGCACAGGCAAAACAACGATTGCGGTCAACACGGCGATCTGTCTTGCCAGAGAGGGCAAGCGCGTCATGCTCCTTGATCTCGATCTGCAGTGCGGCGATGTGGCGATCTCTCTGGACATGGATTCCAAATACTCCATTGTGGATCTGGTGCAGGACAGAGGCGGCATCACGATTGAAAACATCAACAACTTTTCCGTTGACCACAGCAGCGGCCTGCGTGTTTTGTGCGCGCCGAAAAGCGCGGAGTTCGCCGAATACGTGAAGGCGTCCGCCGTGGAAAAGATCATCGACATCATGCGCCCGTTCTATGAATACGTGATCCTGGATATGTCGGCGGCTTTCAACGACGTCACGATCACGGCGTGCGAGAGCTGCGAGGAGATTTTCATGGTGTATAACACCGATATCCTCTCGATCAAAAACGCCAAGATGTCGTATGACATTCTCGACCAGCTTCACCAAAAGGACAAGCTGCAGTTCATCATCAACAAGTACGAAAAGGGCATCATCAAGCCTGCGGACTTCACCAAGATGTTCGGTCTGGAAATCTACTACGTCATTCCCTACGACGGCAAGACGGCGATCACCAGCGTGAACAAGGGGCAGCCCGCCGTGCTTTCCGATCCGAGGTCTACGCTCGGCAGTTCGCTTCGCCACCTGACGGAAAAGATCATCACCGAGCACACGGGCATTAAAGTTCTGACGGAACCGGAAAAGAAAAAGAAGTTAAAGCTCCGGAACGAGACAAAAAAGAACAAGGACAAAGACAATGCCAAGAAAAAATAATGCAACGCAAAAGGAGAGTTCTTCGTGGGACTTTTAGACAGAATGGATCCCCGCAAGGGTGAGGAGAAAAGCATCGGCGCATCGGTGCATCCGGCTGCGTTGAACGAGGAAAGTTCCAGGGCGGAACCTGTCAAAGAAAACGACCCCTATCTCGAAATTAAGCGCAAGATCCACGGCGACATCATCCGTGAAATGAACAAAACGGGGCAGGCCATCACCGACCGCGCAACGATGTTCAAAATGATTGACGACCGCGTCAACGACGATGAAAACATGATCGCCCGTATCGACCGTGTGCAGGTTGCGACGGAGCTGTTCAACGACATCATGGGCTACGGCCCGATCGAGGAATTGATACAGAATCCGAAATACTCCGAAATCATGGTCAACGGCCCCGACCATATCTACATCGAAGAAAAAGGTAAGCTGAAGCTGACGGGGCTGAAGTTCCGCGACGAGGAACACCTGATGAATGTCATCGACCGTATCGTTTCTCAGATCGGCCGTCACGTCGATGAGGCGAGCCCCATGGTTGACGCCCGTCTTTTGGACGGTTCCCGTGTCAACGCGATCATTCCGCCGCTGTCGCTGGTCGGACCCGTGCTGACCATTCGTAAATTCGGCAAAACGCCCATCACCGCCCAGCAGCTTTTGCAGTTCGGCTCCCTGAACCCGAAGATGCTCCAGTTTTTGGAGGCCTGCGTCAAGGGAAAGCTGAACATCGTCGTGGCCGGCGGTACCGGCTCAGGCAAAACGACGCTGCTCAACGTGCTCTCCTCCTACATTCCGGAGGATGAACGCATCGTTACCATCGAAGACGCTGCCGAGGTGCAGCTGCATCAGGAACACGTGATCACGCTGGAAGCCCGTCCCGCCAACCTGGAGGGCAAGGGCGCCATCACCATCCGCAGCCTCGTAAAGAACGCTTTGCGTATGCGCCCCGACCGGATCATCGTCGGCGAGGTGCGAAGCGAAGAAACGCTGGACATGCTGCAGGCGATGAACACTGGTCACGACGGCTCCCTGACAACGACGCACGCCAACTCCCCCCGCGACACCCTGTCCCGTCTGGAGACGATGGTGCTCATGTCCGGTATGGATCTGCCGCTGCGTGCGATCCGGGATCAGGTGGCTTCCGCCATCGACCTGATCGTTCAGCAGAGCCGTCTGCGCGACGGCACGAGAAAGATCACCAGCATTACCGAGGTCGTCGGCATGGAGGGCGACGTTGTCAGCATGCAGGACATTTTCGTCTATGAAACAGACGGCAGTGTTGATACGGAGGGTAAATTCATCGGCAAATTCAAGGCAACGGGCGTTCGCCCCAAGTCTCTGGAAAAAATCCGTGGAAACGGAGTGAGCATCAATTATGACTGGTTTTCAAATTAGCGCCATCATTCTCGCCGTGGTGTTCGGTTTTTTCAACTTCTTTTTGGCGGTCAGCATCGTCGGCACCGCGACAGAGGAAAAGCGAACGGTGCAGGACAGAGTGAAGCGCCTGTTCAAAAACAAGTCAAACAAAACCGGCAAATCGAAGCGGAGAGAATCCATTTTGGCGCGGGCAACGGGCGAAAGCTCGGAGGCGTTCAAACGCTCTGAAAAGAGCCGCAAGCTCATGGATACGCTCTTTGATGCACTTATCAGCGCGGACATCATGATGCGGCCCGAAGAGTTTGCGCTCATCTGGATCGTCATCACGTTCGTCCCCTCGGGCTTGGCGGCGCTGTTCGGCGCAGGGCTTCTGCCGTCCCTGACGCTGGCGGGTCTGGGCGCTTTTATGCCGCTGATTGTCATCAAACTCAAAAGAGAAAAGCGAACCAAATTGTTCGAGAGCCAGCTCGGCGATACGCTGATCGTGATGTGCAACAGCCTTCGTTCCGGCTTCTCCTTCCAGCAGGCGATGGAAAACGTCGCCATGGATATGCCCGCTCCCATCGGCGTGGAGTTCAGCCGCGTGTGCAACGAGATCCGTTACGGCGCGACGATGGAAGAGGCGCTCGAAAACATGGCCGACCGCATCAAGAGCGCCGACCTGCTGCTGGTCGTTTCGGCGGTTTGTATTCAAAGAACCACCGGCGGCAACCTGTCGGAAATTCTGACCACCATTTCCAACACCATTCGCGACCGGCTGAAAATCAAGGGCGAGATCCGCTCCATCACCGCGCAGGGCAGAACCTCCGGTCTGATCATCGGCGCTTTGCCCGCCTTTATCGCCGTGGCGCTCATGCTCATTAACCCCAGCTACATGAGCGTATTCTTCACGACTTCGGCAGGGCGGATCATGCTCATCGTGAGCATCGTCATGGAGGTTTTCGGATTCCTTGCCATTCGGAAAGTGGTTAACATCAAATACTGACGAGGGGGTGCTTTTGTGGAATACGTCGTTATCGCCTATACGCTGCTTGCGTTTATTCTCTTTGTGCTGATTGCCGCTCCGTTCGGCAAGCGCGCGGATGAAAAAGAACGCAGACTGGAACAAATCAAAGGCACGATAGAGCGCCCCGAATTTGAGGAGCTGCAGGTTTCACTCACCTCCCGACTGTTTGGAAAGAGTATGAAGCAGCTGTCCTCGTTCATACGGAAAATGGCGCCCAAAAAGAAAAACAAAGCCAACGAAAAATCCAAAAAGCTCGAAGTGATCGCCAGACAGCTTCGGCTTGCGGGCATCTTTATGGATCCCGAGGATTTCAATTTTATCAAGACGGTGGTTCTGGTCGTTTCCCTGGTGCTGACGCTGATTATCGTGCTGGTCGTAAAGCTCCAGCCGATGTTCCTGCTGCTGATCCTCTGCGTGGGCGTGCTCATCGGCATCATGGGTCCGACCTACTATCTGCGTTCCCGCGTTTCCAGTCACCAGAACGGCATCAAGCAGCAGCTTCCCGACGCCATGGATCTGCTGTGCGTTTGTATCGAGGCGGGTCTGAGTTTTGACGCTTCGCTCATGAAGGTGTCCGAAAAGCTGCACGGTCCGTTTATTGACGAGCTGCTGATCGTATACCGGGAAATCCAAATGGGAATGACCCGCCGTGAAGCGCTGCAGCATTTGTGCGACAGCACTACGCTCGACGAGTTGAAGACGTTTTCTTCCGCGCTCATCCAGGCGGAACAGCTCGGTATCCCCATCAACAACGTCATGCGTTCCCAGTCCGAACAGCTTCGCATCGAGCGCAGTCAGCAGGCAAAGGAAAAGGGAAACAAAGCTTCCATTAAAATGCTTATCCCGATGCTGTTCTTTATTTTCCCTGTCATCTTCATTATCCTGATGGGACCGGCTGCCATGAATCTTATCAATTTCTTTTAAGCGGAGGAAGAGGGCATGGAAAAAGCGATACTGAGAAAAGGAGACGCCGTACTGATTCCCGACGTGGACGTTACCGGGAGCTTTCTCGAACGGTTTCAGGGGCTGATGTTCACGCAGTCGATCCCCGACAGTTACGGGCTGCTGATCCGACCCTGCAATCAGATTCACATGATGAATATGAAGTTTCCGCTCGATGTGATCTATCTGTCCGAGGACGGCACGATACTGCACATTGATGAAGACATCCATCCGTGGAAAATCGGGAAAACGGTCAAAAAGGCCGTCGGGGTCGTGGAGGTCAATTCCGGCACTTGCGCACGCCTCGGACTCGAAACGGGCGATAAACTAATCATAGAAAATGCATAATGTGAGGGGTTATCATGAAAAACGAAGTCACCGCGAACAACGAAAAAGAAAACAAAACAGAACAGACCGAAACCGCTTCGACCGTTACGTTTAAAAAAGTCAGGCGTGGCTTTGATCCCGATGAGGTAACGGCGTATATCGAGGAAATGAACCGCACCATGCAGGACGCCTCGAAAAACTATGAGAAGCGCATGGCGGAGATGAAGTCGGCGCTCGCTCTGGCGAACCGTGAACGGGATAAGCTTCTGGCGCGTTACGGCGGAGAAGCCACAGAAACTTCGGCAGATGCGGCACAGGAGCAGTTCGACAACGAAGCGCAGGCGGCAATCGCCGAACTGCAGGGCAGGATCGAGGATCTGCAGAAAGCCCGCGCCCATGAGGAAGCGGAAATGCAGAGCAAGCTCGACGACGAACGTGCCGCCAAGGAAAACCTGCAAAAAGAATTGGAGACGGCTTCCACCCAGATCGAAGGGCTGAAACAGCAGTGCGAACAGCACCAATCCATCCAGACGCAGTATGAGCAGGCGCTGGGCACGATCGAGGAGCTCAAAGCCA
This sequence comes from Clostridia bacterium, assembly GCA_017453685.1. Taxonomy (GTDB): domain Bacteria; phylum Bacillota; class Clostridia; order Oscillospirales; family Acutalibacteraceae; genus UBA8612. The sequence goes on from JAFTEL010000044.1 coordinate 7,265, forward strand.
AGCTGAAGGCGACGCAGGATGAAAAAGACGTGCAGAGCGCAGAGTATGCCACGGCGCAGGTTCACTTTGACAAGGTGGAGAATGAAAACACCTCGCTCAAAACGGAGCTGAGCCGCTCCAACGTCGAAAACGCGCTGCTGGAAGAAAAGAACGAAGCATACAAAAACGAAATCGCGCAGATGAAAAAAGAGATCAAAGAAAAGGCTTACATTTATGCCGAGAAACTATCCGCCGGCGAGGACGAACTGCGCAAGGAACAGGTCAAACTGAAAAAGAAAGTACAGATGCAGAATTATCATATCGAGCAGGCGAGCACGGCGGTTGAGGAACTGGCTCGTCAGCTTAAGGCGATTCAGGAATCTTTTGCCGAAGAATAACGGCAGAACGTCTGCTGTTCGGTACTGCCAAAGGAACGATATTCACGGAAAGGGGGCGGTAAATGTGAAAACAGAAACCTGTTTTCGGAATAACCGGGCAAAGTTTTGCAAGGATGAAAGCGGCGCAGTCATGGTGATCGCTGCCTTTGCGCTGGTCACCTTTCTGACGGTGGCGTCTTTGGTTACGGATCTGGGACTGCGGTACTACCAGAAAAGCCGTCTGCAAAACGCTTTGGATTCGGCGGCGCTGGCGTCGGTAACGTGCTTGCCCGATAAAGTGCGCGCCAGAAACGTTGCCCTCGAATATGTGCAGAAAAACGGATTCTCGACCGACGACGTAATCGTCGAGTTTCCAGAGGAGGGCATTGTCCGTGTGCGGGACACCTATGAGTGTCAGACGCTGTTTGCCAGCTTGTTTTCCAGTGACAGAATGCAAATCAACGCACACGCTGCCGCCAAGTATATCAAAAAGAACATGTCGATTGACTTCGACTATCTGATGTTCCACGGAGCGGAAACCACCTTCAACCTCAACGGCGACTTCCGCGAGGTGGCGGGCGCCATCTTTGCCAACGGCAATATCCGGGTCGGCACGAACGATGCGGCGATCATCGACACCATCGTTTCGGCGAAGGGCATCGTCTTTACCAACAACATGGGCGTGAGGCCCACGGTCGTTGAGTATGCGGCGAAGCAGGATATGCCCGACTGGGACGAGATGATCATGTCCATCGCTCCCGTCGCGGAAAAGGCACAGTTCACCGATCCGCACCCGCACCTGTCGCCCAATGCGTCGTACTCTTACGTTTACGACGGAAACACCACTTTGCAATCCATTATTTCCTATTCCAACGGCAGCGTGCTTTGCCGCGGCTCTCTCAGCACGGGCTACAACAGCACGGCGTTGATGTACGTGCACGGCAACCTGTACGTGCAGGGCGATTTTACGCCGCAGTGTCCGGTTTATGTGTCGGGTGATTTATTTGTCGGCGGCAACTTAACTCCCGCGTGGGGCATGGGCATCGGCGTCGGCGGCAACGCTTATGTCGGCGGGAATGCCTCCTTCGCGGCTCAAACGTCCGTCGGCGGCGAACTGTATACCGGGGGCGATCTGACCCTGAGCAGCGGCAACAACGTTGCCTACACCTTCGGCAAAGTACACTGCATGGGCAACTTTAACTCTACCTCGGCGTGGGGCGCTTATGTCACGGTCAACGGCACGACGCACGTGTACGGCAAGCTGACGCTCGGCGGCGGCGGCAGAAACATCCTCAAGGGCAGTGTTTACGTTTGGGGCAACAACTGCGGCAACACCTCCGAAGTGTGTCTCCTCAACGGCTACCTGAATCTGCGCGGTGACGTGTGGTGCGGTCGGGGTATCGTGGCCTTCGGCGGAAATGGCGACTGTGATATCCACGGCTTCGTGTATTCGCTCGGTTCGATCGAGACACGCTCGGGCGGCGATATTTCCCTCAACGGCTGTATGATCGCCGAGAACAACATCAACATCTACGGCGCTTCGCACACCTACAATGACGACGGCGCCACGCTGTCTCTGTACTCAAGAAAGGGCAACATTGTCCTCGGCTCGCAGGGCAGCGCGCTGAACATGTGGGGCATCGTGTATGCGCCGAAGGGCGATATCAAAATCAGTACGAACGGTCTGCGCGTTTACGGCAGTCTGGTGGCCAATACCATCACCTGCAACATCGGCAGCGGCTTCTACATCGGCAAAAATGACCGCACACTGCCTTTTGCCAAAACGATCCGTTCCGCCGCGCTGGTGGAATGAAGCAAAACAGTAAAGAGATTTGAACGGGGCTCCGATCCTGATGCGATCGGAGCCCTTTTTCCGTCTCCCCTGCTGCCGAAATCTTGAAATGAGGCAAACTGCCAGATTCCTCTTGCATTATACGGCGAAACGTGGTTTAATAGCGAAGGGGGTGCTTTTCGGCAAGCATCCCGTCGGAAACGATTTAACCGAGCTTGAAATACAGGTGATACTATGCTAAAATCAAAATGGATCTTGATTCCGGCGGCGGCGCTCCTGCTGCTGTCGGGCTGCGCAAAACAAACCGCGGAACCCAAGCCTGACGAGCAGACGACTTTGCCTGCCTCCGAAGCGCAAACCCTCCAGCAGGTCACGGAAAACGCAGAAGCGGAGATCATGCTGCCGTTAGACGACGAACAGACCGCCGCGAACACAACGAAACCGACCGATGCAGCCAAGACAACGACCGCCGCGAACCAAACAACGATCGCCGGCCAAACGACCGCCCCCGCGCAGAGCACGACGGCAAAAGCGGCGGAAAGCAAGGCTTCCGGCGAAACGACTGCCGCGGCCGGTTCGACCGCGCAGCAGACGACCAAAGCAACCACAACGCAAAAGGACTCGGATTCCATTCTGGACGTTGGCGGCAAGACCGCATCGACCACGCAGAGCGGTACGCTGTCCACGACGGACAGCGGCAAGGATCGCTATGAACTGCCCGCCATTCCGCTCAATTAAGGAGAGATCATCATGAAAAAATCATGTATCTACGCTGCCGTAGTGCTTGTGCTGACCGCCCTGTGCATGGCAATGTTTGTTCACGCCGGCGATCTGCCGCCGATCCCGCTGACAACGGCGCCCACCGTGCCGGAAGTCAGCACGGAGTACGAAGTGCCGGTCACGATCGAAGACCTCACGACGGCTCCGCTGCGGCTGAGCAGCAAAACGCTGAGAATGGCTTATAAAGACACGGCCGAGCTGACGGCGAGCGTCAGAAACGTTACGTGGTCCAGCAGCGACGAAAAGGTCGTTCAGGTCGGGCAGGACGGAACGCTGACCGCCAAGGGCATCGGCAAGGCGACCGTTACCGCCACGGCAAAGGACGGCAGAACGGCGACCTGCAAGGTCACCGTGCGGTTCACCGCCTGGCAGTGGGTCATCATGCTCCTGCTCTTCGGCTGGATCTGGTATTGAGTTTCACCAAGCGCATCAAAAAAAGCCGCTGACGCGGCTTTTTCTTTTTGGTTTTTTCTGTGCGGGATAAAGCGCATCATTGACCCAAGGGAGCTTCGACCGAAAGCACCGTTCGCAGGAGCGCTTCGTCGGAAAAGCGAAGGATGCCGTTTGAACCGACGACGATCTTTGTGCCGCCGTTGAGCAGCGGGGAGGCGCCGGACGCCGGGCCGATCTTCATCGTATACGTCAGACGGACGCCGTCATAGAGAAATGAAAAATTGTTCAGGTGTTCATGGCCGCAGAAGACATATTTGCCGCCTGCGTCTTTGATCGCGTCAAACAGACCGTTGTCCACGGGGCTGCCGTTTTCATCCCGCGCGCAGCAGACCTTTTCCCCGTAGGAGCCGACCGCGCCGCTGTCGGGCTTCCATGCGTTCTTGGCGCTGTCCCATTTTTCATCGCAGCCGTACTGATACTGCGCGAGAGGAATATGCATCATCGTCGTGATCTCGGCGCTGCCGCCGCTGAGTCTGTTGATACCCTGCGCCGCCCAGGTGAACCACTCGACCTGCTCCTGCGTGCAGGCGGAATGATGGGAATCCATCATCACGAGCGTTTCCACAAGCCTTTCTTCCCCTCCGTCTTCCTCGGTGATACCGATGACGTAGTTGCCCACGCCCATGGAGGCAGGACCTTTTCGGAGGATGCAGTGCGGACTTTGCAGCATGATATCCGCGAGATAATTCAGGTCGCAGTTGCCTTCGTCGTCGTGGTTGCCGAATACGGGCGCCCACGGCACGCCGAAGCTCTCCATCAGGTCGGTGAAGCGTTTGACGGAATAGATTGTCGAATCGGTGCAGACGATGTCGCCCGTGACGGTGATGAGATCGGGCTTGATCTTCTTCACGAGCTTCTTGGCAATGAACTCAACTTCCAGGGCGGTAAAGCGCCGGTAGTCATAGTCGCCGAAATGGTTGTCGGTGAGATTGAGGATCACGAAGTCCTTTTCGGGGTCCTTTTGGATTGTTACCATGTTGTCATAGGTGAACGCGCCGTCCCAGACCTCGTCGGACGTTTCGCCCACATAGCTCGCGCTGAGTTCCTGCTTGTAATTGAGCCACGACCGGATCGCTTCTTTGAGACCGGTCATTTTCACGTATCCGCCGGCGGCCGTTGCGGCAACGCTCAGCGCCACGGCAGCGGCGATAAACTTTTTCATGGCAATATCTCCTTCTTTAAGCTGAGTATCATTATAACATAAACGGACGAAAAAGGGAAGTTCCGGAAGGACAGTCTGTCCGACCGGAACTTTTTGCATATAAAACGGCTTGGAAACGAAGCTCAGAACCACTTCTTCAATCTTTTGATCTCCGTCATATTCTTCGGGTCAAGCACCTCGGCGAGCCGTGCTTCGTTCATCAGCCCGTCCCGAATCACGATATCCCGAACAGGAACGCCCGTTTTCAGCGATTCCTTGGCGATCTCCGCCGCCTTTTTATAGCCGATATAAGGCTTGAGCGCGGTGGCGATGCCGACGCTCTTGTGCAGCAGCTCTTGGCACCGGTCTTCATTGACTACGATGCCCGAAATGCAGTTGTCGATGAGCGTTCCGATCGCGTTCGTCAGCGCCTGGATTCCTTCAAAAATGCTGTAAAAGATGACCGGCTCAAAGGCGTTGAGTTCAAGCTGCCCCGCTTCAGCCGCCATCGTCACCGTCATATCGCTGCCGATGATCCGGAAAGCGACCTGAGAAACGACCTCGGGGATCACGGGATTCACCTTGCCCGGCATGATGGAGGAGCCGTTCTGCTTGGCGGGAAGCGAAATTTCGGCGATCCCCGTCTTGGGGCCGCTGGAAAGCAGGCGCAGGTCGTTGCACATCTTGGAAAGATTCAGCGCGGCCGTTTTCAGCGTTGACGAAACCGTTACGTAAATGTCAAGATTCGAGGTGCCGTCGAACAGGTCCTCGCACTGGCTGTAATCTCCGTCGACGACGGTGGAAATGTTGTCACAAATATAAGTAAGATAATACGGGTCGCCGTCGATCGCCGTGCCGATGGCGGTCGCGCCCATGTTCAGCACGTGAAGCGCCTTTTCAGCGAAAATGAAGCGATCGATGTCGCGTTTTACCGCCGAAGCGTAGGCGTGGAACTCCTGCCCGAGACGCATGGGAACGGCGTCCTGCAGTTGGGTTCTGCCCATTTTCAAAATGCCGTCGAACTCTTCCGATTTTTGCATCAGCACCTCATAAAGGCGCTTTTCGGCAGGGATGAGCACTTCCAGCATCTGCACCATCGCGATCTTGCCGGCGGAAGGGAACACGTCGTTGGTTGACTGCGCCATGTTGACGTCGTCATTCGGATGAACGATGGTGTAATCCCCTTTCTGTCCGCCGAGGATTTCGATGGCGCGGTTGGCGATCACTTCATTGGCGTTCATGTTCGCCGACGTGCCCGCGCCGCCCTGAATGGCGTCCACGATGAACTGATCGTGCAGCTTTCCTTCGATGATCTCGTCGCAGGCCTGAATGATCGCTTCGGCTTTTTTTCCTTCCAGTCTGCCCGAATCGCGGTTCGTCATGGCGGCGGCTCGCTTCAGCTGAGCCAGCGCTTTGATCAGCTCAAAATGCATGGGGATACCGGTGATCGGAAAATTCTCTTTTGCCCGCAAGGACTGAACACCGTAGTATGCGTCCACGCTGATTTCTTTTTCGCCGATCGAATCCGCTTCGATTCTCGTTTTCATAACGGTAAACCCTTCTTTCTGCCGTTTTTGATAAAATTCGCTTTTGTTTTGTCAATTATAGCACAACGACTGATATTTTCAATAGATTTTGGATGATTTGAACCGCATTGTTTTTCAAAATTGCGCGTGCGTCAATTCTTTTTTCGTTGGCACTTGCCAAAAACAAGGATCAAGACTATAATTGGATTTAACAAATAAAAGGAGAGGAAAAAGCCATGAAAAAACGTTCAAGAATTCTTGCGCTGATCTTAGCCGTTCTTCTGATCGTGCCGCTGTTTTCTTTCGCGGCTGACGCTGCGGACGATCCGTATGCGGCGCTCAAAGAAGGCGTCGGCTACGTTGCCATCGGCGACAGCTTTGCCCGCGGTTACGGGGCGGGCGGCCGCTGGCAGGAACAGATCTACCTCAACGACACCTACGGCAATTATGACTGCCGCAACGTGGACGGCTCCTATCCGAACCTGGTCGCCGAAGCCTTTGGACTCAACGCGCCGGACGATATTCGCGACACGAGCGCAAAGCTTTGGCCGCTGGATCACGACGCCGTTTCCACCGCCTACGTTCTCGACCTGCTCGGGATCGACGACGGCTACCGCGACGAGGAGTTCACCTACAACGAGCATTACCGCTACATGGCAGAGCGTTATGAAACGGATCTGCGCTATTTCGGCGACCCGTCGAGCCTTTCGGTGGACGGTCAGTCGACCTACGGTCAGACCGGCGAAGTCATGAGCGTGCGCGAGATGATCAAAAACGCGAGCCTCATCACGATCGGTCTGGGGCAGACGGATATTCTCTACAAAACGCAGATCTTCGGTCTGGGCAGCCTTGATCTGAGCAACGCCTCGGCCATTCCCGCCATGATCTCCAACATCATGGGCATGCTTTCCGAATACTTCGATTACTGGAAGGGTGCCTATCCCCTTCTGCTCGACTACATCAAGGAAAACAACCCCGACGCGAAGGTTGTTCTCGTCGGCACCCTGAATCCCATCAAAGACGCGACGGCGACGGACGATATCGCCATCCCGATCGGCTCCCTCATCAACGGCATCATGGATTCGATGAATTCCTACACCAGAATGTGCGCCGTGAAATACGGCTACATGTACGTCGATATTTCCGACGTGGAGACGCCAGCCTCGGTCACGCAGATGTCCATCGGTCACATTCTTTCCCTGAGCGATCCGATCGAATACGCGCTCACGGCGCATCCCACGCCGCACGGCTATGCGCAGATCGCCGAACGGGTCATCGCCGCGGTGGAAAAGGATCTGACGAAGGGCTCCGGCGCTCTGGATAGAATCACGGGTTACCTGACGGTGATCTTCGATTGGTTCCGCGTTCTGTTCTTCAGAGCCGTCGTTGCGATCGGCAGCATCGGCAAATAACGATACTTTCATTTTGATCACGGAGGATAATACCATGGCTTCATTGAAAACAGCCAAAGCAGCCAAAACCATACTCAAGATCGGCGTCGGCACGACCGCCGCGGTTCTGGGCGCAGGCGCGCTGGTGTATGAATGCGCGCTCAACACAAGGATCAACCGCTTTTTTATCAACCTGTTTGACGACCGTTCCGAACCGGAGGAGCTTTCCTCGCAGCAGGATGAAGCCGAGCGCTACGACCCGAACTGGATGGAGGCTCATAAGGGCGACGATCATGTGATCACCACCGACGTCACCGGCCCGATCCATGCGTATATCATCCCGGCGGAAGGTCCGTCGCACAAGTGGGCGGTGCTCTGCCACGGCTACAACGCTTCTCCCGAATCCACCGGCGTTTTCGCGCAGCATTATCACAATCTGGGCTACCACTGCGTCTGCCCCTCGATGCGGGCATGGGGCAACGATGAGCGCATCTACTGCAGCATGGGTTATCATGATAAGGATATCTGCATGGCATGGATCGACTATGTTGTTGCTCAGGATGCGGAGGCACAGATCGTGCTGCACGGCTACTCCATGGGCGCGGCGACCATCATGCTCGCCACCGGCGAAACGCTGCCCCCGCAGGTGAAGGCGGCAGTCGCCGACTGCGGCTTTACCAGCTGCTGGGATCAGTATGCGAACGTCATCAAGCTCTACGCAAAGCTGCCCGCGTTCCCGCTGCTGCACGCCATCAACGCAACGTCCATGCTGCGCGGGAACTTCGACATCCGCAAGAATCTGCCGATCGAAGCCGTGAAGCGCAGCGTCACGCCGACGGTATTCCTGCACGGCACGGCGGACTACTTCGTGCCGTTCAAGATGATGGATGAGCTTTACGAAGCCTGTGCGGCGCCGAAAGCGAAGCAGGCCATTGAAGGCGCGGATCACGCGCAGTCGGTCTATACCGACCCCGCGCTGTATTGGAAAACGGTAGACGAATTCTTAAAAGACAAAATCGTATAAAAACAGCTTGAATCTGCGGGGAACGGAGGTGACGGGAATGGCGGATAGCGAACCGCTGAAAACAGTCGAACGGCAGGAAGCGGCAAGCGGGAACGTGTTCCGCAGCTACAACTACGTCGGCACGAAGGAAACCGTCGCGTATCTGTTCAACGACTGGTCGAATACGTTCAATATCAACGGCTACAAGAATCGGTTTATCTGGGACGTCGTCAAGATCGACTTCGGCATTTCCGCCATCGTCGGGCTTTTCACCGGCGTGTGGGACGTGGTCAACGATATTATCGTTTCCGCCGTTGTGGACAATACCCGCTCCCGTCTGGGCAAGTTCCGCCCGTATCTGATCCTGCTGCAGATCCCGCTGAGCCTGATCGGCCTGCTCTACTGGTTCCTGCCCTATTTCTTCCCGAACACGGCGGGCACCTTCATCCCGAAGCTGATCTTTTACTTCGTGTTCAACGTGATCACCGAAACGGCGGGCACTTTTACCGACATCGCCAAAAGCGGTTATATGAGCACGATCACGCCCAACCCGAACGAACGTGTGCGGCTCATCACGCTGGCGGAGCTTCTCACCGGCTACATGGGCGAGGATATGCCGGGTTATATCTTCGGCTTCCTTTATGACATGGTCACCACCGGGCGCTGGAAGGTACAGCTTCGTTCCATCTTTGTGGGCATGGGCGTCGGCTGCGCGCTGATTTCATCCGCCTTCACGTTCTGGTTCTTCCTTGTCACAAAGGAGCGCGTGCCGCAGTCCATTGAACGCCCGAAGATCAAAGAGGGCTTTTTGGCCATCATCCGCAACTACCCCGTGCTGCTCATGGCGCTGTCCGATTTCTTCGGCAACTTCGCCATCGGCGTGGGCGAACGCGATTACTGGATCGACGTGCACGGCGCCAACACCATGATCAACACGACGCTGGCGCTGGTCAGCGGCATTTCCGGCCCGGTCGGCAGCATTTCCTACGCGTTCGTCGCGCCGCTGCGCAAGCGCTTCTCCTCCAAATTCCTGTGGGTCGGCGCGGATATGTACGGCGATATTCTCTGCCTGATCTTTTTCCTCTCGGGCATGATCAACAACAATTACCGCAAGCTCAAGCCCATGCTGGTCGTTTACGGCTTCCGCGAGGTGTTCGCCAAGCTGCTCTTCGGCGTCAACAAGGTCATCAACGCCGATTTGTGGAACGAGGCCATGGATTACTGCGAGTGGAAAAGCGGCTGCCGGATGGAGGCCACCACGGGTGTTGCCAAAAGTCTCGTGCTCAAGCTGCAAAACGTGGTCAAGAGCTCCGTTTTCAATATCATGATGAAAAAAATCGGTTATGTGCAGGGGCTGAAAATCGGCACGCAGACCGAAAAGACCAAGCGTTGGGAGTTCATCCTCTGTGCCATCATGCCCACCATCACCGGCGCGCTGGGCATCGTCCCCAAGCTGTTCTGGCCGATCAACAAAAAAGTCCGCGCCCGGATGTATTACGAGCTTTCCGAGCGCAGAAACAGCATGGTGGCGGATTACATGGACGGATTGGATACGCCGGTGTAACGCGCGGCAAACAGAAGATCGTATCAAAAACAAAAGCGGATCGCTCCGATACGGAACGGTCCGCTTGATTGTTTGTTGATTCGGTTCACGGTTCGCTGAAATACCGCGCCAGCAGGGCCGAGCACCTTTGCCGGATTCCATCGTCCGGCGCGTTCTGCACGGCCTGCGCCAAAACCTCTTTGGCGGTAAGGCGGCCGAAGGGGACGCTGTCGGTCGGTCGGCTGAGATAGTATTCCATGCAGTTGAGCAGCCGCTCGGCGTTGCGTGGTTCTTCGTCGTAAATCAAAACGTCCATGATCGCGTATAATCCGTTTAACAGGGTCTCCTCTTCGATCGTGCCGAAGGGCGCCCGGTACGGGTTGTTTTCGTCGATCAGCTCCACCGTTTCGATTTCGCTCTGGCAGAACAGCCAGTGGGCGATCTCCAGCCCGTCCTCGTCAGGGCCGATCTCCGCCTCGTTGAATTCGGCGGAATTGTATTGGCACGCGCCCTCAAGCACGCTGCCGTCTTTGAGCGTGACGCGCACACATTGGCCGTCATAAGCGGATAGCTTCATGCTTTTTCTCCCTTTAGAATTTTCCGCCGCCGCCCCCGTGGCTGCGCCCGGAGGAGGATTTATGAGTGCCGGCGGAGTGATAAGACGAACCGCCGGAGGAAGAGGACGACGAGGATTCGGCCTTGACCCGCTTTTTGCTGTAGATCTTGTTGTAAAGGTATTGGTCGCTCTGCCCGGTCA
>JAFTEL010000045.1 GCA_017453685.1 Clostridia bacterium
TGAATATTTGATCAAGCCCGCCGGCATCCTCGTCGCCCCGGAAGTTTTGGAGGAAGAATAAGCGTAATCTGGCTTAGCCAGATTACGCCGCGATATAAATTCCTGCGGAATTTTCGATATATCCTGTCGGATTCGATATGTACTGCGCACGCGATATGCCCTGCGGGGCAAGAAAGGAATTTATATCATGTCGCATGTGAGCTTCGTGAGCATATATCGAATTTGCGAAGCAAATATATCGCGTCGGGCGTCAGCCCGGCAAATTACAATTCACAGGGATCGAACATGAACGATAACGACAAAGAATTCCTGCTTCGCTCTTATGGGGAAGAATACGGCCCCGAAGCGGGGCCGTGGAACACGTCCGTCAAAAGCAAGTATCTGGAATACCTGCTTGCGGCTTTTTTTGAAGAGCATTTTGCCGTCGGCGAAAACGATGAAATCTGCAACATCGGCGTCGGCGCCGGCAGTTGGGACAGGTACCTTTCCTACAAGCTGAAGGGCGGCAGGCTCGTCAGCATTGACAGGGACGCGGAATGCTGCCGCCAACTTCAATTGCGGCTTGAAAATGAGAAAAACCCCAACGCCGTGCAGGTGATCTGCTCGGATATTCTGTCGGTTGAAAACCTCGATCGGCGCTTTGCCGTCGTGACCATGGTCGGCAGCACAAGATTGGAAAGCGGATTATTTGAAAAAATATTAAGGAAAGCGCTGCATCTTGTCAAACCGGGCGGCAGCTTTTATTATCAAACGTTAGATAAGAGCGAAGAAAAAGAATACTTCTCAGAGATATGCCGGAAAAGCGGCGCAACAATCGAAGCGTATCAGATCGACACGCGATATAACATGAAAGCGCAGTTTTTCAAGGCGGTTATCGGTCAAAACCCGATGTGATATTCAAAGTCGTCCAGCGGCTGATCGGTCAAAAAGTTCATCCCCGTGAGGGTCACTTCGCTGTCGGTCACTTCGGCCACGAAGCCGAGCCCGCCGCCGTAGGTATACTGCAGCGAGGGCAGCTCCAGAAAGACCAGCTTATCATTCGGCTGATGGAAGGTTCTGCCCCCGATGTCGTGCGTGTGCCCGCACACGTAAACGATCGGCGCGGCGGCCGCTTCGGCGGCGTTCGTTAAGATCTGTTCCATTCTTGCGGCAGCGTTGCCCAGATAGTCGAGCGGCTTATGGCAGATAACGAAAACGGGCTTGCCTGCGGCGACGGCGGCGTTCAGTTCGGTTTCAAACCAGTCGAGCTGTTCGTCGGAATGGTAGGGGTTTTTGAAGTCGCTGGCCTCCACGCCCAGCACGAGGAACGGAATATCGCAGACGGTCTTTTCATAATACACCTTGTCGGTTTTCACGCCGTTCCAACGGCAGAAATCCTTGAAATACTGCTCGGCCAGCGCGTAATCGGGGTCGTCGCTGTGGTGCCAGCTGTCGTGGTTGCCGATCTCCGGCACACGGTCGCGCAGGCGGCAGTAGACGTTGAGATAGTTATTCAGAAAACGGTATTCCCACTCATCGCCCGAGTTGGTCAGGTCGCCCGCCATCACGAGCGTATCCGCGTCGTTCTGCGTTTTGCCGATGGCGGCGAAGATCTGCCGCAGCACGTTGGAGCGGTCGCGCACCGGATCGGCGTCGGCGTGGATGTCGGCGACGAGAACGGCTTTCAGCTGAACGTCGGCGTCGTGCCGCGCGGGCAGCACCAAAAGATTCTGGAACAGCAGGGTACAAATCAGAGCGAGGGACGTGACGATTCTGGCAAACATGAGATCAACCTTCTTTGCTTTTTAACGCTGCCCTCATCATACTACGCAAAATAAAAAATTTCAATCGAGGAAGAAAAAAGAATGAACGCGAACGAAACGATTTTTGAACGCGCCAAATCCCGCCCGCTGATCTGCGCCCACCGCGGGGTGAGCGGCGGCAACGTTCCCTGCAACACGACGGCGGGCTTCGCCGGTGCGCTGGCGCAGGGCGCGGACATCATTGAACTGGACGTTGCCAAAAGCCGCGACGGCGAATTTTTCGTGTTCCATCCGGGTATGGAGCACGCGCATCTGCACAGCCGCAAGCCCATCGCCTTGATGAAAGCGTCGGAAGTCAAACGGCGGCGCTTTGTCAACCAGGACGACACAAAAACGCAGTTCGGCGTGGAACGGCTGGACGACGTGCTGGATTTTCTGAAGGGCAAATGCTGGATCAACGTCGACAAATTCTGGACGGACGTCGCGGGCATTTCGCAGGTGATCCGCAGGGTCGGCGTGGAAGAGCAGGTGATCGTCAAGAGCGGGTTCAGCCAAAAGGCGCTGGAGCAGCTCAAAGCTCACGCCGCCGATTTTCTGTATATGCCGATCGTGCGCGAGCGCGACGACGTGACCCAAACTCTGCTCGACAGCGGCATTCGCTGCGCGGGCGCGGAGGTGCTGTTCAAAACGGAAGACGCGCCCGTCGCCTCGGACGAATACA
>JAFTEL010000046.1 GCA_017453685.1 Clostridia bacterium
CAGTTCGGCGCAGGCAAAGCCGTTGCCGAATTCAACGCCTTTCACGGCGGGGATGCCGAACACCACGGCGGCGATTTTGCCTTCCAAGCCTTCAAACAGCGGGCCGCCCAGCCCTGCGGGCACGCCGAGCGCGGCGCACTCAATCACACCGCCGACGGAGTTGCCGCTCGCTTTCGCTTGCAGGATTTCTTTCTCCATGGCTTCGCCCGCCGCATCGTCGAGCACAGGGAACGCCTTTTGTTTGACGGCGTCCAGTTCTTCGGCGCTGACGTTGATCGGATCAAAGGCTGCGTCTTTCACGCCGTGGATCGACGAGATGTGCGCGCCGACGGTGACGCCGAAGGAGCGCAGCCACATCTGGCACAGGCTCCCCGCGATGCACAGCGGCGCGGTCATGCGCCCCGAAAACGGGCCGCCGCCGGTCATGTTCACGGCGCCGTATTTCACGCGCGCGGTGTAGTCGGCGTGACCGGGGCGCGGGGTGTCGGTAAGCGTTGCGTAGGCGTTCGGTCTGGCGTCGGTGTTGCAGATCACGGCGGTGATCGTGCCGCCGTCGGTCACGCCGTCGGTCAGTCCGCTTTCAAAAATGACCTCGTCCTTTTCTTTGCGCGGGGTCGAAAGGGCGCCGCCCGGCGCGCGGCGGCGCATAAAGGCGCGCAGTTCCTCTTCATCGACCGCAACTCCCTTCGGAAACCCGTCGATGATCACGCCGATCTTTTCCGCGTGGCTTTCGCCGAAGATGCCGATGCGGATGTTTTCACCGATCGAAAAAGTCATGTGTTTGTCCTCCCACCGACGCTGCGGTAATCGTCAAAAAACAGCGGATATGATTTGCTCACGGCTTCCGTGCCCAGAATCACGGTCGGCTTTTCGGCGTGGCAGCCCGCCACGGCGGCGCACATCACCATGCGGTGATCGCCTTTTCCGTCCGCCGTGCCGCCGCGCAAAGTTCCCGAGCCGTGAACGGTGAGCGTCGTTTCGTCAAATTCAGCCCTGCCGCCCAGTGCGTTGATGAGCTGAGCCGTTGCCGTCAGACGGTCGCTTTCCTTCATGCGCAGCCGTTCCACGCGCGCAAAGCGGCTGACGCCCTCGGCGAAGCAGCTCATCACCGCCAGGATCGGCACGATGTCGGGAATATCGGCGCAGTCCGCGCAGATCGGGCGGCGGTTCGTGGCGCGAACGGTCACGGAATCGCGCTGTACGGTCACGTCCGCGCCGAAATCCCGGATCAGTTTAAGAACTCTTTTATCGCCCTGCACGGAGTCAGGCGACAGATTTTTCATCGTGATTTGACCGCCGATCGCCGCCGAACAGAGAAAGAACGCGGCGTTCGACCAGTCGCCCTCGACCGTGTAGGCGTCGGGGCTTTTATATGACTGCGGTTCAATGACGGCGGTCGTGCCGTCAAAGGGTATCGTCACGCCGAAATTGGCGAGGGTTTGCAAAGTCATGTTTATATAAGGGAGCGACTGCGCGGGGGTGCAAAACGCGAGCGTGCTCGGTTGGTGCAGCAGCGGCAGCGCAAAGAGCAGACCGCTGAAAAACTGCGAGGACACGCCGCCGTCCAAAGCGAAATCGCCACCGGTCAGCGTGCCGCTGACGGTGAAGGGCAGCGTTTTGTCGGAAAAGAAAACGCCGTGCGCGGTCAGAGCCTCGATCAGCGGCTGCATCGGCCGCTGCGGCAGCCGCCCCGTGCCCGTGAACCGCGCCGTTTTATGCAAAGCGGCGGCGATCGGCAGCAGGAAGCGCAGCGTGGAACCGCTTTCGCGGCAGTTCAGCGCGGCTTCTCCGCCCGAAAGAGAAACGGGCTCGACCGAAAAGCCGCTTTCGGTGCGCTGGATCTGAGCGCCGAGCGTGTTCAGGCAATCGACCGTCGCCTCAATATCCTGCGAAGAAGCGCTGCAAACGATCTGCGTCGGTCGGTCGGCGAGGGCGGCGCAGATCAGGGCGCGGTGCGCCATGGATTTAGAGGCGGGCGCGATCAATGTGCCGCTGATCGCGCCGGGCATAACGGTCAGGTTCATCGCGGTTTCCTCCTCGTTTTTTGTAACTACTGATTCAATCGTAGGCACACATCTTGACGGACTATTTTCCGCCATATATCACAAAAATACTCGTTAATACACCAAGTATTGCCTGCGTTTTTTGTTTCATCTGGCGAAAAATCCTCTCGTCAATCTGCATACCCTCGATTCAATCAGCAGTTACATTTTTAAGATAATAGTGCCGTCCATTCTGTTCGGGTCAGTTTTTTCAGTTCGCAATTTCCCGTTTCCCGCGGCAGCACGAAGGTGATCGCGTCGCCGCTGCTCTTTTTATCATTGACCATATAATCAAACAGTTCGCTCATCGGGTATGGGGATTCGGTTGGCAGACCGTACCGTTCGGTGAGCTTCAGCATTATATCCAGTGTTTCCTGCGGGCAAAGCCCGTTCTTCACGCAGGCCTGCGTGATTTTGACCATGCCGATGGCGACCGCCTGCCCGTGCGGGATGGCGTAGCCGCTTTTCGCTTCGATCGCGTGTCCGACGGTGTGCCCGAAATTGAGCAGCATCCGTTCGCCGCGGTCAAATTCGTCGTTTGCCACAATGTCGGCTTTGCTCTGCACGCAGCGGGCGACGACTTCTTCTTCCTCAAAGGATTGCTGTAAAAGTTCAAGCAATTCTTTGTCGCGGATAAACCCGTATTTGATCACTTCCGCCATGCCGTTGGCGTATTCTTCCCCGGGCAGGGTGGCAAATGGTTCGGGATCGCACAGCACCAGATCGGGCTGATAAAACGCGCCCGCCAGATTCTTGCCTGCCGTTAAATCGACCGCCGTTTTGCCGCCGACGGAGGAATCCACCGCCGCCAGCAGCGTGGTGGGCAGCTGCACGAAATGCACGCCGCGCATGTAGATCGCCGCGGCAAAACCGCACAGATCGCCGACCACGCCGCCGCCCAGCGCGACGAGCGTGTCGGAGCGGGTCAGCCCGCAATGTGCCGTAAAGTTAAGAAGCTTTACAAGTTCGTCGAAATTCTTGGAATTCTCCCCATGGGGCAGGGTATGGGAATAGACCGAAAAGCCGCAATTTTTCAACGATTCCGAAACGGTTTGCAGATAGAGCGGCGCGACGTTGTCATCGGTCACGATCATGATCTTTCCGTAAAGGTTGATCCCTTGCATCTCAGCGCCGCAGGAGCGCAGCAAACCGCGCCCGATCTTGACCTGATAGGGCTTGCCCGCCCTGACGTCAATCCGTTTCATCGGCGTCGATCGCCTCCTTTTTCAGCCGTCCTTCGCGCAGCAGCGCCTCCAGACGGTCGGCGTCTTCGTTCAAAATGGCGTCGCGGTATTGGGAAAGGTTTTGGATGAGCACGTCGATCTCATCCGCCAGGTTTTCTTTGTTGGCAAGGAACAGCTCCGTCCACATCTTTTCGTTCAGCCACGCCACGCGGGTCAGATCGCGGTAGCTGCCCGCCGAAAAGCCCTTGTGGATCTCGGCGCGCGGGCTTTTGACGTAGGCGTTGGAGACCACGTGGGCGAGCTGCGAGGTGAAGGCGATATTGCGGTCGTGCGTTTCGGCGGTTGTGACCGTCACGGTCGCAAACCCCGCCCGTTTCAGCAGTTCGCTTGCCTGCGAGAGCAGGTGCATATCCTCGTTGTGCTTGGGTACTAAAATCATGGTGGCGCCGCGGAACAGGTCGGCGCGGGCGTATTTCAAACCGGAATACTGCGTGCCCGCCATGGGGTGACCGCCGATGAAATGAAAGCCGTTTTCTTCCGCGAGCGCAAAGCACGGCGGGCAGACGGTCGCCTTCGTGCCGCACAGGTCAATGACCACGGCGCCGGGTTTGACTTTTTTTGCGATCTTCTGCACGTATTCCGGCACGCCCTCGGGGTAGAGGGCGACGAAGATATAATCGCACTCGCCGAGCGTGCCGTCGTCCAGCACGCCGTCGATCGCGCCGCAAAGAATGGCGTAATCCGTCACGCTTTTCACAATGTCATAACCGTAAACGGTTTCGCCCTGCTGTTTGAAAGCCAGCGCGAGCGAGCCGCCGATGAGCCCGAGCCCGCAAATACCGATCTTCATGTCTGACACCTCTTTGTTTAGTCTTTCAGCGCTTCGCGCACGGCGAACACCTTTTTCATCGTGCCGTCAAACTGCTCGGGGGTCAGCGACTGCGCGCCGTCGCACAGGGCGCGCGGCGGGTCGTTGTGCACTTCGATCATCAGACCGTCCGCCCCGGCGGCCGCGGCGGCGATGGCCATGGGTCTGACCAGCTTGGCGATGCCGCAGGCGTGGCTCGGGTCGATGACCACGGGCAGGTGCGTCAGTTCGCGCAGCATGGGCACGGCGGACAGGTCGAGCGTGTTGCGGGTATAGGTCTCAAAGGTGCGGATGCCGCGTTCGCACAGAATAATGTTTTCGTTGCCGCCCGCCATGATGTATTCGGCGCTCATGAGCAGCTCCTTGAGCGTGTTGGCGAGACCGCGCTTGAGCAGGATCGGCTTTTTGGTGCGGCCGAGCTCTTTGAGCAGTTCAAAGTTCTGCATGTTGCGCGCGCCGACCTGAATGACGTCCACCTGTTCAAACAGCGGCAGGTGGTTGGCGTTCATGATCTCGGTCACGATGGGCATGCCGGTCTGTTTTTTCGCTTCGAGCAAAAATTCGATGCCCTCCGCTTTCAGGCCCTGGAAATCGTAGGGGGACGTGCGCGGCTTGAACGCGCCGCCGCGCAGCAGGGAAGCGCCCGACGCCTGCACCTGCTTGGCGATGCCGCAGACCTGCTCCTTGCTTTCCACCGAGCAGGGGCCGGCGATCACGGCGAAATGACCGCCGCCGATCTTCACGCCGGAACAGTCGATGACGCTGTATTCCGGGTGGAAGCGCAGGTTGGCTTTTTTGAACGGATCGCTGATGCGCTTGACGGCTTCGACGATGTCAAGCCCCTCGATCAGATCGGTGTCCACGCTGGCAGTGTCGCCGATCAGACCCAGCACGGTCTGGTATTCGCCCTGCGAAACGTGCACGCCCAGATTCTGTTCCTCAAACCAGCGGATGAGCTGTTCCTGCTGTTCTTCCTTGACGCCCTGTTTTAATACGATGACCATAATGATACTCCTTTCCTTTCGGAAAAAATAAAGAGCCCTGCAGGTAATTTACTGCAAGACTCCGAGAAGTCGTTCTTTCGTCCTGTTGCGGCGCAGCAAAAATCACCTTTACGTTTATCTTTGAAAAGAATAAAAGTAAAAGTAGAAATATGCGGTTTTGCCGGAAACATTCAGCATAGCGAAGAATACTCCTTGCGTTTTTTCACAGTATAACGCGTTAAATCGGTAAAGTCAAGCCCTTTTTGAAAAAAGTCCGCGATTTTTCAAATTTTTTCTTCTGCATTTCAAACGGAAATTGAAAACGCGCGCGCGTTCTGTTATAATAGGTAAAAATTCCGATTGTTAATCGGGTAATGAGGTGTTTGATATGAAAACGAAAAAAGCAACAAGTCTGGTATTGATCGTGCTTCTGGCGCTTTCCCTGCTGTCCGGCTGTGGTTCAGCCAAAAACAGCGATGAGCAAGCCGCAAAACCTACCGGGCAGACGCAGGAAGAAGTCAAATCGGCAGCGGAAATGCTCTCTCTCTGGACGGTGGACGCGAAAGCTAAAAAGGAGCTTGTTTCCTATCTGGAGGCAGTCACGAACGAATCGAATAAGGATTTCATTCCCGTTGAGGATCGCATCGCGGTGTTTGATCTGGACGGTACGCTGTTCTGCGAGACCGACCCGAATTACTTCGACTACACACTGCTGGTCTATCGCGTGCTGGAGGATCCGAATTACAAGGACAAGGCCTCCGATTTCGAAAAAGAGGTCGCCAATAAGATCGTGCAGCAAAATGAAACCGGCGCAAAGTTCGACGGACTTGAGGTGGATCACGGCAAGGCGGTCGCCTCCGCGTTCGCCGGTATGACAATTGGGGAATTTAACGCGTATATTCAGGAATTCAAAAAGCAGCCGATGCCGAGCTATAACGGCATGCTGCGCGGCGACGGCTGGTATCGGCCGATGCTTCAGGTCGTGAGCTGTCTGCAGGCTTACGATTTCACCGTCTACGTCGTCAGCGGCACTGATCGCTTCATCGTGCGTGGAATCGTGGATCATTCGCCGCTTCAGCTTCCGCCGCGCCAGATCATCGGCTCCGACGAGGCCGTGGTTACAAAGGATCAGGGTGACGAGGATGGTCTGGACTATGTGTATGACGACAACGATGAGCTGATTCTCGGCGGTGAGTTCATCGTGAAGAACCTGAAAATGAACAAGGTCGCCGTGATCGCGCAGGAGATCGGCCAGCAGCCGGTGCTTTCCTTCGGCAACTCCACGGGCGATTCCAGCATGGCGGAATACGTCACCAGTGATAACCCCTACAGAAGCCTTGCGTTCATGCTTTGCTGCGATGATACCGTGCGGGAAAATGGCAACGAGGAAAAGGCAAAGAAGATGGAGGATCTGTGCGCGGAATACGACTGGGTTCCGATCTCCATGAAGAACGACTGGACGGCCATCTACGCATCCGGTGTTACGAAGAAATAACACCACCGCAGAAAAATCGCAGGGAAGAAAAGGAGAACCGCTATGATCTTTCAGGATATGGATCGCATTGTGTTTGCCGGCGATTCCGTGACCGATATGGGCAGCCAGAACCCCGTGGGCGAAGGGCTGTTCGACAACGTCGGCAGAAGCTATGTGAGAATCATCGAAAACATGCTCGCCGCTTATTATCCCGAGGTGCGCGTGCGCGTGACCAATTCCGGCGTCGGCGGCAACACCAGCCGCGACCTGCTCGCCCGCTATGAACGCGACGTGGTGAACCTCGATCCCGATTGGGTCTCGATCTGCATCGGCATCAACGACGTGTGGCGTCAGTTCGATTCGCCCGCCATCCCTTCCGCGTGGGTGCTGCCCGAGGAATACCGCGAAAACGTGGAAAAAATGATCCTCGCCGTCAAAGACAAGGTAAAAGGTATTTTTATTTTAACACCTTATTATATGGAGCCCAACCGCGAGGACTTTATGCGCGCCCGCATGGACGAATACGCCGCCATCTGCCGCGAGCTTGCCGAGCAGTACGGCTGCAGGCTCGTTGATTTTCAGGTCATGTATGAAGATTACTGCAAGATCCGTCATTCTTCTTATATCGCGTGGGACCGCGTGCACCCCAATCAGGTGGGCGCGACGCTTATGACGCGAGAATTCTTGAAGCAGTGCGAATTTGATTATGACCACAACGGGCAGTAAGGACGTGATGCGGAAATGATCCGAACGTATGAGCCGCGGGATCTTGCGCGGATGATAGAAGTCTGGAACGAGGTGGTGGCTGACGGCGTCGCCTTCCCGCAGGAGGAACCGCTCAACGAAGAAACCGGCGCCGCGTTTTTTGCCGCGCAGAGCCATTGCGGCGTGGCGGAAGAGGACGGACGGGTGGTCGGGCTTTACATCCTGCACCCCAACAACGTCGGGCGCTGCGGCCATATCGCCAACGCCAGCTACGCCGTTTCGTCCCGCTGCCGCGGGCAGCATATCGGCGAACGGCTGGTGAAGGACAGTCTGGAAAAAGCAAAAGAACTGGGCTTTCGCATTCTGCAGTTCAACGCGGTGGTGGAAAGCAACCGCGCCGCGCGGCATTTGTATGAGCGCCTCGGCTTTGTGCCGCTTGGTGTTATCCCCGGCGGCTTTCGCATGAAAGACGGGCATTATGAGAATATCTGCCCCTATTACCGTGTTCTCTGATTTGAAACGACGGAAAAGGTGAAAGTATGCAGCGGATTTACGTTACGACCAAAGAAAAATTAGCCTATGCCGGCGCGGCGGGCGGTCAGGTGCTTAGCAGCTCATTTCTGGGGCTGTACGTCACCTACTTTTTCGTCAGTGTGTTTGATATCGACGCCCGCCTGGTGAGCACGGTGCTGTTCATCATCGGCGTGTGGGACTCGGTGAACGATCTGATGATGGGCGCGCTCATCGACAAAACGCGCACGCGCTTCGGCAAGCTCAAGCCCTACCTTGTGGCGACGCCGCTGCCGATGATGCTCGCGGTCATTCTGCTGTTTTCCGGCCCGATGCTGTTGGGCAGCGAAAGCAGTAAGTCGATCAAAAAAGTGCTGTTCATGCTCATCGTTTATTTTGTGGTCGAATGGTTCATGACCATGACGGACGTGCCGCTGTGGAGCTTTTCCAGCGTGATTTCGCCCAACCCCGCCGAGCGGTCGACGATCATCACCATGGGGCGCTTTGCCACCTATATCATCGGCAACGTGCCCGTCGTCGCCGTGCCGCTGTTCATTGATCTTTGTCTGGCGGGGAAGCTGGGCGTGCCGCTGAAAACGGTTTTCTTCATCATGGCGGTCGTGTTCGCCTGCGTGGGTATGGGGCTGTATTTCTACGGCGGGCTCACGGTGAAAGAACGCATCGCCGACCCGGAAGACCATTCGCCGAAAATCAAGGAGAGCCTGCGCTATCTCTTTTCCAATAAATACCTGCTGCTGCTCGTCTGCTACCAGTTCATCGGCGCTTTTGCCAACTTTTCGGGCATTTTTACCACCTATTATTATATCGACGTGCTGGGCAGCATGAGCATATCGCTGCTCATCGGCACGCCGGGTACGATCATTTCCTTCCTCTCCTACACCTATGTGCCCGCGCTGCAAAAAAAGTTTTCCAACAAGCAGCTCATCATCATCGGCATGCTGGTCTATTCCGTTACCGAAACGATCCTGTTCTTTGTGGGCTTGGGTCGGGCGGACAACATGAAGCTCATGGTTCCCGCGCTGATGATCCAGGGCATGATCGCCTCGACCGTGATCGGTATCCGCTCCATCATCCCCACGCAGATGGCGTGCGACACCATTGATTACATGGAGCATAAGACCGGCGTGCGCCGTGAGGGCATGACCTTCTCTTCCCTGAACTTTGTCAACAAGGTCGGCGCCAATATCGCCCGCTCCATCGGGCTGATGTTCCTGTCCGCCATCGGCTACGTCACATCCAACACCGACGCGCACGCGGTCCAGTCCGCCTTCACCAAAAACGGCATTTGGACGATGTATACCATCGTGCCCTACACGATCAGCCTGCTCGCCATCATTCCGCTGCTGTTCTACAAGCTCAATGCCAAAAAGATGAAGCAGATCAACGACGAACTCGTCGAGATGCGAAAAGAGCGCGCGAGGATCGGCGAAGAACAGGAGGCGGACGCAAATGTATGAGTTGGTCCAAGTCGGTGAACACAGTTATTATATGGACTGCCCCGTCAAGGTCGGTTTTTACCGAACGGGCGAAAACGAGGTCGTGCTCATCGACGGCGGCAGCGATAAAGACGCCGCGAAGAAGATCCGCAAAATCCTTGACGCGCAGGGCTGGACGCTGAAAGCGATTTTCAACACGCACTCCCATGCCGATCACATCGGCGGCAACCAATACCTGCAAACGCAGACCGGCTGCCAAATCTATGCGCCGGGCATCGAGCGCGACTGCACCGAGCACCCGCTTCTGGAGCCGACGATGCTCTTCGGCGGCTTTGCCATGAAGGACCTGCGCTGCAAGTTTTTGATGGCGAAGGAATCCGACGCCGCGCCGCTGACTGAAGCCGTTCTGCCCGAAGGGCTGCAGATCCTGCCCCTGCCCGGTCACTGTTACGATATGGTCGGCTTTCGCACGAAGGACGGCGTGGTGTTTCTGGCGGACTGCCTGTCGAGCGAGGAAACGCTGGAAAAGTATCAGATCGGGTTTATCTACGACGTCGCCGCTTATCTCGACACGCTGGAAACGGTGAAAACCCTCCGTGCCTCCTGCTTCGTGCCCGCTCACGCCGCGGTGACGGAGAATATCGCACCGCTGGCGCAGGTGAACATTGACAAAACAAAGGCGGTCGCCGAGACCGTTCGGGGGCTGCTGACTCAGCCGAAAACCTTTGAAGATTTGCTTGCGGACGTTTTCGCCGCCTTTGATCTGACCATGAACCTCACGCAGCGCATGCTCGTGGGCAGCAGCGTTAAATCCTATCTGAGTTATCTCTGCGACGCAGGGCGGATCGCCTACACCTTTGAAAACAATAAAATGCTCTGGTACGCTCAATCATAATCCATCATAAAGGAGATCAAAATTATGAACAAACTGGCAAAGCTTATGAGAAACACCGGTCCCGCGCGCTTTTTCGTTCCCGTCGGCGTCATTCTGATCGTGTTCGGCATCCTGACGCTGGGCTTCAACACGAAGAATTTTGCGGAAACGACCGGCACGATCACGTCCGTTACCGAATGTCCGCCCGTGGAGGGTGAGGGGCAGCAGTATGACGTCGGTTTCACCTACACGGTGGACGGCAAAGAGTATGAGGGCGTTTTCGCCAACCTGTTCGGGGATTATACCGAGGGCGGCGAGATCAAGGTCTTCTACGATCCGGCCGATCCGCAAAAAACCGCCAACAGCGAATCGAGCGGCTTCCTTTCCCCGATCATGATCGTAGCCGGCGCGGCGGCGCTTGTTTTCGGCGTGCTCAAAACGGTGAAGGCTTTTCAAAAGAGCAAGGCGCTTGATGAAAGCGCCGGCGCCCCGCTGCCCGCCACCGAATTCGACGGTTACAGAACCGCGCCCGGCGTCAAGGAGTACTATTTCCGCATTGAGGAAAATCACTTGAAGCCCGTCTACCTGCTCGAAGACGCGGAACGCAAGGTTCTCTATGAAGGCAAAATGATTCAGAATTCGCTGGTCAGCGCGCGTTCGTTTGAGTTTTACGACCACACCACCGGCAGCGCCGAGATGCATGAGATCGGTCACACCATAACCAACAGCTATAACGACGAGGCGCTTTCCATCACTTCCTCGTTCAAGTTTGACGGCAAGGACATCTGGGACGTGCTGCATGAGCGCGGTCTGCGCCTGAGGACCGACCTGCGCACCAAGTTCCCGCGGCTCGTCTATTTTGTGTCCCGAAACGGCAAGCCGTTCGCCGTGGTCGAGACCAGCAGCAAACACGTGCATGAGGACGAAGAGGCGGAGCACAAGCTCGTCATTCCCGCCGGCAAGTTCTTTTACCGCTGCTGGACGGATTCCGAGGATCTGGAAACGGTTTTTCTCACGGTCTTTGCCATCAGCGAGACCGATCAGACTGTTGTGGAATAAGAGATTACAGAAAGGTTGATGAATGATGAAAAAACCGATCGCAGGGATTCAGCTCTACACCTTGCGCGACCACATCCAAACGGCGGAGGACTTTGACAAAACGCTCGCCCGCCTGAGCGCCATGGGCGTGAAGGACGTTCAGATTTCCGCCATCGGCGACATTCCGGCGCAGACGCAGAAAGACATTCTCGACCAATACGGCGTGAAGGTCTGCGTGACCCACAAGCCCTATGCCCGCATGCAAAACGATCTGGACAATCTGATCGCCGAGCACAAGATCATCGACTGCGACGCCATCGGTCTGGGCTGCCCGACGCAGGAATACCGAGGCAGCGCTCAGAACGTGCGCCGCCTGATCGCCGAAACGGATGAGATCGGCAAAGCGATGCTGGCAAAGGGCTGCACGTTCCACTATCACAACCACGATTTTGAGTTTCACCGCCTGCCGGATTACGACGGCTGCATGATGGATCTGCTGCTGACCGAGACCGACCCGAAAGCGTTTCACTTCATCCCCGACGTCGCGTGGATCCATTACGGCGGCAGCGACCCCGCCGAGCTGCTCAAACGCATGGCGGGGCGCGTCAAGGTGATCCACTTCAAGGATTATAAGCTCGACGAAAACGGCGAAAAGCATTTTGTGCCGCTCGGGCAGGGCGTGGTCAACCTCAAAGAATGCTATGACGTCGCGTGTGAACTGGAAATCCCCTTCATCATGTACGAGCACGACAACGACTGGCCGAACGACGATCCGTTTTTGGCGTGCGAACTCTCGTGGCAATATCTCTGCGCGCTTGACGCGGAATAATAAAACAAACCCTCTAAAAGCACTGCTTTAGAGGGTTTGTCAATCTTCAAGAAGGAGCTCGATCATTCTTGCAATTTTTTCTTGTGTTTCAGGCGGCGCAGACAGAATCCTTTGTGATAACGCAGTCACATCGGCGTCCACCATTCTGCCGGTCAACAAATAATCAGCGGTTACGCCTAACGCACGGCTGATCTTCAACAGATTTTCCGACAGAATCGATTTGCTGCCGCGCTCGGCGGTCGACAGCATCTGCGGAGATACGTCGGCGCGGGCTGCAAGGTCTTCCTGCGATAAGCCCAATTGCTTTCGCTTTTTGACAATGCGCTGCCCCATTTCGCTGTTCAAATCATTGGGATTCTGCACGTTTCGCTCACCTCCACTCTTTTTTCATTATACCTTTTAGAGTGGAATAATATAAGCGACTATATTTGATAAAATCAAAATTAGTGGATTTATCGCCGTGATTCGACAAAAAACGCACCCTTTTTATGATACCATACGGGTAAATTAAAAAAGGAGATGGCTTTATGTCCTACACAAAACTATTAAAAATGGTTGCAAATGAACACAATACCACGCCCGAAAACGTGGACGAAGAAATGCGCAGGGTCATTCAAAGCGCCGGTTACGATATGGAACCGGAATCATTTGTCGCATTGATGGCTGCAAAAGTGAAGAAGAGGACAAACAAAACCAATACAACGATTCTTCCTTATGATATCTAATCGATGCGTTTTTTACGAAGCAGAGTGCACCAAACTATTCTTCACATATAACCATAATGAGAATGATCTGTCGCAGAATTTATTTGTGCGACAGATCATTCATTTTACCAGAAAAAATTCCAGAATCAACACCAGAATACAACACGCGGCGGAGACTTTGAACAACCCCGCGCCGAACCACGCCAGCACGATGCCGAGCACCAGCGCCGCCGCGCCCGCGATGGGCGAACGGGTGGCGTCCATGATGGCGGGGAAGGTCATGACCGCGAGGGTGACATAGGGGATGTAGTAGAGCAGCGAACGCAGAAAGCGGTTTTTGATCTTTTTGCGAATGAGCGTCAGCGGCAGCACGCGAATGGCGAACGTGACCAGCGCCATGATGAGGATATAAATGTATACGTTATGCTTCATCGTCCGGCACCTCCTTCAACGGGAACAGCGCCGCGGCCGCCGCGGAAATGACGAGGGTGAGGACGATGGTCTTGGTGCCGTCGGAGACGTTTGCCAGAAACGGCAGGCGCGAGGCGGCGAAGCTCAGGGCAAAGCCGATAAGCACGAACAAGCCGACGATCTTGTTCTGCCGCGACGGCGGAATGATGATCGCCAGAAACATTCCGTAAAGCGCCACGCTCAGCGCGCTGACCAGAAACGCGGGCAGCAGATTGCCGGCGATGATGCCCAGCGCCGTGCCGACCGCCCAGCAGGGGGCGGCAAACATCACCGCGCCGTAGGTGTAAAACGGGTCAAAATCCTTGCGGGAAATGGTGATGCCGAAAAATTCATCGGTGATATAAAAGCCGAGCAAAACGCGGTGGCGCAAAGGCGTGTCGGGGTCGATCTTCTGGCTGAGCGCGCAGCTCATCAAAAAGTAGCGCGCGTTCGCCACGAGCGTCATCACCGCCGCGGCGAGATAAGCGGCGTTTTCTTCAATGAACTTGAACCCCGCGTATTCCCCGGCGGAGGCGTTGATGAGCGCGCTGGTCAAAAAGCCCTGAAACGCCGTCAGCCCGGCGCGTCTGGCGGCGATGCCCAGCGAAAACGCAACGGCAAAATAGCCCATCCCGATGGGTACGCCGTCGCGCAGACCCTGCCGCAGCACCTGACGGCGCGGCGAAATGTTTTTTGGTTTGTTCGTCATGGTCGTTTTTGCATCCTTTGAAATGTTCAAACAACAGATTACAACATTTGACGCCGTTCGTCAAGGTTGAGAAATAAGACAAAATGTACGGTTGATTTTTTGCTGATTCTTTGTTACAATGATGCTGTACCCATATTTTTTAAGGAGTGCGAAGATCATGAAAAAAAGAATCATCGCTCTTGTGCTTTGCCTGACCGTGGCGTTTGCCTTCGTTCCGGCGGCCTTTGCCGAACCGGCTGAGGAAGCTGCGCCGGATACGCTCGGGATTCAAAGTCAGATTCAGGAGGAAGACGCGCCCATCGTGTTTGTCACCGGCATCGGTCAGACCCATTCTTACGTGCTGGATGACAAGGGCAATAACGTGCTGGAATACAACGGTCAGGAGTACCGTTACAGCGAGCGCAAGAACCTGTTTATCTGGGATACCAAAGCGGTGGTGACCCATATCCTCACCAACCCCATTTCCCTGTTCAACACCATCGCCACCGCCGCGCAGCTCGTCGGCTCGCTGGCGACGGGGCAGTTCCTGCTCCGATCCTCCAATCTGCACCGTCTGGCGGCCGACCTGCTCTATTTGAACATCGTCGATGAAAACAACAAGCTGCCCTCCAACATTCTGACCCCGATCTATAACTATCCGCTCTCTGAATACAGCGAGTATGAGCTTGACCGCTTCTACGGCACCGTGCCCGCCAAGGAACAGCTTGCGGAATACGGCAACGAAAAGGTCTTCGTCTACAACTTCGCGCCCTTCGGCAGCATGACGGATACGGTCGCGGGGCTGAACACCTTTATCAACGACGTCGTTCAGAAGTATTACCCCGATCAGAAGGTCATCCTCATGCCCATGAGCATGGGCGCCTCGATCGTGCGCAACTATCTGGCGAACTACGGCAGTCAGCAGGACGTGAAAAAGGTCGTCAGCATCGTGGGCTGCTGGAACGGCAGCAAAATTTTCACCGATCTGGTCGAGCAGCATTATGCCGACAATTCCGCTGAGATGTTCTACACCGAACTATTCAGCGGCATGATCGGTTCCCCCACGGGCGACATCATTGAAATCTTCCTGCACTGCTACAAAAAAGAGTTCCTCACCCGTCTGGTCAACGAGCTGCTCATCGCGGTGTGCGACGAGTTCGTGATGAAGACCCCGACGATGATGGCGATGATCCCGTCAGACGATTATCCCCGCATCCGCGAGCGCTATCTGACCAGACCCGGCTATGAGCGCGTGCTCGTCGAAGCCGACCGCAACTATCAGTCGCAGCTTGAGCTGCCCGAGATGCTCAAGAGGCTCAACGAAGAGCAGGGGATTGAGTTCTATTTCATCAGCGCCTACAACCTAAGCTTCGGAGAGATCACGGGCGATTACAACATCTTCAAGTTCCTCTATTCCGCCGCCCGCGTCAATTCCGATGAGATCATTCACATCGAGTCCACCACCGTGGGCGCGACGGCGGTGCCCGCCGGCTATCAGTTCCCGCAGAGCTATATCGACGCGTGCAAGACGCCGGAATACATCGACCCGACCAAGTCCGTCGACCTGTCCACCGCCGCGTTCCCGAGCCACTGCTGGCTGTTCAGCAAGCAGAAGCATGAGCTGGAATGGAACAACACCGCTTTGAAGCTGGCGTTCGCGCTGGCGAAGGGCGACGTGACTGATGTGACCGACTGCCCCGACGTGTTCCCGCAGTTCAACGAAGGCCGCAGCCTCAAAGACCTACGTCGTGATTATCTGCCGCAGATGGAAGAATTCATCGACCAGTATGACGGCAGCGGTCAGTATACCGACTATGTGGCGCGCGCCAAGGATTATATCGCCCAAGCAGAGGCGATGATGGACTGCACCGTCAACAACATGGAAAAGGATAACGCTTTGATCGACGAGATCGCGGCGTTCTGCCATGAGCTCTACGTGCTGGAAAACGGCGAAGAACCCGAAGCGGAGCCGAGCAAGCTCACCCCCGTCATTCAGGACGTCAACCACAAGATCTACGGCATCTTCGGCACGGGCGGCTTTTTGGAAAAGCTGTTCGGATAAAACCAATTGTAAAAGCAAACGACCCGTATTTTCAAACAAATACGGGTCGTTTCTCTATTGATCGACAAACACGGCTTTGTATTGTTCCAGCCGCGTTTCGGGGTCGATGCCGCGCAGGGCGTTGGGCGAGGGGGAATACAACAGGATCACATGATATGTTTTCCCGCCGATGGTGACGCTCTTTTCCGCCAAGCCGTTCACGCTGTTCCGGTGGCGACCGTTGTCCACGCTGTGGTGATTCATCAGGAACATGACCGAATTGTTCTGGCTGCTGCGTCCGGTGTAGATCAGCGTGCCGATCGTCGGGTGTTCCGCCAGCAGCTGCCGGATCGGCTTGGGTTCGATCTCCCGCAGCGAAATATCGTCCGACTTCCCGTCCTGATGCACGCAGCTTTTGATCACGTCAGTGATGCCGATCCCGCGCTTGGCCAAAAACACTTTTCTCTGTTCAATCGCCGTCTGTGTGTTCGCATAGTCAAACACTTCGCCCGTCGCCTGTTCGATCAGACGCCAGAACGCATTGTTCCGTGATCCGTAATAGAAATCCACGTCGCCGTCGCGCAGCGCCTGCGGCTCGATGCAAAAGCGGTACGGCGGGATCGTGCCGATGATGAGCCTTGTCGCGCCCTGCGGCACGAACGGTTCATACGGGTGAACGGAAAGCATATTTTCGCCTCTTTTCAAAACTCCCTCCGCCGATGCCGACGAAGGGAGTTTTTTAGTGGTTTTTCAGTTTGTCAGGTCAGGGCTCAGCCTTCCTTGATCGCGGCCTGCGCGGCGGCAAGGCGGGCGATCGGTACGCGGAACGGCGAGCAGGAAACGTAGTCGAGGCCGATCTTGTGGCAGAATTCCACGGAGACGGGGTCGCCGCCGTGCTCACCGCAGATGCCGCAGTGCATGTCGGGGCGAACCTTCTTGCCCAGGGAAACAGCCATTTCCATCAGACGGCCGACGCCGACCTGGTCGAGCTTGGCAAACGGATCGTTCTCGAAGATCTTGGTCTCGTAGTAAGCGCCGAGGAACTTGCCCGCGTCGTCACGGCTGAAGCCGAAGTTCATCTGGGTGAGGTCGTTGGTGCCTAAGCAGAAGAATTCAGCTTCCTTGGCGATCTCGTCTGCGGTGAGAGCCGCTC
>JAFTEL010000047.1 GCA_017453685.1 Clostridia bacterium
GAAGGGTACCGGCGTCGATCTCGTTCTGCGCCATGATCTCGCCGTTGCGGCAGCGCATGACCTCGACGTTGACGCCCTCATAGCAGGAGGTCGGGAAGCCGTAATACGACCACAGGAACGCGCAGATGCGCATCTCGTCCCTGCCCTCCAGCAGCGTTTTCCGCCCGGTCGCCGTCAGTTCCACCACTTCGGCGGGCTTTAATTCATAATCATCTTTGTAGCCGAGCTTCTGATAGGCAAAATGCTCGAACGAGGCGCAGTAGCCTTTTTTGCTTTTGCCGATGTGGATCGGCAGCCTGCCCCAATAGTCGCGCGCGGCGATCACGGAGCCCCGTTCGGTCAGGATCAGCACGCTCACGGTGCCGTCTACCAGACTCTGCGCGTAGCGGATGCCCTCGGCAAAGGTCGGCTTCTGATTGATGAACGCCGCCACGAGCTCGGAGGCGTTTTGCCCGCCGCCGGACATCGCGCCGATCTGACCGGAGGTGGTATCGATATACCGCTCGATCAGTTCCTCGGCGTTGTTGATCACGCCGACGGTGCAGATGGCGTAACAACCGAGCTTGGAACGCACCAGAAGCGGCTGCGGATCGGTGTCGTTGATGCCGCCGATGGCGGCCACACCGCGCATTTCGTTGAGGATGCCGTCAAACTTGGTGCGAAACGGTGAATTGCCGATGTTGTGAATCTTGCGCTGTAAGCCGCGCTCAGGGTCGTAAGCCGCCAGACCCGCGCTCTTGGTGCCCAAATGAGAATGATAGTCCGTGCCGAAAAACACGTCGGTCAATACGTCGCCGGTCGAAACCGCGCCGAAAAAGCCACCCATAGCTTTGCCACCTTTCGATAAATCAGAAAAGAATCATTCGCCGAACACGCGGCGCATCATCTCATTGTAAGCGTCCTCAACGCCGCCCAGATCGCGGCGGAAACGGTCTTTATCCAGCTTTTCGTTGGTCTCGGCGTCCCAGAAACGGCAGGTGTCGGGTGAAATTTCATCCGCGAGCACGATGGTGCCGTCGCTCAGGCGGCCGAATTCCAGCTTGAAATCGACCAGCTTCACGCCGAGGGTGAGGAAGTATTCCTTGAGCACGCGGTTGACGGTGAACGCCATCTGCTTGATCTGTTCGATCTCGTCAGCCGTCGCCAGTCCGAGCGCCAGCGCGTGATAGGAATTGATGAGCGGATCGTGAAGATCGTCGTTTTTATAGGAAAACTCGATGGTGGGAGCGGCGAACACGATGCCCTCTTCCACGCCGTAGCGCTTGGCGAAGGAACCCGCGGAAATGTTGCGGATGATGACCTCCAGCGGCACGATAGTCACTTTTTTGACCACGGTCTCACGGTCGTTGAGTTCCTCGACGAAATGCGTGGGGACGCCGTTCTTTTCGAGCAGGCGCATCAGATAGTTCGACATGCGGTTGTTGATGGCGCCCTTGCCGAGGATGGTGCCCTTCTTGGTGCCATCAAATGCGGTGGCGTCGTCCTTGTAGGACACGATCACATAGTTCGGGTCTTCGGTGGCAAACACTTTTTTGGCTTTTCCTTCGTAGAGTTGTTCCGTCTTGTTCATCGTTCTTCTCCTTTATATTATCAAGATTGAAATTCTTCGGCGAGTGCCTTGTCCTTGGCGAGCACCTTTTCGGCGTCCGCCGCTTTTTTCTGCTCCAGCTTTTCGGCCAACTCCGGCTCGCTCAGCGCCAGGATCTGCGCGGAAAGCAAAGCGGCATTGACTGCTCCGTTGATCGCAACGGTCGCGACCGGCACACCGCCGGGCATCTGCACCGTTGAAAGCAACGCGTCAATGCCGTCTAAGTTGGAAGATTTGCAGGGGATGCCGATCACGGGCAGCGTGGTCTGCGCCGCGAGCGCGCCCGCCAGATGCGCCGCCATACCGGCCGCGGCGATGAGCACGCCGAAACCGTTCGCCTTGGCGCTGCGGGCAAAGTCAGCCGCCTGCGCGGGGGTGCGGTGCGCCGAATAGATATGGACCTCGAACGGGACGCCGAGGCTTTGCAGCGTATCGGTCGCTTTGCGGACGATCGGCAGGTCGCTGTCGCTGCCCATGATGATTCCGACTTTTTTCATCATACTCATGCTCCTATCTGTTCATAAAATCAAAAGTGAGCGCTGATCGGATCGGCGGTATGCAGATCGGCGAGAGGATTTTTCGTCAGATGAAGCGAAAAACGCAGGCAATACTTTGGTGTATTAACGAGTATTTTCGATAAATATGACGGAAAAGACTCCGTCAAGATGCGTGCTGACGATTCGATCAGGGGTCACAAAACAAAGAAGGGCGCAGTTAAGCAAAGGCGTTAACTGCTGCCCAGACGGTCGGCGAAAAAGAAGCGACAAGCAGCCTCTTTTCTTCCGGTTTTTTGCTTCCCAGCAGTGCTCTGCTTCTTTTCCGTCAGTCACAAAAAACCGCTTTTAATTTGGTTATAGTGTAGCACAAACGCCCTCAAAAAGTCAATCAAAACAGGGCAGGAAAAACGCCCGAAAAGCAATTTCGGCATTTCACCGTTTCAGGGGGATTTCGGGGCGTGATTTTGTCGCAAGTTGACGAAAATGATGCGAATTTGAAATTTATTTCAAAAATCGCTTTACTTTAATACGGTAATGTGTTACCATGTTGCCGCACCAAAGAACAAAAATATGGAGGATTTATCAATGAAAAAAGTTTTAGCGCTCGTTCTCGCCGTCACCATGCTGTTCATGGCGTTCTCTTTCGCAGGCTGCGGCAAAACCGAAACCAAACCCGCCGAGGGTGAGACCGCCAAGCAGAAACTGATCGTCGGCTTTGACGCCGAGTTCCCGCCCTTCGGCTTCATTGCCACCGACGGCGATCCCGTTTACGACAATTATGACGGCTTCGATCTGGCCGTTGCCAAAGAGCTCTGCAACCGTCTCGGCTGGGAATTTGAAGCGAAGGCCATCGATTGGGATTCCAAAGACGCCGAACTGAAATCCGGCAGCATCAACTGCATCTGGAACGGCTTCACCTACACCGGCCGTGAGACTGAGTATGAATGGTCCGAGCCGTATTACGACAACAGCATCGTCGCCGTCGTCAAGGCCGATTCCGGCATCAAGACGCTGGCCGATCTTTCCGGCAAGGTCATCATGGCGCAGGCCGCTTCCTCCGCCGTGGAAGCCGTGGAAGGCAACGAAGCGTTCAACACTTCTCTCAAAGAAATGATCGAGCTGCCCGACTACAACACCGGCTTCATGGAGCTGAATCAAGGCACGGTTGACGCCGTCGCCGCCGACCTCGGCGTTGCCAATTTCCAGATCGCCAACAACAGCGGCGCCTACGTCATTCTGGAAGAGCCGATCTCGACCGAACAGTATGCCGTCGGTTTCCTCAAGGGCAACACCGAGCTGCGTGACGCCGTGAACGCCGAACTGCTCAAGATGGCGGAAGACGGCACCATGATGAACATTGCCAAGGGTTATGAAAGCGCCGGTCTGACGCTGGCTGCGCTCTGCCTTTGCAAATAAGTGAAACAGAAAAATTGAACCGTCCACTGCGGGTGAGGTGCTGACACCTCACCCGTTTGTTCATCGGAAAAGAGGATAAACATGACCGTATCTGCTTTTGTACCCCTGCTCCTGTCGGCAGCGAAAAAGATGAGCATCCCGACCATGCTGCTGCAGCTGACGGAGGCGTTCGGGGTCTCGCTCCTGATTTTCAGCTTCACGCTGCTCGGCGCGCTGCCGCTGGGCATGATCGTTTATTTCGGCAAAAAAAGCCGCATCGCCCCCCTGCGCTGGTTCGTCAACGGCTATATCTCCGTCATGCGCGGCACGCCGCTGATGCTGCAGCTCATCGTCGTTTACTTCGCGCCGAATCTGGTGTTTCACCTGACTCTTCCGTCCAACTGGCGCATGATCGCGGTCGTGATCGCGTTCATCATCAACTACGCCGCCTATTTCGCCGAAATTTACCGCGCCGGCATCGAATCCATTCCCGTGGGGCAGTATGAAGCCGCGCAGGTGCTCGGCTACAGCAAGGGGCAGACCTTTTTCAAGATCATCCTGCCGCAGATGGTCAAGCGCGTGATCCCCCCCGTGACCAACGAGATCATCACACTGGTCAAGGATACGTCGCTCTCGTCCGCCATCGCCGTGATGGAAATGTTCACCCTCGCGAAAAAGATCGCGAATTCCCCCGGCTCGCCGGGTATGATCACCCTGTTCGCGGCGGGCGTCTTCTATTACGTGTTCAACTATCTGGTCGCGTTCGTCATGCGCCGCATCGAAAAACGACTGGACTACTTTGAATAAAGGAGGGATCGGACATGAACATTCTCAACATGGAGCATATTCAGAAATCGTTTGCGGATAACCACGTCATCAAGGATATTTCGTTGAAAGTGGATCAGGGCGAAGTGGTCTCCATCATCGGTCCGTCCGGTTCCGGCAAATCCACCCTCCTGCGCTGCGCCACGCTGCTGGAGACCATCGGCGGGGGCACGCTGAGCTATCTGGGTGAAAAGGCTGCGTGGGAAGAAAACGGCAAGGTCGTTTACAGCAAAAATCTCAAAGAGATCCGCCGCCGCTTCGGGCTGGTGTTTCAGAATTTCAACCTGTTCCCGCACTATTCCGTGCTGAAAAACGTGATGGACGCGCCCGTTTCGGTGCTCAAACGCGACCGCAAAGAGGTCAGGGAAGAAGCGCTTGCCCTGCTGGAAAAAATGGGTCTGGCGGACAAGGCCGACACCTACCCGGACCAGCTCAGCGGCGGACAGAAGCAGCGCGTTTCCATCGTGCGCGCGCTGGCGATGAAGCCCGAAATCCTGTTTTTTGACGAGCCGACCTCCGCGCTCGATCCGGAACTGACGGGCGAAGTGCTCAAGGTCATCAAGCAGCTTGCCGAAGAAAAAATGACCATGGTCATCGTCACGCACGAAATGTCGTTCGCCCGCGCCGTATCCGACCGCGTGATCTTCATCGACGGCGGTCACATCGTGGAACAGGGCAGACCCGAAGACCTGTTCGGCGACACCCAAAACGAACGCACCCGCCAGTTTTTGCAGAATTATAACCGATGAAACAGGAACTGCACTACGTTTTGCTCGACCCCACCGGCAACATCACCGCGCTGGTGACCGACCCGCTCCCGCCTGCACGGCAGCCCTCCGCCGCCGCGCAGCTCATGCAAAAAGAGCCGACCTGCGAACAGGTCGGCTTCGTAAAACAAGACCACTTGCGCATGGCTGGCGGCGAATTCTGCGGCAACGCCGCGCTTTCGGCAGCGGCGCTTTACTGCCGCCTCCATCCCCTGCCCCAAGCCGACGAACGGCTCGTTTCCCTGCTGGTTTTCGGGCAGGAAAACGCGGTGGAAGTGCGCGTCACGCCGCAAACCGAACGAACCTTTTTCGGCACGGTGTCCATGCCCCTGCCCCTTGCCGTCGCGCCCTGCACGCTCCGTTTTGCAGGCGAAACCTACGCGCTGACAAGGGTGGATTTTGCGGGCATGACGCATCTCATCGCCGCGCAGCCCATCGAAAAGCAGACCGCTGAAAAAGCGATCAAGGTCTGGTGCGAAGCGCTGAAAGCAGAGGCGCTGGGCATCATGCTTCTCAGCGAAAACAACCGGCGCATCACGCCGCTGGTCTATGTGCCCGCGGCGGACACGCTGTTTTGGGAAAGCTCGTGCGCCAGCGGCACCGCGGCGGCCGCGGCAGCGTTATCGCACGGAAAGAACGGCGAGCGGCATTACGAGTTTGACGAACCGGGCGGGCGCTTATGCGTTGACGCCGCGCCGGATCACCTGCTGCTGAGCGGTCGGGTGACCATTCAAAAAGAATCGAGTTTCATTTACCGCGAGGCTTAGGCTTCGCGGTTTTTTTACGGCTTCATAATATCAAGGATCTCCTGGAATTCCAGTTTCGCTTTGAATTCGTCCGTCAGTGGGTAATTGTCAAGCATATGGTGGGTCATCTGCCTGCAGACGCTGGTGTCAAGAAAAACGGCGATATCCTCCTGCTTATTCACGGTCGTACCCTTAAACAGTAACGCGGTACGTTCCGTGATATTCGGCATCTCATCAAAGTATTTAGCAAGCTCGGCGCACTTTTTCAGATTCTCAAGCGCTTTTTGATCATTGCCGAGTCTGTGATAATACTGCCCGAGATAACCGTAATTATAGATCGCCACCCGCCAGCAAACGCCATAATTCCCGTCTGTATAAACAAGGTCAAATATTTTTACGATCAGTTCCAAAGCCTCAACGTCTCTTTGAATCTGCTCTTCGGTGGGTTCAGCGCCCGTTAGCATATAGCTGCGCGAATAATGCGAAACGGCGTTGTCGAAGTAATACAGCAGCAAGTCAAACAGCTTTTGGCAACCCTTTTCAACTTTTTCAATCTCCGTCGGCATATAACTCATCAGATACTCTCTTGAATCGGGGATTGCGGGCATTTCCTCGATCAGGTTGACCATATCCTGCTCGGTAACGCCGCTGTTTTCCACCCGTATGAGCGCTTTATAATAATGGATCATCAGGTTTTTGGCGTACATCCTGATCGCGTCATTGGTGCAGTAAGTCTGTATTCTGTCATAAATCGCAAAGATCGCTTTTTTGTTTTTCAAATAATCGCCGGTATCGGCAGTATCGTTTACGAGCGAATGCATATAACGAACAAGTATGCGGAAATCGGAGGGATATTTATGATAAGCGTCTTCCATAAATGACAGCGAGCCATCGCTCCCATTATACTTGCCGTTATCAAACTTATCAACGATCGCCAGAATATCTGCTTCATTTTTTGCCTTGTCAACGCCGAGCAATTCATCCGTCGTCACGGAAAAGAATTCGGCAATGGTCGGCAGCAGCTCGATATCCGGGTAGCTCTCGCCCCGTTCCCATTTGCTGACAGCCTGAA
The DNA here is from genome assembly GCA_017453685.1 of Clostridia bacterium. Taxonomy (GTDB): domain Bacteria; phylum Bacillota; class Clostridia; order Oscillospirales; family Acutalibacteraceae; genus UBA8612. The sequence goes on from JAFTEL010000047.1 coordinate 6,891, forward strand.
AAGAAACACCGAGAAAATCTGAAAGTGCTTCCTGCGTCAGTTCACGCTCCCTGCGCAGCCTTCGGATGGTTTCGCTGAAATACAAATTCATGCCATCACCTCATAAAAAGAATTGTTACGGTACCGTGCCTTTATCATACCCGACCCGCTCTTTGAACACAATAACGCGGTTCTTGAAAGTTTTTCAACCAACGGTTGAAAGCTTGTGAAGGGGCGGCGGTTCGGATCAAACAGCAGCGCGCGTATTCTTGCAAGCCGCGAGAAACATCCTTGCAGAAAACAAGCCTTCCCGAATTGAGAAGGCTTGCTGCGTTTTGCTTTATTCCGCGGCAGCGTCGGTTTTTTTGCTTCCGACCCAACCGAGCTTGAACATTCCGAACGCGCCCAGGAGCGAGACCACGACGCCGATGGGAACGAGCGTGCCGGTGGGGATGCCGCCGGAAAAGACGAGCACGACGACCATGACCACGATGGGCAAAATGGAGATGCGCCAGTGCTTGATGAAATACCCCGCTCCCAGCGCGCCGAACAGCGCGGGCACGACCTGCTGGAAGGCGGGCGCGAAGAGCGAGCCTTCCGCGGTGATGTGGGGCAGCACGGGGCTGAACAGCAGCACGCCGACGGCTAAAATCAGCGTGGTGGTGATGGCGGAGGTGGCGATGGCGATGGTGGAGACCACTTCGCCCTCTTCGCTGTTGGCTTTGACGTTCGCGCTCTCCATGGCGTTCAGACCGCAGGGGAGCTTGAGGTTGGTGATGTTGCCGGTCACGAACGAGAGATAGGTGCCGCCCGCGCCGAGCACCGGCGTGTAGGAAACGACTTCGATCACGGCGGTCGTCCAGAACAGCGGAATGATTTTAATCAAGCCGCTGAACACGTCGTGAAAACTCGGCCACACGTTGAGATAAAGGCAGATGGCGGCGGGGAACATGAGCATGACGCACAGCGTGGTCAGCGAGGAAATACGCCCCCAGGTATGGACTCGGTCAAGATAAGGTCTTTGTTTTTTCATCGTCAGCCCCTCCATTCCAGCAGCGCGAGTTCCGGCGGCAGCAGATTAAACGCCACAACGGCGATGCCCATGGCCAGGAACATGCTCAGCGGCATGACAAACGGCTGCATCCATTTGGCTTTCGCTTTTTTGCAGATCGTTTCAAGGATCAGCGAGATCACGATGGCGCTCACAAGCGTGATAATCGACAGCACGCCGGCGCCGTCGCCGATGATCTCATCCTTGCCCGAACCCGCGATGGCGCGGGCGATGAACGCGCCGATAAGACCGATGAAAGCGGCCGCCGCCAGAATATCGGGCAGGTCGGACTTGCTCTTGGCCACGGCGGTGTTCAGCTTTTTCTGGATCGGTTTGGCCACGATGGGAAGCAGCAGCAGCGGGAAAATGCTGCCGACGGTCATGACCCACGCGATGGTGGCGAACAGAGTCTGGTCAGTCACTTCCACCGCCATGCCGCCCGCGTGATCGAGTGCTTCCATCGCCGCCGTAGCCGCCACGGTTTCATAAGACAGGTTGCCGATGACGGACAGGCGCACCCAGGGCAAAACCAGACCCAGTGCGCCCGCGAGCGAGATCACGGTGGTGAGGATGGCGATAGCGGGAGCGATGGTGAACAGCACGCTCGTCGTGACCGTGCTGCGCAGGGTGGCGGAGGAGAGCCCGAGCTCTTTGCCGCGTTTCCACGCCTTGATCAAAAAGAAAAGGGACTGCGCGATGATGAACAGGATCAGCGCGCCGCCGATGAGATACATCGGCAGAGAATTTTTGAAATCCATAGGCCTTTCCGGCAGAGAACTGCCGCCCTTTCTGAAAAGTGAAACAAAGACACAGCATTACGGTTGTATTATAGAGGGGGCGAAAAAAATTGTCAACCGAATCGCAAAAAAGCGCAAAAAAAGCCGACAGTTTTTCTCATTTTTCGGTTGTCGAAGAGATTTATATATGTTATACTGTATAGGTATAATTATATACTTCGGAGGAAGAAATATGAAAGCCGTCATTACCGTAGTCGGAAAAGATATGGTCGGCATCCTCGCCAAGGTCTCGTCCTTTTGCGCGGAATGCAACGTCAACGTGCTGGAAGTGTCGCAGACCATCCTGCAGGATATGTTCTGCATGATCATGCTCGTGGACACCGCCAACATGCAGGTGCCGTTCACCGAATTCAGCGAAAAGCTGGAGGGCGCGGGCAAAGATCTGGCACTGAGCATCCACGTGATGCATGAAGACATCTTCAATTCCATGCACCGCATCTGAGGGGAAGAAACATGATCAATACATCCGACATTCTCGAAACCATCGCCATGATCGAGGAGGAGCATCTCGACATCCGCACCATCACCATGGGCATTTCGCTGCTGGACTGCTGCTGCGGCGATCAGAAAGCCTCCTGCGACAAGGTATACGATAAGATCACCCGCAAGGCGGAAAAGCTCGTGTTCACCGGCGAACAGATCGAACGGGAATACGGTATTCCGATCATCAACAAGCGCGTTTCCGTCACGCCGGTCTCCCTGCTCGTTTCCGGCTGTCAGGGCGATCCCGTTCAGTTTGCGCTTGCGCTCGAACGCGCGGCGCGGACCATCGGGGTCAACTTCATCGGCGGCTATTCCGCGCTGGTGCAAAAGGGGTTCACCCCCGGGGACGAGGCGCTCATCCGCTCCATCCCGCAGGCGCTGGCGGAAACGGAACACATCTGTTCGAGCGTCAACGTCGGCTCCACCAAAGCCGGCATCAATATGGACGCCGTGCGCCTGATGGGTCAGGTCGTGCATGAGGCGGCGGTCGCCACGGCGGACAAGGGCTGCATCGGCCCCGCGAAGCTGGTCGTGTTCTGCAACGCGCCGGAGGATAACCCGTTTATGGCGGGCGCATTCCACGGCGTGGGCGAGCCCGACTGCGTGATCAACGTGGGCGTTTCCGGCCCCGGCGTGGTCAAATACGCGCTCTCCAAAATTCCCGACGGCGATCTATCCGACGTGGCGGACACCATCAAGAAAACCTCTTTCAAGATCACCCGCATGGGTCAGCTCGTGGCGCAGCAGGCGTCCAAGCGGCTGGGCGTGCCGTTCGGCATCGTCGATCTTTCCCTCGCCCCCACGCCCGCGGTCGGCGATTCCGTCGCCCACATTCTCGAAGAGATGGGGCTGGAACAGTGCGGCTGCCACGGCACCACGGCGGCGCTCGCACTGCTCAACGACGCGGTCAAGAAAGGCGGCGTCATGGCGTCCTCCCACGTGGGCGGTCTGTCGGGCGCGTTCATCCCCGTGACGGAAGACGCCGGCATGATCGCCGCCGCCAGAAGCGGCGCGCTGAGCATCGAACGGCTCGAAGCCATGACCGCCGTTTGCTCGGTCGGTCTGGATATGATCAACATCCCCGGCGACACTTCCCCCGAGGTCATCGCCGCCATCATCGCCGACGAAGCCGCCATCGGCATGGTCAACAGCAAGACCACCGCCGTGCGCGTCATTCCCGCCATCGGCAAACAGGTCGGGGACGAACTCGACTTCGGCGGGCTGCTCGGCGGCGGCCCGGTGATGCCGGTGAGCACCATTTCGCCGCAGAAATTCATCCACCGCGGCGGGCGCATCCCCGCCCCGATCCAGAGTCTGAAGAATTAACAATACATACATAAAAGGTGACGATCTACTATGAAACTCGGTATCGTGGGGCTTCCGAACGTCGGAAAAAGCACCCTGTTCAACGCCATCACCAACGCGGGCGCGCAGTCCGCGAACTATCCGTTTTGCACCATTGAGCCGAACGTCGGCGTGGTGAGCGTGCCGGACAGTCGGCTGGATAAGCTCGCCGACATGTACCACCCCGACAAATACACGCCCGCCGTGATCGAATTCGTCGACATCGCCGGGCTGGTCAAGGGCGCCTCCAAGGGCGAAGGCTTAGGCAACAAGTTCCTGGCCAACATCCGCGAGGTGGACGCCGTCATTCACGTGGTGCGCTGCTTTGTCAACGACGATATCACCCACGTCGACGGCAGCATCGACCCGAGGCGCGACATTGAGACCATCAATCTGGAGCTGATCTTTTCCGATCTGGAAATGATCGAGCGCCGCATCGACCGCACCGCCAAGGCGATGAAGGGCGACAAAAAGCTCGCCGCCGAGCTGGAGTTTCTCAAGCGCGTCAAGCAGGAACTCGAAAACGGCACGTTGGCGCGCAACATCGAGTGCGACGAAAGTGAAAAAGAGATACTGGCGCAGTCCACCCTCCTCACCGCCAAGCCCGTTATTTACGCATGCAACCTGAGCGAGGAGGATTTCGCGGGCGGCATCGAGTCCAACGCGGGCTATCAGGCCGTCTGCGAGATCGCGCAGGCGGAGGGCAGCGAGGTGCTGCCGATCTGCGCCGAACTGGAGGCGGAGATCGCATCGCTCGACCGCGAGGAAAAGGCCATGTTCTTAGCCGATCTGGGCATCGAACAGGGCGGTCTCGATCTGCTCATCCAGCGCAGCTATCACCTGCTGGGGCTTATCTCCTACCTCACCGCGGGCAAGCCCGAGGTGCGCGCGTGGACGATCAAACGCGGCACCAAGGCGCCGCAGGCCGCCGGCAAGATCCACACCGACTTTGAGCGCGGCTTCATCCGCGCCGAGGTGGTCAGCTTCGACGATCTGATGGCGTGCGGCAGCATGACCGCCGCCAAGGAAAAAGGGCTGGTACGCAGTGAAGGCAAGGAGTTCGTGATGCAGGACGGCGACGTCGTTCTGTTCCGCTTTAACGTCTGATCCATTCTTCATCATTTTTGTGAGGAAAAAGCTATGAAAATCTCAGAGATCAAAGATTGCAAAAAGATACTGGTCGTCGGCAACGACGGCAGCGGCAAGACCTATTTCGCCCGTCAGCTCAGCGAAAAGCTGGGACTGCCGCTCGTTCATCTGGACAAGGAGTATTTCCGAAAGGGCTGGGGTATTCTGCCGCGCGAGGAGTGGCTGAACAGACACCGCCAGCTGCTCGAAGAGGACGAGTGGATCATTGACGGCTACTATCCGCACACGCTCAAGGAACGCTTTTTGTGCGCCGACGCGGTCGTTTATCTGGACGTGCCGAATCTGCTGTGCTACCGTCACCTGCTCAAGCGCAACAAAGAGTACAAAACCACATCTCGTCCCGATCTGCCCGAAAAGTGTCCGGAATTCCTGCGTCCGGAGCAGTTCCGCGCCATCCGGACTTTCAACAAAACGGAACGCAACCGCGTTTACAGCTATATGAAGCGCTACCCGAGAAAGTTTATGTTCGTGCTTCACAGCGACTATGAAGCCGAGGACTTTTTGGACGAGCTGGACGCGGAGGAATGAATTTGAATTTGTCGAGCTGTCGCTCGACTCGATATATCGCCTTGCGGCGATTCGATATATTGCCCTAAGGGCAATTCGATATACGCTCACTTGTGTTCGCATTCGATATGATATAAATTCCTTTTCTTGCCCCGCAGGGCATATCGAGTGCGCAGCACATATCGAATCCCATAGGGATATATCGAAAATTCCGTCAGGAATTTATATCGCTTCGGAATTTGTCAAAGACAAATTCCGATTTGTCGATATTCATGAAACATACACAGAATAGGAAAACGCCATGTTCTTCTCAAAAAACAAGTCTCCCGCGGGAACGCCGGAATACCTGATCGTCGGGCTGGGCAATCCCGGGCGGCAATACGAGACCACACGCCACAACGCCGGCTTTTTGTGCCTCGATCTGCTCGCGGATCGGCTGGGCGTGAAGATCAACAAGATCAAATTCAAATCCGTCATCTGCGACACGACGCTCAACGGGCACCGCTGTATTCTGATGAAACCGCAGACCTTCATGAACCTCAGCGGGGAAGCGGTGGAGGCCTGCTGCAGCTTCTATAAAATTCCGCCCGAAAAAGTGATCGTGATCTTTGACGATATTTCGCTGCCCTGCGGCGGGCTGCGGATTCGCCGCAAGGGGTCGGACGGCGGGCACAACGGCGTCAAGAGCATTTTGCTTTTGCTCAACAGCGACGCGTTCCCCCGCATCAAGCTGGGCATCGGCGCCAAGCCGAACCCCGATTACGATCTGGCCGATTACGTGCTGTCGCACTTCACAAAAGACGACGCCGAACAGATAAAGCAAGCCATGGCGAAGGCGTGCGATGCGCTGGAGCTGATGGTGGAAGGCAATATCGACGAAGCCATGAGCCGATACAGCCATTAAGGAAGCACACATGTCCTGTTACAGCCAAGCAATTGAACCACTCTACGAATACCGGGAGCTTTCCGGGGCAGTTGACCAAAACCGCCTGCCCATGGGAGTTCTCGGCCTTTCGCATATCCATAAAGCGCATTTCATCCATTCATTATGCGAAGAAAAGAAAAAGAAAGCGCTGGTCATCGTGCCTGATGAGGCAAACGCCTCCCGCCTGCAGAGCGATCTGGAAGCCATGGGCACCGCCGCCTTCGTGTTTCCGGCGGCTGATCTGAGCTTTCGCCCGACCCAGGCCCATTCCCGCGAATACGAGCAGCAGCGGCTGGGCGTGCTGTCCGCCATGCTCGAGGGCGAGCCCGACGCGGTGATCCTCAGCGCGGAAGCCGCGCTGCAGTTCACCATGCCGCCGAAGGTGCTGCGCCGCAACACCATGGTCATCGGGCAGGACAGCGAGATCGCCACGGAGATGATCGCCGCCGACCTGATCGCCGCCGGTTACGTGCGCAGCGAGCTGGTCGAGGGCAAGGGGCAGTTCTCGGTGCGCGGCGGTCTGATCGACGTGTTCCCGCCCTCTTCGCCCTACCCCGTGCGGCTGGAATTATGGGGCGACACGGTGGACAACATCGCCTATTTCGACCCCGAGACCCAGCGGCGGACGGAGCAGATCGGCGAAATCCGCATCACGCCCGCTACGAGCGTGCTGTTTGAAAGCGCTCAGTCGCTCATCGACCTGATCCGCAAACAGATCGACTCCGTCAAGGGCAAAAACGCCGCCAAGGTCAAAGCCCAGCTGGAAGAAGACATTGACAAACTGAAAAACGACGTACGCATCGAATCGCTCGACCGCTACATTCCCCTGCTCTACGGCACGGATTCGACGATCTTCGACTACGCGCAGGATTATATGCTCATCGTCTGCGAGACCTCCGCCGTCAAGCTGCACGCGCAGGCGGCGGAAAAGCTGATGCAGGAGGATATCAAGGCCATGTTCGCCGAGGGCGTGCTCTCCAAGGGCATGGACACCTTTTCCATCCCGTTTGACCGGCTGGTGAGCCTTTACGAAAAAAAGAAAGCGCTCTATTTCGACAATCTGGCGCGGGGCAGCTTCGACACCCCCGTGAAGAATTTAGTGACCGTGTCCGCCCGCCAGCTCCCGCCGTGGACGGGGCGGCTGGACGATCTGCTGGACGACGTCCGCCCCGCGTTGGCGAGAGGCGCGAAGGTCGCCGTATTCGCCGGCACGGAAAAAGCAGCGAAGGCGCTGCGCGACGAACTGGCGGCGGAAGACGTCAACAGCCTGTTCCTGCCCGTGCCGCCGGCGGCGTTCCCGCCGAACTGCGTGAGCGTCCTGACGGGCAGCTTTTCGTTCGGGTTTGAATACCCCTCCGAAAAACTGCTGGTCATCACCTACGGCTCGCGGCAGGCAAATCTGTCGCAGCACAAGCGCAAGCCGAAAAAGAACAAGGCGCACGCGTTCAACAGTCTGGACGAGCTGCACCGCGGGGATTATATCGTTCACACCATTCACGGCATCGGCATGTTTGACGGGATCGTGAGCATGGACGTTTCCGGCACGACCAAGGACTATATCAAAATTCGCTACGCCAAGGACGGCGTGCTCTACGTGCCGGTCACGCAGCTGGACTTGGTGAGCAAATACATCGGTCCGGGGAGCGAAAGCAAAACCGTGACGCTCAACCGGCTGGGCAGCGCGGAATGGCAAAAGACGCGCAGCCGCGTGAGAGCCGCCGTGAAGGATATGGCGGCGGAACTGATCGCGCTGTATAAGAAAAGGCTGGAGATCCCGGGCTACGCTTTTTCGCCCGATATTGATATGCAGAGCGACTTCGAGCGGCGGTTTGAATACGACGAGACCGACGATCAGCTGCGCTGCATCGACGAGATCAAGCACGATATGGAACAGCCGCACCCCATGGATCGGCTGCTTTGCGGCGACGTCGGTTTCGGCAAGACCGAGGTGGCGCTGCGCGCCGCGTTCAAATGCGTGGCGGACGGCAAGCAATGCGCGTTTCTCGTGCCGACGACGCTGCTCGCCATGCAGCACTATCAAACCATCAAAAAACGGTTCGACACCTTCCCCATCACCTGCGATATGATCTCCCGCTTCCGCACCCCGAAAGAACAGGAGAGCATTCTGAAGGGGCTGAAACGTGGATCGATCGATATTATCGTGGGAACACACCGACTCATCTCCAACGATGTTCAATTCCGCGACTTAGGGCTTGTGATCGTGGATGAGGAACAGCGCTTCGGCGTGGCTCAGAAGGAAAAGCTGAAAGAGCTTTACCCGAATGTAGACGTGCTCACGCTTTCGGCGACCCCCATCCCGCGCACGCTGAACATGGCGATGACGGGCATCCGCGATATGTCCACGCTGGAAGAAGCGCCGATGGATCGCCACCCCGTGCAGACCTATGTGATCGAATACGATACGGATATCGTCGTCCAGGCGATCGAACGCGAAACGCGCCGCGGCGGTCAGGTCTACTACCTGCACAACCGCGTGGAGGATATCGAGCGCGTCGCCGCCAGGCTGCGCGCCGCCATGCCCGACGTTCGCTTCGCCGTGGCGCACGGCAAGATGACGGAGGAAGAACTCAGCGGCGTGTGGCAGTCGCTGCTCGAGGGCGAGGTCGACGTGCTGGTCTGCACGACGATCATCGAGACCGGCGTGGACGTGCCGAACGTGAACACGCTCATCATCGACAACGCCGACCGCATGGGGCTGGCGCAGCTGTATCAGATCCGCGGCCGGGTCGGGCGCAGCGCCCGCCGCGCGAGCGCCTATTTCACCTTCACCCGCGGGAAGGAACTCAGCGAAGTCGCCGCCCACCGGCTGGAGGCGATCCGCGAATTCACGGAATTCGGCTCGGGCTTCCGCATCGCTCTGCGCGATCTGGAGCTGCGCGGCGCGGGCAACATTCTGGGCGCGGAACAGCACGGACACATGGAAGCCGTCGGCTACGAGATGTATGTGGAAATGCTCAGCGAGGCCGTGAGCGAGGAAAAGGGCGAAGAACCGCCCAAGGCGGAAAAGAAATGCCTCATCGACCTGCGCATCGACGCGCACATTCCCGAAAGCTACATTGCCTCCGTACCGCAGAAGCTCGCCATGTACCGCCGCATTGCCGACATCCGCAGCGAGGAGGACGCGCAGGACGTGCTGGACGAGCTGATCGACCGCTTCGGCGACCCGCCCGACTGCGTGCAGGGACTTGTGAGCGTATCGCTCCTGCGCAACGCCGCTGCCGATCTGGGGATTTACGAGATCGGACAGAAAGGCAGCAGCATGATTCTGTATTTCGATAAGATCGACATCAACCGCGTGGGCGCGCTCGCCGCCGCCATGGGCAGCCGCGTTTCCATCAACGCCGCGGCGCAGCCGTATCTCGCCCTGAAAACCACTCTGACCGATTCGCCCGTCGCCCTGCTGCGGCAGGCCATTGATGTGATGGCGAAGGCGTAATCCGGCTGAGCCGGATTACGCCGCGATATAAATTCCTGACGGAATTTGCGATATATCCCTTCGGGATTCGATATGTGCTTCGCACTCGATATGCCCTGCGGGGCATGAAGGAATTTATATCATATCGAATGCGAACGATGTGAGCATATATCGAATTGTCCACAGGACAATATATCGAATCGCCATAAGGCGATATATCGCGTCGAGCATCAGCTCGACAAATCGAAGTTTGTAGGAGTGGCGATTTATGAAACTGATAGAGCCTACAATCGAATATAAGGAGCAGATCCGTGCATACAGACAGGAATTTCTCGTCAGTGGCAGTTCCATGGATGGTACGGGATCGCTCAGGCGTATCGAGGATCCGAAGGAATGGATAGAGTTCTGTGAAAACAGTAAGAGAATAGAAACAGTACCGGATGGTTTGATTCCTGCAACACAGTACATATTTGTCAGAAAAGAAGATGACAAGATTGTCGGAATGCTTCAAATCAGGCATTATTTCAACGACTACCTTGAAAAATACGGTGGTCATATCGGGTATTCTGTTGCTCCGAGTGAGCGCCGCAAGGGTTATGCATCTCAAATGCTCAAAACAGCCTTGCCTAAATGTAAAGAGCTTGGCATTGATAATGTGCTGATCACTTGCATCGATAACAATGAGGGCAGTCGTAAAACTATCCTTGCGAACGGAGGAGTATACGAGTCTTCAGTATATGAGCCGAATGAAAAAGTGTATTTGGAGAGATACTGGATCAGTCTTTCCAAGTGACAAATTCCGCTTTACGGAGGCAAAATCATGATCACCGACAGCTTTGACGATCGTTCGCCCGCGATCATCAACCCGAAGAAGAACGAAAACGCGCCGAAGGCCGACGTGTGCATCCTCACCTTTTCTCATCTGATCGAAAAAGCCGCCGTGGAAAACTACGGCGCCGAAAGAATCGCCGCGCTGCGCTCTGCCGGCGGAGAAGCGCCGATCTACGCGATCGACCACAACGGCAAAACGATCGCGTTTTTCAAAACCACCGTGGGCGCGCCCGCGGCGGTTGGGTTCACGGAGGAGGCCGCCGCCGCAATCGACTGCCAAAAATTCATCCTCTTCGGCGGAGCGGGCTGTCTGGATAAAGAAATCGCGCGCGGCAAGGTGATGGTGCCGACCGAAGCGTATCGCGACGAGGGCACCTCTTACCACTACGCGCCCGCTGCCGATTATATCAAAGTGAATCACGCGCCCGTTGTGGCGGATTTCATGCAGCAAAGCGGCATCCCCTTTGTGTTGGGCAAAACGTGGACGACCGACGCGTTTTATCGGGAAACGAGAAACAATTTTGAAAAGCGCAGGGCGGACGGCTGCCTTTCCGTTGAAATGGAATGCGCCGGGATGCAGGCGATGTGCGACTTCAGGAAGCTGGACTTGTACGTCTTTTTCACAAGCGGCGATCTGCTCGACGCGCCGGAATGGGACGCGCGCGTGAAGCCGGGCCAGATCAAAGACACGCAGCACGACGCCGGACATTTTAATATTGCCTTCGCGCTGGCCGACTATGTGGCAAGGCTGTAAAAGGATCGACGAGCGATATTCCAAGGAGGTTAACTGTGAGTAGTGTTAAAACGTCAATCCGTTTTTTTGACCACGTTCCCGTTCGCTCCGTTTGGGATGAAGACACTTCAAAATGGTGGCTTTGTGCGGCAGACATCGTATCGGCGATCGTCGAAACGAATAATCCGCGCGTATATTGGGCGACGCTGAAACGACGCCATGCTGAGTTGTTTGCAAATTGCAAACAACTGAAATTAACCGCAGCCGATGGTAAGCAATATAAAACCGACGTCATCAACGATGAAATGCTTACCGTCCTGATGGCAATTGTCAAAAGCCCGAAAAAAGATGTTTTTCTGCATTGGCTCTCTTCTGTCGGGGATTCACTGGATGAAAAAAGCAAGCAGAAAGCCTATGATCTGTTTGAAAGCGGAGCAATCAACAGCATTGAAATCGGAACGTTCCGGGGGCTTCAGCAAATCCATGCGTTCATTTTCGGCGGATTATATGATTTTGCCGGTCAGATCAGAAGCAAAAACATCAGCAAAGGCGGTTTTGTTTTTGCAAACGCCCTGTACTTGCCGGAAAATCTGAAAAGGATCGAAGCAATGCCGGAGCACACGTTGGCTGAAATTATCAAAAAATATATCGAAATGAATATTGCCCACCCATTTATGGAGGGAAACGGTCGAAGTATGAGGATATGGCTTGATCTGATCTTGAAAAAAAGGCTTGCCAAATGTGTGGATTGGAGCAAAATCGATAAAAAAGACTATCTGAACGCCATGGAAAAAAGCCCATATGACAACAGATGGATCCTTGACCTGATCGGGAACGCGCTGACCGACGCGATTGACGAACGCGAAATGTTTATGAAGGGAATTGACTATTCCTATTATTATGAAGCTGAGAATTAACAACAGGCCATCGACGTGATGGCGAAAGCAGGAACCAAGTAAGAGTTAAGAAGTAAGAATTAAGAGGTTGATTCCCCGAAGGTGCAATCGTTTCCTTCGGGTAAGTATGGCACAGAATCGTACCTGCTTTACAAAAGAAACCGCTTGTGCTACACTGCGGTCAGAAAATCAGAATGATAAATTTCCGTGTAAGCAAATTATTCCGGGAGGGAAATGATATGAAAAACAAAAACGTCCAAATGCTCGTCTTCGGCGCCCTGTTCTCCGCCATTGCCTTCGTGCTGTACCTGTTCGAGATCCCGTTCGTCGCTCACCTGAAGTTCGATTTGAGCGACGTGCCGGTGCTGCTGGGCAGCATTCTGTTCACGCCCGTGTTTGGCGTGGTCGTAGAGCTGGTGAAAAATCTGCTTCAGCTCCTCGTGCGCGGGCTCGGCTCCACCATGGGCTTCGGCAACATCATGAATTTCCTCGTCGGCGTCGCTTACGTGGTTCCGTTCGCGCTGATCTGGCGTAAAAAGCAAAACGTCAAGGGCTTTGTGCTCGCGGCCGTGTGCGGCATCGTTTCCATCCTGGTCGTCGGCGTCATCGGCAACGCGCTGATCGTGCCGCCCTACTTCCGCTACTTTATGCATTTCACGGTGGACGGCCCGGCGCTCAAGGGCGCCATCCTCAGCGCCACCGCGCTCAACGCCATCAAGGGCGGCATCCTGACCGTCGTCGCCTACCCGCTCATCAAGCTCAGCCATATTTTCAAGAAGGCGATGAAAGACGTATGAGTTTAGACGCATTTGACTATAAAGAACCCGCCTGCCCGCTCTGCTCGGGCAAGGAGTTTTACGATCATGACCCCGCCGCGCAGCAGGGCAGCATCCCCGTGCCGCAGATCATTGCCAAGATCGACGACGCGCTCAACCGCGAGGAATACGGCGAAGCCAGGCGCATTTTATCCTACTGGCTGGCGGAGGCGAAGCAACTGCGCGACCTGCGCGGGCAATTGGCGGTCTACAGCGAGCTGATGGGGCTGCACCGCAAAAACGGCGAAAAAGACGAGGCGCTTTCCGCCGTTGAAAACGGCTTGAAGATCATTGAAGCGCTCGGCGTGGGGCATCTGGTCTCGACCGCCACAGTCTATATCAACGCCGCCACGGTTTACAAGACCTTTGATATGGCGCAGCAGGCGCTGCCGCTCTATGAAAAAGCGGAAAGAATATACAAGGAAAACCTGAAGGAAAACGACGTGCTGTTCGGCGCGCTTTACAACAATATGGGGCTGGCGCTGGCCGACCTCGGCCGAACCGAAGAAGCGCTGGCGTGCTTTGAAAAAGCGCTGAAAATCATGACCGTTTCGCCCGACCGCGCGCCCGAGGCGGCGATCACCTGCCTGAACATGGCCGACTTGTATTTCGGCGACGACGACAAGGTGGACGGGCTGATCCAACGGGCTTACGCCCTGCTGAACGAACCGACGTTGAAGCACGACGGTTACTACGCCTTTGTGTGCAGAAAATGCGCGCCCGCATTCGGGGCGCACGGCTATTTTCTGATGGCCAAAGAGATCGAAACCAGAGCGGAGAAGATTTATGCAGGGGCTTGACATTTGCCGCTTATTCTTTGAAGAATACGGCCGCCCGATGCTGCGCGGGCAGTTTGCCGCGTATGAAGACCGCATCGCCGCGGGCGTTTGCGGCGCGGGCTCGGAATGCTTCGGGTTCGACGATGAGACTTCGCGCGACCACGATTTTTTTGCGGGCTTCGCGCTGTGGCTGACCGAGGAGGACGAGGCCGAGATCGGCTTCCGGCTGCTCCGCGCCTACAACCGCCTGCCCGACGAATTCATGGGCGTGAAGCTGGAAGCGAAAAGCAGCTTCCCCGTGGGCAAGTTCGGGGTGAAGACCATCCCCGAATTTCTGCGCGGCGCCATCGGCCAATCCGATCCGCCGCAGACGTGGCGGGAGTGGTTCTATCTGCCGGAGCACGCCCTGGCGCAGGCGGTGAACGGCGAAATCTTCACCGACCCGCTCGGCGAAATGACGCGCGTGCGCGACACGCTGAAAAACGGTATGCCGCTCGACGTGAAACGCAAAAAAATCGCGGCGCACTGCGCGCTGGCGGCGCAAAGCGGGCAGTATAACTTCATGCGCTGCTGCCGCCACGGTGAGCCGTTGGCGGCGCAGACGGCGCTGTTTGAATTCACCCACCACGCGCTGCGGCTGATGTTCGCATTGAGCGGCGAGTACCTGCCCTATTACAAATGGCGGTTTCGCGCGTTGAAAAAGCTGCCGCGTTTTGCCGCGTTTTATGATGATTTTGAAAAACTGCTGACAACGCCGAACGCCGACGGAACGATTGCACAAAAGCAGCAGATCGTGGAAAAAACCGCCGACGCCATAATTCAGCAGCTGCGGCGGCAGGCGTATTCTAACAGCGAAAGCGATTATCTGGAAAACCACGCGCTGTCCGTCACGTCGCAGATCGAATCCAACGAGATCCGCGCGCTGCATTTGATGGATTTCGGCGAATCATAAAGTAACCACTAATTCAATCGCAGGTGCACATCTTGATGGATTATTCTCCGTCAGATATCACAAAAATACTCGTTAATACATCCAGTATTGCCTGTGTTTTTTGTTTCATCTGACGAAGAATCCTCTCATCAATCTGCACACCCCGATTAAATCAGCGGTTACTAAAGGTATAATCTCACCTCCTTCGGTTAAGCTATAACCGACCAACATGGTTAAAGGAGTGAGTTTTATGTTAGACAAAACAGCCCTCACGCTCGTGATCATCGGCGCGCTCAACTGGGGCAGCATCGGCCTGTTCAAATTTGACCTGGTGGCCTGGATCTTCGGCGGTCAGACCGCCGTGCTCAGCCGCATCGTCTATACGCTGGTCGCTCTGGCAGGCATCTGGTGCATTTCCCTGCTGTTCCGCACACAGGCGGACGGCGCAACGATCACACAGGCCGACAGCACCGACCACTGACGTGAAAAACATTTGGGGCTTTGCCCCTACATATATTTGTGAAATACGCAAAATACGGAGCAAATCGTTGACGCGCACCCCTGTCCGTATTGACCGGAGGAAAAAACATGAAAAAGCTGAACGTGATTCCAACCCCTGAAGAAGTCGAGATGCTGGGCGGCACGGTGAACGCCGCCGTGCTTGACCGCCTGACAAAGCAGACCGACGAGACCGGTACATATGGCGATGAAGGCTACGCCATTGAGATCGACGACACGGGCGTGACCGTCACCGCCAAAACCGACTGTGGCTTTTTCCGGGCGGAGCAGACCCTGAAGCAACTGAAAACCGGCGCGGAAGTGCCCTGCCTGCGCATCACCGACCGCCCCGCCTTTGCCTACCGCGGCTTTCTCATCGACAGCGCGCGCCATATGCAGAGCGTGGACGAATTGAAAAAGCTCATCGACGCGGCCGCTCTGTTCAAATTCAACAAGATGCACTGGCACCTGAGCGACGATCAGGGCTTCCGCATCGAAAGCGAACGCTTTCCCCTGCTCAACTCGGTCGGCTCCTACCGCGATTCCTCCGACTTCGGGGGCGAACACATCAAAGAACGCTACGGCGGCTTCTACACCAGGGAGCAGATCCGCGGCCTCGTCGCCTACTGCGCCGAACGGCACATTGAGGTCATCCCCGAGCTGGACGTGCCCGGCCACGCGACGGCGTTGATCGCCGCCTACCCCGCGCTC
Organism: Clostridia bacterium; assembly: GCA_017453685.1. Lineage (GTDB taxonomy): Bacteria > Bacillota > Clostridia > Oscillospirales > Acutalibacteraceae > UBA8612. The sequence continues at coordinate 22,756 of JAFTEL010000047.1, forward strand.
TCCTGCCGCCGTCTCGCCATTCCGCTTGAAACCAAGCAGGGCATTTTCAACAACCTGCTCTGCGCGGGCAATGAAAACACGTTTGACTTTTTGTTTGAGCTGCTGGATGAAATCAGCGAGCTGTTCCCGTCAAAGTATATCCACCTCGGCGGCGACGAGGCGCCGAAAACCTATTGGGAAAAGTGCCCGAAATGCCGCGCCAGAAAAGAAGAACTGGGGCTGAAGAATTACGATGAATTGCAGGGTTGGTTCACCAACCGCCTGATCGCGCGTCTGGCCGAAAAAGGCAAACAGGTGATCGTCTGGAACGAAAGTCTGAACGGGAACAATCTGGATGAAAGCGCCACGGTGCAGATGTGGATGGATCGCCGCGGCAAAAGCGCCGTCTGGGCCAACCGCGGCAGCAGCGTGATCGCCTGCCCGTTTTCTTATTATTACTGCGACTACCCCTACAGCATGACCCCGGTGAAGAAAACCTACGAATACGACCCCGTTTTTGAGGGCGTCGCGCCCATTATGAAAAAGCACGTCATCGGCGTGACCGTGCCGCTCTGGACGGAGTATATCAGCGACTTTGACCGCCTTTGCTACATGGCGTTCCCCCGCTTTGCCGCCGTGGCGGAGCGCGGCTGGACGAAGCCGGACAATCTGGATTACGAATCCTTCTGCCGCCGGTTCGCCGCCGTAACGCCCCTGCTCCACCGGCTGGGCGTCAAGCCCGCGCCGCAAAGCGACTGGGATCCGAACACGCTCAACCGGCTGACCAAAACGATCCGGTTTTTCAAAGATAAAATCGACCCGCAGACCATCAAAAATTCGCTGAATTCCACCAACCGACAGGAATAATGGCCGCCCTCCGGCAAAGAATAAGAGCAACAAGAAAACCGGAGGTGAAACCATGGAGCATTCCTGCCACAAAAACGACAGCATCCACTGCACCGTCAGCAACTGCCGCCACCACTGCGGTCAGGCCGATTACTGCTCGCTCAACTGCGTGACCATCGGCACCCACGAAACCAACCCCACGCAGCCGCAATGTGTTGACTGCGAATCCTTTGAACTGAAATAAGAATCCTCGGACAGAGCAGCAGATCGAGCCGTCGGTCTGCTGCTTTTTTGATTGAATCCGTTATTGTTTTATAATAAATTATAAATACATCTTGAAAGAAAGGCGCAAACGTGGTATGATGCATCTGTATAAGTATTGGCGGAAGGAAGTGCTTTGCGCCTTACAGCGCGCCGCTCCCCTTCGACTACTTCACAGAAAGGATCTTTTTCATGAAGAAAGCGTTATCCGTACTGCTTTGCCTTGCGTTGGCTTTCTCCTGCTGCTGCATCGCGTTTGCGGGCGCAGGAGCCGCCCCCGCCCTCGCCTTTGACAAAAACGGCGAATTCAAAATCCTGCACATCTGCGACGTACAGGACGATTACCCGATCGCGTCCGAAACCATTCAGTTCATCCATGAAGCGATCCAAAGCACCCGGCCCGACCTCGTCGTGCTCGGCGGCGACAACACGGTGGGCGATTCCGGCTGTGAAGACCCCGAAGGACAGGCCGCCAAATGCATTGAGCAGCTCGCGACCGTTTTTGTGGAGGAGCAAACGAATTTCACGCTCGTGTTCGGCAACCACGACCACCAGCAGATCGCCAAAACCAACAGCGAAGAAGACCACGACCGCGTGAACGAATACCTGCTCAGCCAGTATCAGAAATACGGCGGCGTATACTGCCTGGCCAACGACGACAAACCCGAGCTGTACGGCGTGGGCACACAGAACCTTGTGGTCAAAGCCTCCGCCGACCCCGATCGGGACGCTTACAATCTGTGGATGCTCGATTCCGGCGCGTATGAAATGGGCGACGACGGCGAAGAGGGCTACGGCTGCGTGCATGCCGACCAGCTTGACTACATGATGGACGTCAACTCTCAGCTCACCCGCCGCAACGGCGGCACTGTTCCCTCCATGGCGTTCCAGCACATTGTTGTGGGCGAGATCATGGATGAGCTTTACCCGGTGGTCAACACCAAGATGGGCGTTTTGAGCAAGTTCTGCAACAACCACGAATACCTGCTCATCCCCAACCTGTTCAAAATCAGAGGCTTCCTCGGCGAAGCGCCCTGCCCCGGCGCGAAAAACTACGGCGAGCTTGATACGCTCTCCCGCATCGGCACCGTCGCCGTGTTCTCCGGCCACGACCACACCAACGCCTACACCGCCAACATCATGGGCGTCGACGTGGTGAACACCCCCGGCTGCACCTTCCACTCCTACGGGCAGAGCCACAGCCGCGGCGCCCGCCTGATCACCCTGCACGAGGGCAGCACCGATTACGATTCCCGGGTCGTCACCCTGTCCGAAACCGCGCTGAAGAGCGGCTCCAAAATTCTGGACGGCGCGACCGAAACCAACCGGTTTGAATGCATCCTCGGCGTTCTGCTCAACCGCCTGTTTACCCTCTTCCGCGGCCGGTATTAACGGCAAGCCCCGCATAACCATAAAAATTTACTGAAACGGAGGTTCCCCTATGAGCCTTACTGCCAAAAAAGTTTATTCCGTCATTCTGCTGACCGCCATGCTGTGCGGCCTGTTCTCCACCGTGTTTCTGGCTCAGGCCGCCCAGGCGCCGACCTTCACGGTGAGCAACACCATGGCCGTCCAGCCCGGCGAAACCGTGGATGTGGACGTGAACGTCACCGGCAGCGCGGGTTTCTGCGCGGGTGAGTTCACCGTGGCTTACGACAAAGACGTGCTCGAACCGGTCAGCGTCACCAAGGGCTCGGCCGCCGGCGCTTACTTTGTGGCCAACGCCGAATACACCGCCAACAAGGTGTTTTTTGCCACCATCGACACCGAGCTGCTCGACGCCGCCGGCACGGTAGCGACCCTCACCTTCCGCGTGAAGGATTACGTCGTGCTCTACAACGGCAAGCTCGACCTTGAGGTCGGCACGCTCGTGGGCGGCGAAGCGGAAGGCTACGGCTACAAGGCCGTGAGCTGCACCGCGAAGGACGGCGTTTTCAGCGCCGCGAGAAGCATTGACGTGCCCGACCTTGACGACCCCGAGCAGATCAACGTTCTGCCCGTTGTGCAGATGGGCAGCGAGCTGATCATTTCTTCCCCCAGAACCAGCAACCTTGCGGTCTCGGAAGTGGCGAAGAACTTTGCCGACAATCTGGTGACCCGCTTCCTTGACACGAACGGCAACGATCTGACCGCCGCCGGAAAGCTCACCACCGGCAGTGTGATCGAGCTGTACAGCGGCGACACGCTCCGCGGCGCCATCGCGGTCAGCGTCAAGGGCGACGTGAACGGCGACGACCGATTTGACGGCTTTGACGCTTATCTGGCCGGTCTGCTCAGCAACGGTCTGCTGACCGACGGCGACGTCGGCGCGGCCGCAAACGACGCCGCCGACGTGAACGAGGACGGCGTTGTGGACGAAGCGGACTTTGAACTGCTGGAAAGCAACGGTCTGAATCCGTAAGATACAGGAAAGGTCTTAACTGACAGATGAAAGACGTACCTGAAATATTCGGCAGCCTTGTGTTCAACGACAGCGTCATGAGCCAAAGGCTGCCGGCCGACACCTATGAATCCCTGCACAAAACCATCGAGGAAGGCAAGGCGCTCGACCTGACGGTCGCCAACGCCGTGGCCGCCGCGATGAAGGATTGGGCGATTGAAAAGGGCGCGACCCACTACACCCACTGGTTCCAGCCGCTCACCGGCATCACCGCCGAAAAGCACGACAGCTTTGTTTCGCCCCAGCCGGACGGGCGGGCGATCATGGAGTTTTCCGGCAAGGAGCTGATCAAGGGCGAGCCTGACGCGTCCTCCTTCCCTTCCGGCGGGCTGCGCGCCACCTTTGAGGCGCGGGGCTACACCGCGTGGGACCCGACCTCCTATGCCTTCATCAAGGATGATTCTCTGTGCATCCCCACGGTGTTCTGCTCCTATTCGGGCGAAGTGCTCGACACCAAAACGCCGCTGCTGCGTTCCATGGAAGTGATCAACGCCAAGGCGGTTCGCCTGCTGCATCTGCTGGGCGAAACCGACGTGCAGCGCGTCAATTCCACCGTGGGCGCGGAGCAGGAATACTTTTTGATCGACAAAGATTTATACAATCAGCGCAAGGATATCGTCATCACCGGACGCAGCCTGTTCGGCGCGAAGCCGCCGAAGGGGCAGGAGCTGGACGACCACTATTTCGGCGCGATCAAGCCGGTCGTGATGGCGTATATGCAGGATCTGAACGAGGAGCTGTGGAAGCTGGGCGTTTACGCCAAAACCGAGCACAACGAAGCCGCGCCCGCGCAGCATGAGCTGGCGCCGGTCTACGCAAGCACCAACACGGCGGTCGATCAGAACCAGCTGACCATGGAAATGATGAAAAAGGTCGCCGAACGGCACGGGCTGGCATGTTTGCTGCATGAAAAGCCCTTTGCGGGCGTGAACGGCAGCGGCAAGCACAACAACTGGTCGCTTTCCACCGACAGCGGCAAAAACTTATTCAAGCCCGGCAAAAAGCCGCAGGATAACCTGACCTTTCTCGTGTTCCTGTGCGCCGTGATCGCGGCGGTCGACCGCAATCAGGATCTTTTGCGCATCAGCGCCGCCGGCGCGGGCAACGACCACCGTCTGGGCGCGAGCGAAGCGCCGCCCGCCATTCTCTCCGTGTTTCTCGGCGACGAGCTGACCAATATTCTGGAAGCCATCGAAAAGGGCGAACACGGCGACAACAAAAAGGCCGAACAGGTGCAGACCGGCGTGGAAGTCCTGCCCGATTTCAAAAAGGACACGGCCGACCGCAACCGCACCTCGCCCTTCGCCTTCACCGGCAACAAGTTCGAGTTCCGCATGATCGGTTCCTCCGTCTCCGTTGCCGACGCCAACATTGTGCTCAACACGGCGGTCGCCGACGTGCTGGATGAACTGTCCGACCAACTGGAAGGGCAGCCGAAGGACAAGATCGTTCCGCTCGCCACCGCCTGGATGGCGCAGATGATCAAGGCGCACAAGCGCATCATCTACAACGGCAACAACTATTCCGCCGAATGGGTCGCTGAAGCCGAGCGCAGAGGGTTGTTCAACCTGCGCACCACGGCGGACGCGGTGCCGCTGTTCGTGAGTGAAAAGAACGTGGAGCTGTTCACGAAGCACCGCATTTTCACGAAGAACGAGATCGCCTCGCGCTGCGAGATCATGCTGGACAACTATTGCAAGATCAACAACATCGAGGCGCTGACCATGCTGGACATGGCCAAGAAAGAGATTCTGCCCGCGGCGCTCGCCTACGCGAATCTGGTCATGAGCAACCTCAAGCTGAAAAAAGAGATCGGGATGGCGATCGCAGGCACCGAGGTGTTCCGCCTCCATC